>JAZRWW010000280.1:0-2468 GCA_045599865.1 Thermoguttaceae bacterium
TCTGCGTATCGTTGATACGCGGCTTTCCATACGCGCATACGAATTTCCTAACGAATCGACGTTGGATTGCGAACAATTTTGAAATTGCGACGTCGACGCCGTTTGAACGACGGCTAGCGGTAGACCTCCGATCAAAAAACACCTAAATACTGAAAAATAGAAGGCGACTCTCTTAATAGACGGAGAGAAAAAACCCGTAATTCCAATAACGCAAACCAGCCCAAAAAGCGCCAAGTAATAGTCGTTTTGCGGATTTATTTCCCTTAGTTTTTTCCTACAACATACAAACAAAGCCAACCATAACAAGTTTACGAAAAAGTCCCTATTCCGACCTCTATCGTCGCCGTATAGGTACTCGTTATATTCTTCAAGAACGCTCGGTAATTTCCCTACCCAATAACCTATGTTCAAAACAAAAACGACCGCCAACGCATAGTATAAAAATAACTTCCAACCGGCGGGTAATCGTCCTTCTTTAGTCCACAACGGGTAGACTCCTAACATAATTATGCACGACGGATGGAATAAAAATGCTAAATATAAGCACAACAAGAACTTCCATAACTGACGTGAAAAAACGTATCGAACGGCAAAACAAGTTATCCCCACGGCGGCGTATTGGCGGGTTATATTCCAAGAATTAACTAAACAACCAAACAAAAAAACAGTATACGCCAAACTTAAATCTAACTTGTCGCGGGAATCATATAAAGCTTTACCCACGCAAAAACAGGGAATCGCCGCTAGAAAAAACAGGAACCATTCAAATCCGCCCACCATATTGGCGATTTTCATCATAAGGAAGTAAAGAGGTCTTGTTCCCTCTGCAAACATTTGATTCCATGGCAAAACTATGCTTACACGAAAAACTTGGCTATTCGTCCCTAAATCTGTTCCACAAAGCCTAAAAGCCGACAGAATCGAAGGTAGGAGAACCGCCAATATGAAATACAACCTTTTCGAAGACTTCGACTCCGCCTTTGCCGCCCTCGCTAAACACCGACTCGTCGCGGCAAAGACGATAATATATAAAATCAAAGACGCCGATTTGCTTTCGAACGAGAACACTAGGAAATCGCTTTCTTTTTAATGACGTCCGTTTACTATGTTAAAGCGAACCTTTACGACTTTTTAACATATGCCTTCTTATAACGAAACTGGGAACAAAATAACGCAACAATCTTAGTACGGCATAGTAATCGTAATAAAAAGGCAATCGAAGTTTTCTTCGATGTTTCATCGCTACCAAAAACGAACCGAGCCTTTTCTTTAAACTATTATTTCTTACAAAGTCTCTCTTTTCGTAATAATCAAGCAATATTTCTCCTAGAACATATCCCTTATAACCTTGTTCATAAATTTTGCACCATAAATCATAGTCTTGACCTTTTAGCGTCCAACTCGAAACGGTATAACAACCGACTTCAAGCAAAACGCTTCGCCTTATCATTACAGTAGGATGTGTAAAACATTTTCCTTTGAATATATCTTTCTTGGATCGTTCTACGCTACCGTCGAATATCCCCCAGACTCCCTCTTCGTCAAACGTTCTTCTGCCAGTACCAACAAGCGCGTATTCCAAGTGGCTGTCAAGAAAATCAACTTGTTTTTGCAATCTTGTCGGGTAGGAAATATCGTCGTCGTCCATTCTGGCGACATACTCGCTTTGGGCTAGTAAAATACTGCGATTTAACGAAGCGGGTAATCCAAGGTTTTTCTCGTTTTGAATAACGACAATCCTCAAATCCTTTTGAGCATATTCCTTCAAAATCTGTAAAGAATTGTCTGAAGAACCGTCGTCGCAAATAATGAACTCAAAATCTTGGAACGTCTGAGCCAAAATCGAATCGATCGCCCGAGCGACCGTCTTTTCACGATTGAAAACGCTCATTATCACAGAAACACGAGGCATAACCAACCTTTATTTAGTACGACATACTTATCCAAAACAACTCGAAGAAATTCAACAAGTAGACTCGTCTGAAACAGGATTCTCCTTCGCTATTTCCGCTATATATTTTCGAACGACAATTTCTCGATCAAAACGAGCTTCCACGCGTTCTCGCGCGTTTAACCCTAGGAGTCTTTTTTCCGAAAGGGGAAGATTGATAAAACGCTCAAGAACTCGAATCAAATCTTCCGAGTCCTTCGCATTTACCCGATATCCGTTGAATCCGTCGACTATAATTTCACGACAACCAGGTCTGTCCGTTGTAATAATTGGTCTAGCGCTAGCGCAAGCCTCAAGAAGAACGTTAGACATACCCTCTGGATAATAAGTCGGATGAACCACGCAGTGCATAGCTTGGTAAACGGAAGGCATATTTACGGCAACGCCGTGATAAATTATCACGCTCTCATTATGTAATTGTTCAACAAGTTTTTGATAACTTTGTTCAAAATAACCGTAAATATGAAACTTTGTCTGCGGATACTTTTGTCGTAAGAATCGAGCCGCATCAAAATAC
>JAZRWW010000281.1:0-18864 GCA_045599865.1 Thermoguttaceae bacterium
TTACCCTCGATTTTTCCTTCTTCTCTTTCCGCCGCATAAATCAATCTTGAGGTAGTAATCATACCGCCAATCCCTTCGTTTGCCATAATGGTCGTTAATTCTTCGCGCGTCGGCGTTTCAAAATTCATCTTTGCGCACATCGTTCCGACGAAACTGAGCGCGACGTCAAGCGCTCTTGCGTCTTGTTCGTCGTCGGGGTCGTATACGTCTTTGAGCGGACGCAGGGACGCGCCCACGTCCGCGAGCCAGCCTTCGCGAGTCGCCTTTGGATTAATCGTCATAAGTTCCGCTCGACGTAAAATTTCGAAAAAAGAAGCGAGCCAATTCGACGGAAGCGTCGTCTCGTCGAACGTCGCAAACGCTTTAGCGTTCCGCTTGTCCTCTTCGTCTTCGGGAAGAACGACAAGTCTTTTGTCGACTAACGAAACGAGCAGAAACTTCAAATTGAAAATCCATTTCCGATCTAACTCTTGTCGCGACGTCGTAAACAAGTCGGGCAAGTTTTGAACGGCGTTCCATTTCTTCGCGCCCGTATAAAAGAGAACGACAAAAGGCCAAATCGTCTTTCCCTCGGGCGTTCGGAACCGTTCCTTATATCGACTGGTAAAATCGAGCGTCGCCGCTAAACTAATCAGCATTTGTCTCGTAACGTAGCGATCTGGCGCCGACTTGTGTTCCATCAAAACGACGATAGGAAAGACGCCTTCGCGCCCGTCTTTATAGGGAACCGTAAAGAGCAGGTCGCAAATTCGCGAAACGTTGTTTCCAAAAACAAAAACCGTAGGTTCAGACTTGGCTTTTTTGAAATCGAGTTGGTCGGCAAGTTCAGGCGAGATTCGACGCACGCTCATTTCAAGAAATTGAGCGGTAATTTTGCCCGGATTGCCGAGAACCGTCGCAACGTGATTGTTGAACGCTTGAGCCAACACAATTTTGGGCGCCACGCGCTCCTTTTCAATTCGGGTCGAATAAGCCCTCCAAATCACCCCGACGGACGCGCAAAAATCTTGAAACGACTCCGCGCGACAAGCCTTGTCGAACACGTCGTTAAGCGTCGCCAAATCCAACATCGCGCCAAGGGGCGCCAACGCTTCAAAGTCGGGAGAATAGTCGGAAAAGCGCATGCGCAAGGCAAGATCGATCGTCTTTAACCGCGCCTGAACCTCTTGTAAATCAAGCTCTTTAAAACGACGTCGAGAACCTTTGGACGTTCGTCCGAGCTTGGCGTCGTCGTTAAGTTTTTTCATTTTTAAACGTCTCCAAACAAAATTAACGGTTAAAAACGACGCGACTTTCTTTCCGATTCTTTAAAAATCAAGGGCGTAATTCAAAAACTTGAAACGCCCTCAAAAGGAACGCGCGACGTCGCGATCGCGTAGTTTAAACGCGTAAACCGCGCGTCCCAAAATCGCTAAACAAACGCCTCGAACGACGCAATTATAACGACGCCCAACCTTCAGTACAAGCCCCGTTCGTCGAAATAGGCGCTTTACGACCGTCTGCGAAAAGACGCGTTAGTCGATTTCGCAAACAACGCGGAATCCGACGTTGTAAACGCCTTGCCAAGGTCGATAGAAACTGCGAAATTCGCTTCGCGCGTTGGTCGGAAGATCGCGCCAAGAACCGCCGCGCGCGATTCGGAACCCGGCGGCGTTCGGATCGTTTCTACCGTCGTCGGCGTCGTAAGGATAAGGACGCGCAAGACTTGACGTCCATTCCGCCGCGTTGCCGCACATATCGAAAAGACCCCACGCGTTCGGTTCGTATCGACCCGGCGCTTCAAGTAAAACGCCGTCGTCGTTGAAACGTTCGTCGCTCGGAGTCCAGTAGTCGTAACTCGAACCTTCAAGGGGACGAATATCCTTGAAATAAGGGTGGCAAACGATTTTACGTAAAGAGAAATCGGCAAGATTTGCAAATTTTCCGAAATCGTCGTCAAGTCCGCCAAAATAGAAGGGCGTCGTCGTGCCGGCGCGACAAGCGTATTCCCAGCGCGCTTCGGTCGGCAGTCCGATCTTAGCGTTCGTCGTTTCGGAAAGCCAAGCGCAAAAGGCTTGCGCTTCGTTCCAAGAGACGCGCACGACCGATTTGTCCGGCGAATTCACGTAGAATCCGCGCGCGCCAAATTGCATGCCGAACCGAGGCTCGACGCCGGAATCGTGAGTCGGGTCGAATCGTTCGAACAACTCGTTCGAAATCTCCTTCGAACTAATCCAAAACGGCTTGTCGATTTCGACGACGCAAGCGCTTTCGTCGTCGTAACGTTGCGCGACCTCGCCGTTAGCGTCGACGGACTGCGCGCCCATCAAGAACTTTCCAGACGGTATCAGTTGAAATTCCAACGCGACGCCCGGCGCTATTTCAAGCGTTTTCGTCGTCTTGGTTCTGTCGCCAAAGAGTCGTTCCGCTTCGTCCTCCTGTCGTTTCTTCGCTTCGGCGGAATCGAACGCCCAATCGAACTGGACGCGCGGCGTCTTCGCGACTTGCAACGCTTTTTCGCGCGCGGCGTTGCCGTCGTCGACGGGCGTTCCGTTCGACAAGGCGTCGCGCCAAGCGTTTTGCGTCGACGTCGCCAAAGGATTCTCGGGCATAGAACTATAGAACGTCTTGAACGACTTGGCGACCTCTTCGGGATTCCACGTCGTCGGCTTCTCTTCTTCCAAATCGAAATCGCCGCTTCCATAGAGCTTCATAATTTCGACTCGCTTTTTGTTCCAATTTGCGGCGTTGGAGGCGTCGCCTTGCTCGTGCCAATATCCGTGATACGGCGCGTTAAAATCGATCCAAGTGATAATACGATCCCAAGACTCGGCGTCAAGTTTAACGCCGTAATGACCTTTGAGCAACAAGCGATAAAGATCGGTCGTTTCCGCGCTAAACTCCGTCGGCATAAGAAGACGATAATCGCTTTCCATACCGGGACGGCGGACGTAGCGATGCAACATATTGTAACTAGTCGACCAATTTCCGCCGTTTGTCGCCGTGTGGAACGCGCTCCTAAAATCGGTAATCATATCTTTGCCGCGCAAGTCAAAAGACGCGAGCGGCTTGTCGGAACCGTCGTGGCACGCGACGCAATATCGATCCAAGACGGGCTGAACTTCCTCTTTGAAGGAATAGCCTCGACTCGGACCGCGCCAGTATTCGATTTCTTTCGGCTTGAGCCGTTGTACTTCGGTCGGGTCGAGCGAACTTGACGAAACGCTGTTTTGATCTTCGTGGCAACCGATGCAAGAGAGCGTCTCGCCGGGCATTGCCGTAAACCAACTGCGCATTAATTGGAGCGCCTTGCCGTTTTCGTCGAGCGGCTGCAACGCGATAGGAACGTTTGCCGGAACTTTAAAGGACGCGGAGCCGTTCGGTTCGACGGGCACGATTCCCAACGTGTTGCGAATATCCCAAGGTCCTTCGGCGCCGACGCAACCTTGCGGACCGCCCATATTCGGAAAGAGGAAATTATAAGTAAAGAGACGTAAATTTTTGACGGTTCCTCGAGGAACGTTTTTTAGTCCGTCCCCTTCGTAAATATCGGCGATGAAAACAGTCGCTTCGTCTTGTTCGACGTCGACGCGATCGGCGATAAGGGGCGGGCGTTCCGTCGTTCGCAACGGGACGGGCTCAAAACAGTGGAACCCCTTTTGCTTCGCCAGAAGCAACATATTGTCGTCGGAGTCGACAAGATAGACGCCCCAGTTGTCGTTTGGCGACAAACACGCGGAAACAAGACAATAATCGGCGCTCAACGGGAACGGATGTAAAAATCGAGGATACGTTTCCGCCGTAAGACAGTCGACGATCAGCGTGTCGTCGTATTTCGGATCGGTTTTCGACGCGACAATATGTTCTTTGGCGCAGAAGCGTTGCACGGCGCCCGACGCTTCCTTGCGTCCTTTGGAGACGTCGAACAAAACAAGCTCGCCCTGACGACGCACGCCGTGATGCCCTGTGACGATCGTGAAGAATTTCGACGGCTCGCCCGGCACGGGACGCGAGTAAAACATCGAATTGGGCCAATAAGAGTTCGTGCCGTAAAAAGACTGCTGATTCGTTCCGTCGGGATTCATTAAGAAGGTCAATCGGGCGTGCGCGTGAGGAACGTCGGCGTATTCCCAACGTTGATACATTACGCGCCCGTCTTCCGTCATTACGGGACTCCAGTTGTGTTCTTGGTCGAACGTAAGACGACGAATCGTCTTCGCTTCGTCGTTATATTGTCGATAAGTATTCGTGACGCGCGTGAAGCCGTTGACGCACGGCACGGCGACAAAACACGCGCTAGACGTGTAAATAATCGAATCGTCGGGCGCGTAGCAAGCGTCGTAGGCGTTCGCGTCGCTAATTCGCGGCAAAACTTCCTTGGCGGCGCCGACGATCGATTTGCCCGAAGCGTCTTGAGTAAGCGTCGACTCAAAAACGTTCCACTGCCCCGTCTCGTTGGTCGAACTAAATAAGAAACGATCCGCGTCGTAATGAAGCTCGACGTCGCCGATAAAGGCGGGATTTTCGGGTCGGAAGATTTCTTCCTCGACTAACAGCGTCGAGTCGCCTTCAGGACGCGTTTTCAACGTCCAGAGGGAATCGTCGAACGCTTTGGGATTGAGCATGCTGTTGCTCGCCCAGTTGAGAGGGAGTCCGTCGTCTCCTTCGCCGCGTCGGACGAAAAGCAAATCGTTAAAATCGATCAATGGATTTGAACGAATTAGGCGCGCGTAGAGGCGGATCGTATTGAAAAATTCGGACGCAAATTGAAGTTTCGTCGCCTCGTCGACTTCGGACGCGTGGAATTTCTCGTTCCAGTCGTTCAGCGAATCGGAGCGTTCGTCGAGCGTTTGCGCCAATTCGTCCAACGAGCCGCCGTAAAGCGCTTCGACTTCCTCTTCGTCAAATTCTTCCGTAAAACGGGTTAGCAAACGTCGCGTTTTATCAAGCGCTAGTCGATAACGCGAGACGTTCAACGCGAAATCGACGGGCTCGGCAAAGAAACTCGGATCGGCGGAATCCGCGCCGATTTGACGCGTCGCGCGAACGACAAATTCAAACTCGCGCGGCTCTTGCAAATCGACATCTTCACGCGCCTCGTCGCCAAACATACCGGGACGATAGGTCGTTTCGTCGCAAAGGTCTATCTCGTTCGATTCGACCTCGCCCGCTTCGCGAATCGACAGTTCGATTTCCGATTCTGGAACGAGCGCGACGATCGTTTCGGCGCCGAAATGGTCGAGGAACGTTTCGCCGCTTTCCTTCTTGATCGCGCGATCTTCCGCGACTTCGTGGAACCATTCGTAAGAATCAGGTCTCCGAACCCACGAGGAAACGGAAAAACATTTCAATTCGTCGGGCTTGGCGGCGGCGCGAACTTTCCAGTCGGCTTTCATATCGAATAGAGGCTCGAGCCGAAACGCGACAATATGCGGCGCGCACTCGGCGCGTACAATGAAAAACGAGTGAACGCCTTGCGTCGCGTCAAGTTCGACGACGGGCTCCCATTTTGCCGTCGACGTGTCCCAAGCGCCGGTCGTTCCGCAAGCAAAATCGGCGACTTTTTTTCCGTCAAAAAACAATTCGACAGGGCGAGGTTCCAACGCGGAATAAAAGACGGAAAGCGCGTAACGACCAGTTTCGGGAAAGTCGATCGTATACGTCGCGTTGTTCGGATAATCGCCGTTGTTGAGAATCGTGAGATGCGGTCCGTAATTGGAAGACGTAATAAGATTGGTTTTATCAGACCAAATCGCGCGAAACGTAAAAGATTTCGCGCGCGGCGTTTCCGCGTGCAAAAAGCCCGAAAAAAAGACAAAAAAAACGAATAGAGGAAAAACTCGAAATAACGGAATATGAAAAAGTCTCATAACGTCGCTCGTTGCGCCAAAAGTCATAAAAGGAACGAACCAAAGTCGACAAAACGCTTTCAACAATTCAACGGTTCTTCGTTCGACTGTTGAAAAGCGTCTAACGAAAGTATAACGATAAAAAAAACGACGTCAATTTTTGGGGCGTCAAATCTCGCTAAAGACAAAAAACCCCCGAAACGTCCGTCGTCGTTTCGAGGGTCCTTGTTTTCAAGAGCTAGAATCTTACGCTTTACGCGTTAAGAACAAACGTCATTCGAGTTCGGGTCCTTCGATTCTCTCGCCGCGCTGTTGACGCGCTTGATCCTCGACTTTGAACGTTCCGTAGAAGAGGGCGTTGGCGTCTTGCCACGTGTTGAGACGCTCCCATTCTTCGGCGTTCAATTTGACGTCGGCGTGCCCGTCTTCGAGTAATTTTGTCAACTTGCTCGTTCTCGACCAGAATCGATTCGGTTCCGTTCGCGGCTCGTAATTGCCTTCGGGCAGTCCCCACGCGGTGTAATTCGCCAAGCCGACGAGCGCGTTGTACGACTTCGTGTAGGCTCCGTCGATTTCGCCGGTCAAGTTGACGCCGCCTTCCGTCTTTTCCGCGTTGTGGCAAGAAACGCACTTGACGTCAAGGACGGGTTGAACCAAAATCGGATAGCTCAACGGCTTCGAGCCGTCGGGACCCGGCTGAATCTTGGCGGGCTTCTTAGTTGAAGCGATCGTCTTTACGGTCGTCGCGGCGCCCGTTCTGTTTTCGTGGCAACCGACGCAACCGGCGGTTTCGCCCGGCTGCAAATAGACGAGCGAACGCATGCCTTGGACGGTGCGGCCGTTTTCGTCGAGCGCTTGGAACAAAATCGGGGTCTTGGCGGGCGCTTCAAAGAAGGCGGAGCCGTCTTCTTCGACGGGAACCGTGCCCAAAACCTGCTTGCCCGGCGAGGCGTTCGCGGCGCCGACCATCGGCGAATTGGCGTTCGGGGTCGTCTTCGGCAAGACTTGAACGATACGCAAAGATTTAATTTTCGCGGGAATTTCAGTCGGCCAGCTTTCGTAGACGTTCTGCAAGAAGAACGTGCCGGTCGGATTATCGCCCTTGCTGCGCTCTTCGTCGAGAATCGACGCGACGACCGGCGGCACAGGACGCGGACGCGCGGGAATAGCCCAAACGCTCGAAATATTCGGGTCGCGATAGATCAATTCGCGATTTCCAAAGCCGTCGCAATAGTAAATACCGAACTGGTTCGGAAGGTTCGCGCCCGCCTCGCCGGTCAATCTGTCGTAACTATAGGAAGCGACAAAGTATTTTTCAGCCAACGGATAGGGCGACTTAAAGCAATGGACGGGCCAACGCGTTTGCTCGCGCGTTCCGTCGGCGCGGTCCGCTTCGCGCGTCGCTTGCCAACCTCCCGGCGCGGGCGAGTCGAAGTCCAAGAGCGCGGGCAATAGCGGCGCGTAAGGCAACGGCGTTTCGCCTTCGGGGTAGAGAACTTCGGGCGTCAAACGTTCGACGGGCGCGGAACCGTCGACGTCTTTGCTCACGTCGAGCAAAACGACGCTTCCGGCGCTCATACCGTGGTGCGGTCCGCCGACCGCCATCGCTTTTTCGGAACCGGGAATCGACTTCGGCTCCCACATTCCGGGCGGATTAAGCGTGTTGTTGCCGTAATAAATGCGAACGTCGGTTCCGTCTTGGCGCGTCGACCAAAGCTGTTGATAATAAACGGCGTCGCGGTCGACGTAATCCCAGCGCGTATATAAAACGCGCCCGTCGTGCATCAACGTCGGGAACCATTCGTTTGTTTCGTGGAAAGAAATCGGATACGGGTTCGAGCCGTCGCCCTTGCAACGCGCGAGCGTGTAGACGTAGCAAGGACCGCCGCCGCAACGGTGGAAACCGCCTCGTCGAGTCGAACAGAAGACTAGGTCGCCGTCGGGCAGAAGAATCGGCGCGAAATCGTCGTAATCGCCGTCGGTCAGCTTACGCGCGTCGCCGCCGTCGACAGTCGTTTTGTAGAGATGGAATCGACGCGCCATCACGTCGGGATCGCGCCACGTTTTAGGAGTCGTCGGCGTTTCGCAATAGGAGAAAAACAGGTCTTTGCCGTCGTAACTCACTTCGGGCGTCATATAAGAGCCGAGAGGCAGATTCTTCGGCGTAATATCGCGCGTCGTCATCGACTTGCCCGGCGCGTCAAGACGGAAAATTCCGCCGCCAGGTCGCGCGGTATAACCGTAAACTTGAGTCAACTGATGACTCATAATCGAAGGCGCGTACTTGACGAAAACGAGCGACTGCAAACGGAAATAGGGCGCGTTGAGCAATATTTCGCGTTTGTATTCGTGAACCGCGCGCCAAAGTTCTTCAGCCGCGCGTTCGTCGTTCGTCGCTTTAATCGCGTCGAAACGCTTTTCGAATTCGCTCCACTTTTGTTCGTATTCGCCTAATTTCGATTCGAGCGCTTCGAAATTTGCGGCGATATTTTCGTCGTAAGGAAGCAACTTTTCATAGGAACCGTCGTCGAGCGTCGTTTGAAGGTCCTCAATTAACGCGCGCCCTTGCGGCAAACGTTGTTCGAGCGCCTGCAGGTAAGAATTTGGCTCGCGTTCCGTGCCAATACCGTCCTGCATTTTCCAATCCCATTCGACAAGCGCGTTCGCTAACGCGGGTCGGAAGTCGGGCGACGTTTCGATCGGATCGAGCGACTGCGGCTTGCGTTTCGGATCGAGCGAAAAAGGCGCGTTAATCGGCGCGGTCTTATACTGAAAATCGCTAATTTCAACGGCGCAAGTCTGCCCCTCTTTTAACGCGGGCGCGGCGATCGTCAAAACTAACCCCGCGTTTTCTCGCGCGAAGTTCGCTTCGACGCGTCCTTCGTCGATCGTCGCGTCAAACGGAGCCGCATTCGGTCGACTCCACGAAACGCGACAAGGAACGTCGCCTAGGTTCTTGCACAAGCAACTTACAAAAACGGCGTCCGAAACAAATTCTTGCGGAATCGACGCTTGAACGAACGACTCTGAAGTCAAGTCGGCGACGATGCGATAATTCGGAGTCTGTTCGACGCCCGCTTTCGGAAAACCGAACAAAAGAGCCTGAGCGCCCTCGGCTCCGTCGTGATAAAACCAACTGCCGGCGATCGTGCCAAAGGAAGGCGCGCGCTCTTCGCCGTTAATTGAAACGACGACTTTCGGCGCGGGCGCGTCTTGCGCGCGAAGAACGCTTGAAACGGACAAAACCGTCAAGACGCTTAACGCTAATGCGCTCCAGTATCTAAGTTTCATAATACCACCATAAGCAACAACGTTTAGTAAAACTCGTTCGAACGACAAGACCGCGCTTTCGCCAAAATCAAAATCGTTCAAACCGAAACGCCTTAATTATTAAATTATTTGAACGCGTCTTTTAAGACAAGATTACGACGATCGCAAATTATTTTGTCGATTCCAACGTCGCGTATTCTTCAAGAATGGCGCGCGCTTTGCGACCGATTCCAAATCTCCCGACTTTATACTGCAACATCTGACGAATAGTCGCCAAATCGGAGACGCCGCCGGCGACCTTCAAATTAATATCGTATCCGACCGCTTCGCGAATCAGACGCAAATGTTCCAGCGTCGTGCCGGTTTTCGCCCAGCCCGTCCCGGTTTTAACCCATTGCGCGCCCCCTTTGACGACCAATTCGGCGGCGCGTTGCACATTATCGGCGTCAAGAACGGGCGCTTCGATAATCACTTTTAAGGGAGTCGCGCCGACCGCTTGCTTCACGGCTTTAATATCGTCCAGAGCCTCTTGGAACATTCCGGAAAGGAGGTATCCGACGTTGAGAACCATGTCCGTTTCGTCGGCGCCAAATTCGACAAGTCGTTTGGCCTCCGCGACTTTCATCGCGGTCGACGTCTGACCGCTAGGATAGCCGATCGTCCCGCCGATTAAAAAGGAACCGCCAAGCCGTTCGCGTTCCTCTTTGAGAAAAGGAAGGAACCCGGAAAGCGCAAAAGCGGCCTTGCAATTAAATTTTGCCGCCAAATCCGCGACAAACGCCACGTCGTCTTTAGTCGACGTCGTTTGAACGGCGCTCACGTCGAGTAAACCGGGAATGAACACGTTGGAAAAATCGTTTTCTGACATTTTATAAAAATCTCTGCATAACGACGCGCCGACGATAAATCGACGGCGCTAAAACCCTAATATCAGTTCGTCGAGGACGTTATCGCCTCTCGGCGTAATTAACCAACAATTCGCGCGCGGCTAAAAAATCGTCGTAGGCTTTGTCGTAAATCGCCGCGTTTTCCGCGCGAGGCTCCGTTCGTTCGCCGTCTTGAACGATTTCGTCGATGCGATCAAAGGAATTCCAGACGCCGGTTCCGACGGCGGCAAGCGCGGCGGCGCCCAACGCGGCGGCGTTCTGATCGACGTTCGTTTTGACGATCGCAACTTTCATAGCGTCGGCGTAAATTTGGCGCCAAATCGGACTAATCGCGCCTCCGCCGACGACCGTCATACTATCCGCGCTCGCGGAATTGCGGAAGAGGCATTCGCGAACGTTGCGCAGTCCTAACGCGACGCCTTCCAACGTCGCGCGCAAGACGTCGGCGCGATTATGCGCCAAGTCGATTCCGACGAAAGCGCCGCGCAATTTCGGCGTTCCGTCTTGAGACGCGCCCCCGGCGAAACTCGGGTTCAACGTCAGACCGTTGGCGCCGACGGGCGAGCTTGACGCCTCTTCGATCATCAGTTCGTAAACGTTTCGCCCTTCCCTTTCCGCGCGTTCGACAAGATCGCGGCACATAACGTCGCGAACCCAACGGAACGTCGTTCCGGAAGAGTACAACGCCAACGCGATCGCGTATTGACCGGGTACGCAGTGCGCAAAAACGTAAGGCTTCGTCTTGGGATCGAGTTCCAATTTGTCGTCGGAAAGCGCGATCCAAGTCGACGACCCCATCGACGCGTAGGAACGACCGCTTTTGAACGCGCCCGCGCCGAGCGCCATACACGAGTTGTCGACGCTGCCGCAAACGACGACCGTATTTCGACTTAACCCAAGTTCTTCCGCCGCTTCTTTCGTCAGCGTTCCGATCGGTTCCGTCGACGGCGCGACGTCGGGAAAGAGTTCGCGATCGACGCCCGCCGCGCGCATCAAATTCTCGTCGTAGTTCCAATCGCGCAAGTTCCAGACGCCGCAACCCGACGCGTAACCGAAATCCGAGACGATTTTACCTGTCAGCCAATAGTTGACGTAATCTTTCGTTCCAATGAATTTGCGCGTTTTTTCGAAGATTTCGGGCTCGTGTTTGCGTAGCCACAGCATCTTGAAAACCGTGTAATGCTCCGCCGAAAAACCGCCCCCGGTCGTCAAATACCATTCCGTCGGATCGACGTTTTTAAAATATTCGTCGGCTTCTTCCGTCGCGCGAACGTCGGACCAAATCGGCGTTTGCGCGCGTAAAAGTCGACCGTCGCGATCAAGGGGAACGCAACCTAAACTGTGCCCTGAAAGCGCGACGCAAGAAATTTCGTCGGCGCCTATTTTCGTCGATTCGAGCAATTTACGCGCGCTGCCGACCACGGCGCGGCGCCAATCTTCGGGCGCTTGCTCGTACCAGCCGACGTTGGGAAAGCTCGTCGAATACTCGACAAAGGCGGAAGCCAAGCGCTTGCCGTCGGAATCGAACAGCGCCGCTTTATTCCCGCCCGTGCCCAAATCGAACGCAAGGATTTTTTTTGCCATTTTCGTCGTTTCCTAGTCTCATTCGTCGGTTTTCAACATCGCGCGATAGGCGCCCGCAATTTCGGGGTGAAGCTCGAAATTCAAGCCGTTGGCGTCGCAAGGAACGTCGAGCGTCGCCAAGTCGCGCTTGAGTTGCGCGCATTCCTCCTCGGGCGAAACGCGCGGTGGAACGGCGCGCCCCAAGGGCGCCATCCACGCGTTAAGCGTATGACCGCCGTCGACGAGCAGATCGTGCCCGGTGACGTAATTCGAAGCGTCGGACGCAAGAAAAACGACGGGGCCGTACAAATCTTCGGGGCGTTCGACGTATCCTAACGGAGTCAACTCGCGAATTCTTGCGCGCGCTTCAAGGGGCGTCGACGCGTGCATCGGCGAGAGAAGATAACTCGGACTAATGCAGTTGACGTTAATATTATACGCGCCCCATTCCGCCGCAAGCATGCGCGTAATTTCGACGACGGCCGCCTTACTCGCGTTATAAGAAGCGTTGCAGTTGCTAATTCTTGCGGACATCGAGGCCGTGTTGATAATTTTTCCGCCGCCGCCCTGCTTGATGAAAACGCGTCCTTCGGCGCGCGCGCAAAGCCAAACGCCCGTCATATTGACGCCGATTACTTTGTTCCAGTCGTCGAGAGAATAATTTTCGTCGCCGCCAAGAATGCCGATTCCGGCGTTGTTGACGCCAATATCGAGACGTCCGAATCTCTCGACGACTCCCGCGACTGCGGAATCGACGCTCTTTTCGTCGGAAACGTCGCAATACTGATAGATCGCCTGAACGCCGTAAGTCGCGGCGATTTCCTTAGCGACTTTCTCGCCCGCGACGCCGTTGCGACATAAAATCGCGACGTCGGCGCCCGCCGCCGCCAACGCGGTCGCGTATCCCTTGCCAATTCCGCCGCTCGCGCCCGTAACAAGCGCCTTGCGCCCCGACAAATCAAACATTTTCAAATTGGCGGACATCTTATTCTCCCTAATTTTATTAAAACGCGTCGACGTCGCGTCGACATAATATAACAATAGGAAGTATAACCCCGCGTTATGAGAAAATCAAGCGTTTTCTTGAAGAACGACGCTTTTCACTGTTTTTTTTAAAACAGAACGGCGGTTTGTAAACGTTGAACAACGTATTACCCCCCGGTTCCCTAAATAGCTCGAAACTACGCGAATGTTTTCACGTCGACAAGCGAGTTTATTTTTAACAAAAGTCTTAAAACAAACGTAAGTCGTTTAACGTTCCGTGATAAAATTTACCGACCGTTAGAATAAACAAAACGACCGTCGAATAAGACGCCAAAGCGTAAATCGACGGTCGTTTTTTTCAAAAAAATCTCAGGGAACCGCGACGTTCCCTTGCGTTATCAACGCTTACGCGAATAGTTTGCGTCAAATCGCCCATTGTCCGACTGCGAACAGAACGCTTGCGCAACCCTAACGCGTCTTACTCTTCTTCGAACAGATCAAAATCAGAATCTTCGAACACGCCGTTAATCAGCTCGGCGTCTACTAACGGCAATTCGTCAGGAATTTCCCTAATTTGCATATTCTGGCGCAACGCCGAAGCCGCCGCGACGGACTGAAATTCGTAAGCTCCAATATCGATCGCGGAACCGACGAAACGCGGGTTGTAGGCCAAGTCGGTCGAATCGTCTGTCAAACCGGCGTCGTAAGCGCTTTGATTGTCGCCATTGTCGATCGCGATCGAATCGTCAAGCAAACTAAGATCGAGAGAATCGAGATTCAACAAAACGCCGTCTTCGTCAAACTCGGGCGCGCATACGAACAAGGGATCCTCGTCAATAAGATTGTTCTTGCTCGATTCGGAAAGTTTGCCCGAAAGACCGGCGCCATAGTTCGAAGACAAAATCGAGTTCGTCGCGGTGAAAACGCCGGGTGTGGAATCTTCGATCGAGTAGACGTAAACTCCGCCGCCGTCCTTTGTCGCCGAGTTGCCTGCGATCGTCAAGTTCGTCGCCGTAAAAGTTCCGTCTTTGTAGACGTAAACTCCGCCGCCCTTTGTCGCCGAATTACCGAAGAACGACGAGTTCGTCGCCGCCGCCTCGCCGCCGGTATAGACGTAAACTCCGCCGCCCATCGACGCCGAATTGCCGACAAATATCGAGTCCGTCGCCGTAAAAGAACCTCTCCGATAGACGAATACTCCGGCTCCGTGAGACGCCGAATTATTAGAGAACGTCGAGTTCGTCGCTTCAAAAGTTCCGATAACTTCGACTCCGCCGCCGTAGTCCGCCCTATTGCCGTTGAACGCCACGTTCGTCGCGTAAAAATAACCGCTGTTCTTATAGACGTAAACTCCGCCGCCCATCGACGCCGAATTGTTAGAGACCGTCAAGTTCTCCGCTATAAAGGAACCGTAGACGTAAACGCCGCCGCCGTAAGTCGCGGAATTCTCGGAAATCGTCGAGTCCGTCGCTATAAAAACGCCGACCGGGTAGACGTAGACCCCGCCGCCGCCATTTGCCGAATTGCCGACGATATCCGTGTTCGTCGCCGTAAAGGTTCCGACGCCGAGATAAACCCCGCCGCCGAGATCCAACGCCGAATTGTCGGAGATAGTCGAGTTTGTCGCAGTAAAATACCCGCCGTTATAGACGTAAACTCCGCCGCCCTTTAACGCCGAATTATCGGAGAACGTCGAAGCCTCGGCAATAAGTTTGCCGCCGTTATAGACGTAAACTCCGCCGCCGTATGAAGGCGTCTCGTCATAGCCCGAATTGTCGGAAATTATGGAATTCGTCGCAGTAAAAACGCCGTCGGCGTAGACGTAAGCCCCGCCGCCGTGAGCCCCCTGATTATTGGAAATAGCGGAGTCCGTCGCCGTAAACGTTCCGCCGACGTAGACGCCGCCTGCGTAGTCCGACAAATTATTGGAAATCGTGGAGTACGTCGCCGTAAAAACGCCGCCGTTGTTGAGGTAAACTCCGCCGCCCATTACAGACGCCAAATTCTCGGAAATCGTCGCGTTTGTCGTAGTAATAGTTCCAGAACAATAGACTCCGCCGCCGTACGTCGCCCAATTTTCAGAAACAGTCAAGTCCGACGCCGTAAAATCGGATCCGTAACCGAGATAGACTCCGCCGCCGTTTACCGTTGCAGAATTATAGTCTAACGTCGAACTCGTCGCCGTAAATTCGCCGTACTTGTAGACGTAAACTCCGCCGCCGTTGCCGACGGCAGAATTGTTGGAAACAGACGAGTTCGTCGCAGTAAAAGAGCCTTTTCTGCAGACGTAAACTCCGCCGCCGTAAGTCGCCTCGTTATCCATGATCGTCGAGTTCGTCAAGGTACAAACACCGCCCCAATCGACGTAAACTCCGCCGCCGCGGTCGGCATTTCCGTTTTGAAGCGTCAATCCGTTGAAAAGAACGGGCGCTTCCGTCGTCCCTGCGGAAACACGCGCGACGCGAGAATCTCCGCCGGCGTCGATTACAATTCGACCGTCCCCGTCGATCGCAAGCGCTTTGTCGACGGTCAACTCGCCGAGCGTCAAGTCGATCGTTCCGCTTAAATCATCCGCAAAGGTTATCGTAACGTAATCGGTCGCATAGGCGATCGCCTCGCGGAGCGACCATTCGCCGTCGTTCGGGTCGAACGAATCGTTCAACGTGTCGACGACCGTCGGATTGAACTGATATTCGTAAGCCCCAATATCGATCGCGGAACCGACGAAACGCGGCGCGCCCGCCATATCGGTCGAATCGACGGTCAAACCGGCGGCGTAAGCGCTTTGGTTGTCGCCTTTGTCGATCGCGCTAGAACCGCTATGCAAACGGAGATCGAGAGAATCGAAATTCAACAAAAGACCGGATTCGTCAAACTCGGGCGCGCATACGAACGAAGGATCCCCGTCAATAAGATTGTTCTTGCTCGATTCGGAAAGTTCGCCGCTAAGATCACCGCCGTAATTCGAAGACAAAATCGAGTTTACCGTTGTAAAAACGCCGGTTTGGTAGACGAAAACTCCGCCGCCTTGGTCTTCCGCCGAATTGCCGGCGATCGTCAAGTTCGTCCCTGTAAAAGCGCTTCCTTGGTAGACGTAAACGCCGCCGCCCTTTAACGCCAAATTACCGAAGAACGAAGAGTTCGTCGCTTGAATATCGCCGCTCGTGTAGGCGTAAACTCCGCCGCCGTATACCGCCTCATTGTCGACAAACGTAGATTCCGTCGCCGTAAAAGAACCCGTCTTGTAGACGTACGCTCCGCCGCCGTGAGACGCCAAATTATCAGCGAACGTCGCGTTCGACGCCGTAAAGGCGCCAAGAACCACAACTCCGCCGCCGTATTCCGCCCAGTTGTTGTAAATAGTCGAGTTCGTCGACGTCAAAACTCCATTCTTACCGACGAAGATTCCGCCGCCGTTGTCTGCATTCCCTCCCGTTATAGTCAGATTTGCCAATCCGACTTTTCCGTTAAAAACGCCGAGAACGCGCGAATTCCGCGCGGCGTCAAGCGTCAGCGGCTGAGTTCCGACCGCGACGATATTTACCGCGCCGTATGTCGACGAGTCGATATTGACGCCGATTACGTCGTCCGCGCCGGAATAAACGATCGTGTTTGCGTCGTCGGTCGTGCGAACGACGATCAAGTCGTCTTGTTCGGTCGTTCCGGCTTTGGCGATCGCCGCTTTGAGCGCGTCGACGGTCAAGTTTGTCGAATCGATTTCAATCACGTTCACTGTTTCCGGGAGTTCAAGCGCGGGATACGCGTCGCGAATAGCGGCGTATTCATCGGCGGGAGGCAAGGCTCCAGCGCCGAGCGTCGCTCCGGTCAGGAGGTCTGCGGCGAGCAGTTCTCGATTTTCGAGCGCTTCAAGTCGCAATTTTCGAGACGCGCGCGCTTCCGCGTCGCGCGTTTTTTCATTAAGTCGACGCTTTGAACGCGTAATAGCGAAACGCGCCGCAACTATGCCTAAAAAGTTTTCGTATTTCATCGTCGTTCCCAAATCGTTCTTTCTTTTTACCCGAGAAAGGAAAATTCCCAACAAAGTTGAAACGCACCAAGAATGACTTGTTGGGCGCATTGCAGACAAAACGCAACGCGCCGACAACCCAAGCGAGTTCTCCCAAATGCGCAACTCCCTCGTACAGGATGCTATTGTAACGATCCCCTACGTCCTTGACAAGGACTTGCGTTATTGTTTTATCGAAATTTTTTCATTTAAACCATAAAACGCTACGTGTTTGCAAGGAGACGAATTCGTTTTTCCGCGAACGGTTACAATTTTTTTAACGCGTTTGGAAAGAACGCAAATTTCAGGTTTATCTTCTTATTTATAGCGTCGCGCTTTTCTGATTCTCCCATTGACGCCGCCCCGACGCTCGTTTATCATTCTTATTCGTTTTTTCGTTCTCGAAAAACGCCAAAAAAACGCAAGACAGGAGCCGCGTCGCAATGCAAATCGCCGAACTACTCGCCAATTTCCGCCAAATCGCGCAAACGCCCAAAGAACAAGGCGATCTCTTCGAAGAACTAGTCGCCAAAATCTTGCGCCGCTCGCCCGAATACCCGCAAATCGAACGCGTCCTTTTCTGGAAAGATTGGGCGCTAGCTAAAAATATCGTCGACATTGGAATCGATCTTGTCGTCGAAACGCGCGACGGCGAATTTTGGGCGGTTCAGTGTAAATTTTACGACTCTAACGCGACGATCCCAAAAGAAGAAATCGACTCCTTTCTTGCAGCCGCCGGGCGAGATTATTCCGGCAAAAAATTCTCGCGCCTCCTACTTTACACGACCGCGCCCCTAAGCGCCAACGCGCGCAAGGAAATTGAAAACCGAACGCCGCCCGTGATTTTGCGGCGCGTCGATATGTTCGACGATTCCCTCTACGACTGGGAACGACTCTACGACGTCGTTAAAAATCGAACCGACGCCGATTTTCTCCGTCCGAAAAAATCGCTCCGCCCGCACCAACTCGCCGCGCTCGACGCCGTAAAATCCGGCTTCAATTCCGCCGACCGGGGCAAGCTAATTATGGCGTGCGGAACCGGCAAAACGCTGACGTCCCTCCGCATAACCGAAACGCTCGCGCCCGACGCCGGGCTCGTCCTCTATCTTGTCCCCTCCCTAACGCTCCTCGCGCAAACGCTCGCCGAATGGACGCGCGAGTCGAATCGTCCCCTCGCCCCGATTATCGTTTGTTCCGACGCCCAAATTCACCGCCAAGACTCGCGCCGAAACGCCGCGATTATCGGGAAAGGTAAATTGAAAAATCGGAAACAAGAAGCGCAAGAAAGCGACGAGCCCGAATTCGATCCCGTCCAATTTTCACACCCGGCGACGACCAAGCCGGAAATCGTCGCCGAACGTTGGCAAAAAATCCGCGACTCGCAAGAAACGCCCCTGACCGTCGTTTTTTCCACCTATCAATCGATTCAAGTAATTTCCGACGCGCAAAAAATCGGCTTGCCCGCCTTCGATCTGATCGTTTGCGACGAAGCGCATCGAACGACCGGAGTTTCGCTCGGTTCCAAGGACGAGTCGGCGTTCGTTAAAGTCCACGACGATCGCGTAATTTCCGGCAAAAAACGCCTCTATATGACCGCGACTCCGCGCGTTTACGGCGATTTCGCGCGTCAAAAAGTCAAGGAGCAAAACGCGGAGCTTTGCTCGATGGACGACGAAGCCCTTTACGGCAAAGACTTCTTTACGCTAAGTTTCGGCGCCGCCGTCCAACAAGGACTACTCGCCGACTACAAAGTTTCGATTCTAGTCGTCGGCGAAGAATACGCGCGAAAATATCTTTCGCAATGTCAAACGGTCGCCGAAGTCGCCGCGTCGGGCGAAGTCAAGCACGAAGACGCGGGGCGAGATTTAGACGTCGACGACGTCGCGAAAATGATCGGCTGTTGGCGCGGACTCAACAAGCAGAGCAAGTTTGACGGCGCCCCGGCGAACGAAAGCGACGATTTCGCCGCCGATCCCGCGCCGATGAAACGCGCGGTCGCCTTTTGCCGATCGATTAAAGACTCCAAAGAATTCGCGCGCGCTTTCAAAATCCTCGGCGACAAGTTGCTCGAAGAAGAACGCGCCGCGCAAATCGTCGACGAAGACGCCGCCGCAAGCAAGCGCGTCGAAGACGCCGAGCGACGCGACGCCTTTCTTACCCATTCGGGTCGGTCGACCGCCGAAGAAAAGAGCGCCGACTCCGAACGCGTCGCCGAAGTCGGAAATTTCGCGCCCAAGCGCCCCGGCGCGCTCGAAATCGAAACGGAACACGTCGACGGAACTTTTCCCGCCGACGAACGCGAAAAACTCTTGCGCTGGTTGCGCGA
>JAZRWW010000282.1:0-5352 GCA_045599865.1 Thermoguttaceae bacterium
CTTTTAACGTTTCGTTTGCGCGACAGTACGAGACTTGCGCGACGTCGCCGTTGAAATCCACTGCAATCCAATTACTCATTTGACAAATCCTCCGGCGCGACGTTTTCCGACGCGGGTATACGGGGCGTTCGATCCAAAGAATTGTTCCAATTCAGCAACAGAAATTGACGCTTGCTGATTGGAGCCGGCACGTAGTTGTTGAACTTAGCATGCAACTCGTAGATACTATCTCCGATTATGTCGCGATACTTGGAATTTTCTGACTCCCCGCGCGACTTATTAGACCAAGCCAGCGTTCTAAATTGAGCGTATATGTCGGCTACGCCTTGGGAAAATTCGGTGGAAAAAAAGGAATCTGCGTTTTTGCCGACCAACTCATTTGCCTTGCTTACGTAGGCGGCGAAGCAATTAGCGGTCTCTTGGTAGTCGTCGGCGTTAGCCTTCGCCTTCAACAAGAGTAAACGCATTGCCTGTAGTTCGTTGAGATTTGCGTATTCAAGGTTCTCTATTTGTCGCTCGATATCGTCTCGCCATTGCGCAACGTCGTTGGAATCTGTTTCGTTTGATTTTGACAAAGACGCCAACTCGACCAACGTCTCGACGTAAGCGACTTGCGCGTCGACGCCGATCTTTTTGTCTTGTAACAGCGGAGCGAATTGTTGCTCGCAGTCTTTAAGCGACTCGACACGCTTCTTCGGCGTTTCTTCGAACAACGCCAAACGTAAACTGGAATAAGCTTGGCGAAACTTCCAGCAAGGGACGTCAGACTCCCGGATTTTATTTCCGCTGGAATTCTCCAAAACGACGTCGCAATACCCTTTCGTTTTGTTCCAACATTGGTTAATGTAGTTCTCGATTTTTTTTATGTTTTTCTTACTCTCGACATATTGTTCATTATTGTCTTTAGAATAGGCGTTGATATTGAGAACCGTCGCTTTATCCACGACGAATTCTAACGCGACAAGCCAAGCGTAATAGTGATAAGCTAAAAAAACGTCGGCGTTATGTTTCGAAACGTCAAGAGAATCACCGTCTCTTTTTTTAAGTATCGACTCGTCGAAAAACTTACGACTTGTGAAATAAGCCTCGAACCACTGAGGATCAATTTGTTGCGAGTTGTTTGGTTGCAACCAAAATCTCCTCCATTCAAGATTCAACGAAGCGAACGCTAGCCAGTACTCGACGCTTTCCTTAAAGGGCGAATCGTCGCTTAGTTCCTTGTCGAAGTCTAGGCAAAACGTTTCAAGTCGTTTCCAACGATCGCGCGAGCCGTCCTCAAGGTCGACGAACAGGTTCCTTTGGTATAATCGAACGATTACGGCGTCCGATATCGCGACCAAACTCGATTCAAGTTCGTGTAATTTTTCTTCTAATCGCGTTTCGTCTTGTTCGTTATAACAGTCGCTAAAAAAGTACTCTTCATATTCATCGTCCTTTATGTAGCCGGAAAATAATTGATCCCCGTCGTCGACAATTTGTCGTTTTACGTCGTCAAATTGTTGTTTTACTTGTTGTTTTACGTAGTCAGACCGTCGTTCTGCGTCGTCAAAATCAAGTCGATTTACGTCGTCGACAATTTGTCGTTTTACGTCGTCAAAAAATTGTTGGTCGTAGGCGCTGCATAACTCGGCGGCAACGGACGTCATTATGAAGAAGGCAAGCTGAAAAACGTTCTCTTTTCTTGCGTCGAACTTGCCGTCGTTCTTTACGTCGTCTTCCTTGTCAAACGTTGCCAATTGTTTCTCAATCTTGTCGGAAAGGAACGTCTCCGACGATGCGGAAGGATCCGCAACCTGCGATAGATCGACGACGCCGTCTAAGACACACGGTCGTTTGCCTTCCCGATAGACGGCGCATAAGTAACACCCTTTAGGAAGTTCGATATCCCCGTTTTTGGGAGACAACGTTCTTTTTTCGTATGTCGAACCGGGGGCGTCCAGATTTTGCGCGTAAAACGAAGTCGGCGCGGAAAATTTCGTTTTGATTCTTAATGTTCGCGGCGTCTCCGCGTCCAATTTGACCGACGCCCCTTGCTTGTTTTCGTTAAGACAAACGACGGAACCGTCCGAATTTCTTTTAACTTTTAGCGCGACTTTGGAACTCTCGTAGCCGACAGATTCAACGCGAAATATTTTAGGCGGCTCAAACGGATTTTTTTGCGCGGGAAAAAGCCATTCTCCGTTCGCGTTTCGCGGAAGCTCAAAATCCTCGTAGGAAGGATCGATCCAGTAGACGCGCGCGTTTCTAGACGCTTCTTCGGTCGACTCGATTTTTAACCGCGCCCAATAACCGGGTTGCGGGGGAACGACCGTCTTTGCAAAGGCAAGAACGGCAAAGGCGACGAGCGCCGAGCATAAAGTCCAAACGACGTAGGGCTTCTTTGCGACGTCCTTCGCTTTGCTTGCTATTTTTTCTATGTCGATCGCCTTTATCGACGCGCTTTTCAGAATTTTAAGCGCTTCCGTAGCGCTTGGTCGTTTGGCGGCGTCGCGTTCAAGCATTTTTGTCAACAGGTCTGCCAAACCGTCGTCGACGTCTGGAACGAGCGTCGTTACCGGGGGTAATTTTTGGGCGACGGAAGCGTGCCAAAACATCCAACTGGAATTATCGTTAGAATTGACGCGACTAAAGTAATCGTCGAATTTCGAGCCCGTCATTAATTCCAGAACGCTAAACGCCAAACAATAAACGTCGGATTTCGGGGAAATAGCGCCAAATTCCGAATTTAACATTTCCGGCGCGGAATACTTATGATTACGCGTCGGCGTTAAACTGCCGCGCCATAGAACCCCTGGCGAGAAAAGAAGCCGAAATTCGTCGAAGCGAGGTTTGCTTTTGCCGTTGGCGCCGGGCAACAACATCGTATCCGGCGAAACGTCCCCGTGCGTAAATCCAACCTTCTCAAGTTGAACGAGCGCTTCCAAACCGCGTTCCAGTATCGTGCGCCCGACCGACGGAGAAACGGGACTGTTTTGGGCGGCTTGACGCGCCGTTCCTCCGCTCGCGTCGCCGTTCAATATTAAAATCCCTTCGGCGTCCTCGAAGTTTGAAACGTCGAGAATCGCTGGACACGCGATTTTAGACGCTTCCGCGACGAGGTCGCCGACGTTCTTCACGTCTACCCACTCGTGTAATTTCAAGACGCCGACGTCTTTGCGCAATCGAAAGTCGTGTCCAAGGTAAAACTCGCCCCAAGAGGAAGTTGAAATTAAATTGAGTATCTGATATCTTGATGACATAACGCCGCCCGATGAGACGCTCCAATACGTCGGTAAAATTTAACGCGAGGTTCGATTAACTGTTCGATTAGCTGAATTACGTTAGAGGTTCTCTAGTTTTGCGCTAAGGTATTCGAAGAAATCACGATAGGTCACGACTTGTGTCGTTTGTCCCGTTTCGTTTGAAATTGTAATACTTCTTTCTTTGCAGAGGTCGTTTCCTTCTTTTTCGTACATTTTGCGCGCGTATACTTCTAATTTGCGAAAATTCTGGCGCGCCAACTCTGGATGATTGCGCTCGTTTAAAACGCCGTTAATGCAGAGCGTTTTCATTGTTTCATCCGATCCGCAAAAACCGATCGCTTTTTCGTTCGAAATGACGGTTCGTTGGGATTGCGAAGGAACGACCTTCGAGGGGGAAAAGAGAAAAAAGGCTAACAAAACGAGTCCGCACGCTACGATAACGCCCAGTTGAATCGCCTGTTTGGCGTCGAACCCCCCAGACTTTGGCGTTGATTCCTTAGAGGAGACGCCGACTTTAGCCCTTCGATTCTCGGAGCTTGTCGTCGACGAAGGCGAGGGAACGGACTTTCGAACAGAACCAGACGTTTGGGACTGCTGAACTTTTGAATTATCGAAAACGCCGCGCGACGATTCGCGAACCAATTCGAACTCGACGATTTTGCCGACGAAGAGCGTTTCGCCGACGCGCCAGTCGACGCAACTATGCTCGTCTAGCAACGTTCCGTTGAGCGTTACGAGATTTGAACAGCGACAGAAGAGGTTCCAAACGTTTTGTTCCGACGTCTTTCTCAAAATGAAAATAATCGGCGGCAACTCTTGCTTCAAAACGACAAGCTCGCACACGCCGTCCGATCCGACGCGGACGACCGGCGCCTCCAATTTAAACGAAGCGTCTGAAACGGCTCCGCGTTTTGCGACTATGCGACAAGACATCGACGAACTCCTTGCGACAAGGGCGCTGGGTTGAGAGCGCGTTGCTCTGTGAAATATTCGTTATCGAAGCGCTAAAAAAGGGGAAACGCTCCCCGTCTTAGTATACGTTGCGCGGGTTTCTTGTCCATACCCCGCTGCTGTTTTTTGCGGGCGTTATACTCCTTGCCTCGAAATTTTCTAGACAGCGACGCGAGTTCGGAGATTTTCCATCTTGGATGGGAAAAACTAAGAGAAGAGGAGTATAAAAAGTCGATCGTCGTCAAGAAGGAACCTAGGTCAATCAACTTCTAACTTGCGTTAGAGAAAGAATAAACTTCGTAGCTTAGTTCAATTTTGAACTGTTGCATCGTTATGACTGTTATAACGATTACGATCTGTTTTGAAAATTTTAAAATTTGTTGATTTTTTTATTCAAAAGGTCAGACGTCTTGACTATAAAACCCGTTTGATAAAATAGAATTGGGTTTTTACTTTTAAGTGAAAACTTAATGTTGATTTTACAAAGGCAGGAGTTTTTAAATGAAAAGTTTGTCTAAAAAGTTTTGGGGCGGTATTCGTAGGTTTGACCGCGACCAACGCGGTATGGAAGCGTTGCAGGTTGTTATGATACTAGCGGTAGCCGCCGTCGTTGGCGTGGGGATTTTCTCGTTAGTTAAATACGGGGTAAACTGGGCAAACGATGAAATTGAAACGTTTACCAAAGAAGCGTCGCCGAATAACCTTCCGCCCATTTCATATGGCTCCAGTGGCAACGGCGGCGCCGCCGATGGTACTGGTACTGGTACTGGTACTGATACTGCCAAAGATAATGGTGACACTGGCGATAACAGTGGCGATAACAGTGGTAGTTCCGTATCCTTTTCGGCAGGATATCAGGGCCACGGTTTTCAAATCGGAACATCGGTAAAACGTTAGGTTGCGTTGTTGGTTTTGCGCGGCGACTTTTCGTAATCGGCGCGTCCGTTGGAACGAACGAAAGAACGGCGTTTGACCTGTGAATCTGGTATGGGTTCGTCCGTGATACATAAAGATAAGGGGCGTATGCGCCTTTTTGCTGATCGCGTTCCGCGCGTATGTCGAAACTTTTTTCGCGTCGGCGTCGATTTTTGTCTAAACGAAGACGGAATGCAGACGCTCGGCGTCGTAATGCTTATTGCGTTGGGCGCGGTTGCCGCCT
>JAZRWW010000283.1:0-15071 GCA_045599865.1 Thermoguttaceae bacterium
CTTGAATCCAAAATCGGAACGAACTTGTCGTTCGTCGCGGTCGCGATAGAACGGTTTGCGGTCTTCGCGTCGAAATCCTTCGTCGTTTCCGCCTTTTTCAAATCGACGCCGGAAATTTGGTCGATCGCCTCGAGGCTTGAATTCGGAACGACGTTCTTTACTTTTGAAATCGTCGCGTTTGAAATCGTCGCGTTTGAAATCGTCGCGTTTGAAATCGTCGCGTTTGAAATCGTCGCCGTCTTTTTCCGTTCGACGTCGGAATCCGCCGAATTCGCTTTCCGTCGAACGTCGGAAATTCGAATCTGATTCGAAACGTTCGCGAGGCTTGTCTTCGCGAGAGTCGCCAAACGAACGTCCGGCGCGCGAGAAGTTGGGACGCTCGCGCCTTCCGCCGAACTTGTCGCGTTCGCGCTTGAAACCGCGCGCGCGATCGTCGCGTCGTTCGTTTTGTTCCGATTCCGGCGCCTCCGCCGTTTCCCAAATTTTTTCAATGGAATTCCACTTTCGAGGCGCTTCGGAGGCGTAACGCGACCCGCGCGTTCCGTAAATTCGCGCGGAAGAACGATACCCGCCGTTCGAGCCTCCTTCTCTTTCGCGTCCGAACCGCTTGCCTCGCGGTTCTTCAAGTTCCTCGAAGGATTCGCGACGTTTTTCTTTTTCGAGATTCTCGCGTTCCGTCTTGCGCTGGAGCCGTTTGACGCGCGACGTTTGACGCAACGCGGCGCCTTTGGGCGGATAGGGCGGAATTAGCGAGTCTTCGTTGAATCCGATCAAATCTTCGCGATCCGCCTCTTTGAGCGCCGACTTAACGTCGTGATAGAAGTTAGGGTTATAATAAAACAACAACGCGCGTTGAAGTCTGCGCTCGCGCAACCCGCGCGGAACGTAAACTTGTTCTTCGGAAATCGGATCGACGCCCGTGTAATACGCGCAAGTCGCGAGCGCGAACGGCGCGGGAATAAAATCTTGCACTTGCTCCGGCTCGATTTTACGCGCTTTGAGGTATTCGGCGACCGAAACCATATCGGCAAGGGAACAACCGGGAAAGCCCGCGATAAGGTAGGGCGTAAGATATTGTTCTTTTCCGCATTTTTGCGACGCTTGGAAAAAGGAATCGCAAAACTGTTCGTAACTTGCGATCGGCGGCTTGTTCATCAGGCGCAACACGTCGTCTTGCGTGTGTTCGGGCGCGGTCTTCAAACGACCGCCCGTATGATACGACGCTAATTCCTCGATAAACTCGGGCGAGTAGTTCGCCAAGTCGGCGCGAATACCCGAGGCGACAAGAACCGACTTGACGCCCTCGACGTCGCGCGCCGCGCGCATCAGATTCACGTATTCCGACTGATCCGTGTTCAAATTAGGACAAACCTCCGGGCAAAGGCAGGAGACGCGCGCGCACTGTTTGCACGCGTCGAGATTCTTGCCGCCCAATTTGTACATATTTGCGGTCGGCGCGTTCAAATCGCCGACGACGTAATCGCCGCACGCCTCTTTCGCCAATTTGCCGATCTCTTTGATAATCGACGCCTGACTGCGCGCCTGAATAAACTTGCCTTGATGCGCGGAAATTGCGCAGAAGGAACAACCTCCGAAACAGCCTCGATGCGTTAAAACAGTCGCGTTGACGACTTCGACCGCCGGAATCGGCTCCGTATAGGACGGATGCGGCTTGCGCGTAAAGGGCAGTTCGTAAACGGCGTCCATTTCCGCTTCCGTCAAAGGAAACGCGGGCGGATTGACGACGATCGCTTCCTCGCCGTGTTCTTGAACCAACGTCTTGGCGCGATACGGATTGAGGTTTTCATACGCAAGTTGCGTCATCTTGGCAAAACGCAACTTTGACTTTTTCTCGTTCTCTTCTA
This sequence comes from Thermoguttaceae bacterium, assembly GCA_045599865.1. Classification (GTDB taxonomy): domain Bacteria; phylum Planctomycetota; class Planctomycetia; order Pirellulales; family Thermoguttaceae; genus RUG369. Next base: position 1,866 of record JAZRWW010000283.1, read on the forward strand.
CTTCGTCAAAGCTGGGGAGGTGGAGAATCGTATCCGACTCTTCGGGCAAGTCTTCGTTTCTTCCGAGTCGATAAACGGTTCCGCGAACGTCGCGAATCGAACCGATCGTTTCTCCGGCGTCGAGGCGTCGCAAAATTTCAAGCGTCGCTCTTTCGCCCATGCCGTAAGAGAGCAAATCGGCTTTGGCGTCTAAAATAATCGAGCGCTTGACTTTGTCGCTCCAGTAATCGTAATGCGCGATACGACGCAAACTCGCTTCAATTCCGCCGATGATAATCGGAACACCCGGAAAAGCCTCGCGAGCGCGCTGACTATACGCCAACGTCGCGCGATCAGGTCGAAGTCCTATCTTTCCGCCCGGAGTATACGCGTCTTCGTTGCGGACTTTGCGATTTGCCGTGTAATGATTGAGCATCGAGTCCATATTGCCCGCGCTGATTAAAAACGCAAGACGCGGACGCCCAAAACGACGGAAATCTTCCGCCGAATTCCAGTCGGGCTGGCTCAAAACGGCGACTTTAAAACCGTCCCGCTCAATGAGACGCGTTAGCAGACCGTTTGCAAAACTAGGCGAATCGACGTAGGCGTCGCCGGTGACAAAAACGACGTCGACTTCCTGCCAGCCGCGCGCGTCCAATTCTTCCTTGGACATAGGCGCGGGCGCGCTTGTTGCGACTTGAGGACGAGAATCTCGCGTCGGAGTCTCGAAAAGATTAGGTAAATTGGTCGTTTCGCTCATTTTTTTCGGTCTTTGGGGCTAACGCTGGAGTGTAAGCGTAAAACGCCTACGGTAAACTAAGTTTAATTGTCTCATATTGTCGACTTTATTCAAGCGCCAAGAAAATTTTATTCGAAAGTTAGGAATCGCGTTACGCCGCGCGATATTTTCAAGACTCGTGAATTTACGTAATATACTTGATAGATTCCCTTACGTTCTTTTTACCGAAATAATCCGCAAAAAAAACAAAAGTTATATTTCCCAAAATAGAATAAAGGGTTATAATACGCGAAGGGCGGTTTGGGGGAAAGAGTTTTCCAACGCGTCGTGACGATAGATTCAAAGGTTGGTTTTATGTTAAGTCGGTTTAGGATGAGTTTAGGTCGTTTTAGCGTTCTTTCCTTATTTTTGTCGACGTTCGTTTGCGCGTTCGTCGGAAGCGCTTTTGCAAAGGGCGCGCCCGACGCGCCTAGATTCGTCGCGCCTCGTTTCATTGAACCGAAAGTGGACGAGCCGAAGGCTAACGAAGGGGGCGTCGAAGAAAAAACTTCTTCAGCTTCCGAGAAGTCTGCGAAAGAAATGGATTTGGTCGAACTCGAAGACGAAACGCCGACTCTTGACTCGAGCGATTCGCCGAAAGAATCGAACGAGGTCGACGACGAAACTTTAGACTCTTTGAATTTGTCGGAAGATTTGGAGTTAGACGACGAATCGGTCGAAGAGTCCGACGACGAGGATTCCGAGGAAATTTCCGCCGCAGACGATAAGGCGCCCGGAGAAAAGGAACCTTACGACGTCTACAAAGAAAACGGTCGATATTTTGTCGGCTGGGAAAAGCCCGAACTTGCGATCGTCTTTACCGGTATGACGAACGGTTATATTGAGCCGTGCGGTTGCGCCGGTATGGATCGAATGAAGGGCGGTTTGAGTCGACGTTGCACGTTTTTAAATCAGATCCGAAACGAATTCGGCTGGGAGACCGTCGCCGTCGACACGGGGCAAATCACCGTCGGCTTCGGCGTCCAAGAAGAAATGAAGTTTGACATGGCGATGAACGCCTTTCAACTGATGCAGTACGACGCGATCGGAATCGGAAAGGGCGAGTTGCGTTTTCCCGCTTATTTCCTGTTGACGTTCACCGCGCCGACCGCTTCCGCCCAGAGTTTGTTCACGTCGGCAAACGTCGGCGTTTACGGGTATCATCCGACCTATACGCTTCCCTACAAAATCGTGGAACGCGGCGGCAAACGGGTCGGAATCGTTTCGGTTGTTTGCGAAGACGAGGCGACGAGACGACGCGACGAAAGTATTCTTCTTGAATCGCCTGAAGAGAAATTGGCGGAAGTTGCGCCAAGATTGAAGAAAGAAAAATGCGACGTTTCGATTCTTATCGTTCACGGCGCTGAAGCCGAAACGGCGAGCCTTGCGAAGGCGTTTCCGTCCTTCAATTACGTCGTAACGGCCGACACGCCGAGCGAGCCGCCCGCTGAAGTCAAGAAATTGAATAAAAAACAGTCGTTGATCGAAGTCGGCGAAAAAGGAAAATTTGCGGTCGTCGTCGGAATCTATAAGGACGGATCGACTCGTTATCAACGCGTCGCGCTCGATTCGCGCTATGAATCTTCCCCCGAAATTACGCTCTTGATGAAAGATTATCAGACGATTCTGAAAAATCTCATTACGACGAAAGGATTCAAGGGCGGCTTGGGAATCAATCCCGCGCGTTCGCCTATGTCCGAAACGCTCGGAAAATACGTCGGTTCCGCGAAATGCCAGTCCTGTCACGAAGACGCTTATCGCGTTTGGTTGCGCTCGGGACACGCGAACGCTTGGAATTCGTTAAAAGAAACCGCGAATCCGCCTCGTGATTTCGATCCCGAATGCATTGGGTGCCACGTGATCGGGTGGGACGGACTGCAACGTTTCCCGTATGTCGACGGCTATTCGTCTGAAAAGAAAACGCCGAATTTGTTGAACGTCGGTTGCGAAAGTTGCCACGGACCGGGTGAAAAACATATTGCCGCCGAGACTGGAGACGACGAAGCGACTCAAGAGAAATTACGCCTGTCGATGCGCTTGGGCGACAACGTGAAAAAGGTTTGTTACTCTTGTCACGACGGAGACAACAGCCCCGAGTTTGAGTTTGATTCTTATTACCCTCAAATCGAACATAAAGAGTCGCTCGACGAAGAATAATTATTTTGCCAAAATCTTAAAAATCGCGTTGACGCGCGGCAGATTCTCTGTATATTTTCCAAAGGATAATGTACGGGGAATTTTTTTTGGGTTCTTCTTTTGAGGCGTTGCGAGAGTTCGGAAACGCTCGCGGTCTTTTTGACTTGAGGAATCCGTCGACGCTTTTTGAATGAAAGGCGTTTTGCGTTAATAGGAGGCGAAACGACGACATGACTAAGGAATTTACTCTAAAAGATTGCGTCGACAAAACTTCTATCGGTTTAGCGTTGATAGACGAGAATCACGTCGTCGTCGACGTCAATAAGACTTTTGAGACGTTGGTCAGGCGCGTCGAGCCTTTTTTTGCCAACTGCGATAATTATATCGGCGGCGATAAAGACGCGTCCGTAAGTTTTATCGGTCGCGATTTCTATCGAGTTTTAGGATTGCCGCGATTTGAAACTCAATGTTACGCGCCCTGTTATTTTGCTAAAAAAGAGGGTCGAACGACTCGCGCGTTGCTCTCTTGGGGCGGGTCTGAAAACGCCGCGTGCGGGAAGGTTCCGATCGTCTATTACGAGTTGTCCGTTACTTACGTCGCAAAGAGCGGAACGAACGACTCGTTCTTTCTTGCGGAATTGCGCGACGCGACGGCGATCGCGATGAAAGCGCGCAAGACGCGCCGACTGGAGGACGTTTCGCGCGAGTTGATTCTTGCCGTCGCCAATAACCGAATGAAAACGGTTGAGGAAAAAAAGGAGCTTTTAAAGAATTACGTTAGCAAAGCGTTGCGCGACGTCTTTAATTACGACGTGTTTGAAATCCGTATTGTCGACGCGAGCGCCAAAGAACGAGTACTCAAGTATTTCGTCGGCTGGAATAATGAATCGGAAGACGCGTCGTATCTGTTAAGACCTCGCTGGAACGAAAACGGAATTACCGGTTGCGTCGCCATCTCCCGCGAATATTATATTTGCGACGACACGCGAAACGACGCGCACTACGTTAAAGGAGCCTTCGACGCGCGGTCTTCGATGACGGTTCCTTTGATTGTTCAAGACATGCTGATCGGCGTTTGCAACGTCGAAAGCGAAAAACCCAACGCCTTTACTGCGGAAGACGCGGAATTTTTGACTTCTTATTCAAGAGCCGTCGCGCTCGCTCTCTTCTTTTTGAACTTCCTCTCTTCCGAATTTACGAATCTCCTTTACGACTGCGGCAAGGAAATAGACGACAGACTTCGCGCCGCGACTTCGTCCCTGTTGGAGCGTTCGTTAGAATTGTCAAACGTCTTTTCTCAACACGGTCAAGGCGAAGCCGATCATTGGGAAAAGAACGATTTTATCGATTCGCTTATAGACGACTCGCTTGAATTGAGTTCAAGTATCGCCGATCTGAAACGTTCTATGTGTAATTACGAACAACGCGCGAACGATTTTGAAAACGCCGCCGTCTATAAATTTTTAGCGCAAAGCAGAATTCTGGTCGTGGGCGCCGCGCCTTGGAACTACGTCAAAATGCTTGAAGAATTAGGCGCTTGCGTCGACGTCGTGCGCGCGACGAACGCCGCCTTGATAGCCTTGAAACGGCGCCCATACGATCTTGTCGTTTCGGAAAGAACGCCGGACGGAAAGTTCTTTAAGACGATGCAAAAAAGCGATCCCAAAGGCTCGTTAAACTCGCGTCGTTTGAACGTTTACGACATTCACGAAGACGGATATTTCGAGCCTGCCGAAGGAGATCCGTTCGACGCGGCGGAACGAAAAAGAGTTAGAAAGGAACTGGAAGCAGGAAAGAGGGACGCGTTCTTTCTGTATAAGGAAATGCTCAAGACGGAGCGAAACAAACGAACGCTCTTTTTGCTCGCGACGGATCACGAATATGATCCCACTCATATCCAAAACGGTCTGAGCAAGGCGATCGGCAATAAGATGCAACCTGCGTTTTATTCCGACACGGAGATTTTGACGCCGATCTTGAAGGCTATTCAAAAGGCGATCGATTACCGCGCGGCGCGCGAGTCGAATTCCAAATAGACGTCGCGCTTTGTCGGAGACGGCGATTTAGGGACGTCGACTACTTTTTGCGCGGAAGCTCTTTCTTTTTTGCAATTCTCTGGTAATATATTCGTCGCACGCTACGGCGTAAAATCGGCTTGGGGCGCGCGATATGATTTATATATAAGTAAAAATTTGATTGTTTGCGTTTCGGCGCAATAAGGGTTTTCTATGTACGGCGTTTTAGAGCCTTTACGAGGCGGGGACGACGTTCCCCTTCGTAAGGAAGAATTGATCGTCGGACGAAGTGAAAAATGCGACGTCGTGTTGCGTTTTTCGAACGTCTCGGCGCAACATTGCAGGTTGGTCTTGTCGCATGGGTTCTGGTACGCGCTCGATATGGGCAGTACGAACGGAACGACGGTCAACGGCGTAAGGACGCAGGATTCGCGCGTCGATCCCGGCGTCGTCGTGGCGTTTGCGAAACACGAGTTTATTATTCGGTACAGTCCGAAAGCCAACGGCGCGGACGAAGCTATGCCGCCCGATTGTCTGGAAACGAATTTCTTTGAAAAATCGTTGCTTGAGCGCGCGGGCGTTTCCAAGCGCGTTCAGTCGATGCCGAAAACTTGGGAACTTAAGCGACAGCAGGGCGCGACGTTGGAAGAACTTGAGTCTGGTTCGGGCGTCGATTATTCGAATCTGACGCTGGACGATATTGAGTTCGATTGAACCGCGCTTTAAAAGCGTCCTTTACAAGAAGCAAGAGAAAGGTCGTCCGCTCGACGCGAGCGAACGACCTTTCTCGCGTTTTCACTCGTTTGGAAGAATTAAACGTTCGGCGCGATTTCGTCGCCGTGATCGCGAATCCACTCTCGCGCCGCGTCGACCGCGTCTAGCCCAAGATCGCACAAGGGCGTGCAATGGAAGATAAAACCTTCGACTTCTCCTTGGCGGAAAAGCTCGAGTCCGGCGTCAAGTTGAAGTTTCATAAGATTCGGATCGATCGGCTTCGAATCGCCGAAATCCCACATATAAACGCCGAGCAACGTCCGCTTAGTCGGCATAATTTCCCGATAACGACGAAAATTAGCGCGCAACGCGTTTAGGTCGGAGCCCGTCCAAGTCCAGAAGGAAACGACGTCGCAAAGCTCTAAGTGAGGTCGAATCGCTTCTTGTAGCTGATGCGAGTACAAAACGGCGGCGATTTCGGGGCGTCGAGGCAACCGCGCGATTTCCTCGCGAAGCGCCCGTATTTGAGCCAAACTGGCAAGCGCCGGGAGTTCCGTTTGACCCTCTTGAAGAACGCCGTTTCCGACGAAAAGATCGTCGAGAAAGAACGTCGTCAACTTGGGCGTCTTGTCAAGAAGAGAAATCGCCCAATCTTTTTTAAGTTCGTAGGGTTCCGGCGCGCCGTCGGCGATACTCCACGCGATCCGCTTAGTCGAATCGCCTTCGAACTGCTTAATAAAATTATCGAAAGGCGGTTTTTTGCCGTCTCGTTCGTCGTTCTCCGGCGCGGGCAGACCTCGCCAACGCGTCACGCAAACGTTCGGTATTCCCATCGAACGAATCGCGTCCGCCATATCGATTTTATTTCCTTTGGGAATGTTGTAGAGATCGTCGGTCGAGCCGGCGCCGTGCCCCCACATCCAGAGACGATCCCGCAAATTGGGAGCGTAGGGAATCGCGGCGGAACACGCTTCGCTCGAATTTGCGAAAACGCGCGAACAAAACGCGTCGGACGTCGACGCGACGGCAAGAGCGGAGGTTACGACGCGTAAAAATTCGCGTCGAGAAGATCGATCGGAAGAGCGTGTCAAACCGCGTCCTTTCATATTGTTACGCGCCGCGCGACGCTAGTTGACGCTCGAGCGCGGTTTTTTGAGTCGTCAGTTCGTCGGTCTCCTTGTCGGAACGCCGACGTTCTTCCTCTTTGTCGCGCTCTTCGAGCTTTTCTTTAAGATTCTCCAAAATTTTGACGTTTTTAACGGCTTCGTCCAGCTCCGCGCGCCGCGATTCTTCTTCGAGCGTCGCGTCTTCAAGTAGGCGACGCGCGCGCGCAAGGGCGTCGATGCAAACGTCGCGCGACGCCTGAATTTGACGCAACTGCGAAGAGCGCAAAAATTCGGTTTCACGACGCAAACGACGCGACTCTTCGTGAAGCTCGTCGCGACGAGCCTCCAACCTTGCGACTTCCCGCGCGCGGGTCGCTAGGATTTGACGAATCTCAAGGAGCGCGTTTTTTTTGTCGTCGCGTTCCGACGCGCGAATTTTGAGCAACGTTTCAAATCGAAATTTGGACAAACGAATTTCTCCGAAAGATTGCGAATCATATTGCGTAAAAAAAGCGCTTTGCGACGCCGTTTACGCGGAACGCAAACGGCGTCGCAGTTTCGCGCGTCGAGGTCGGTTTTACGCTTAGATTAGCGAATCGTCTTCGAAGTCGGTTGCGAAGTCGGTTTTCGTCGGAGTCAAGGCTTCGGAGTACGTCCATTCGGAGGAGGTCGTTCCGCGCGTAGCGCAACAACGGAAAACGTAAGTCTTGCCCAAGTGAACGCCCCAAGCGGTTCGATTCTCAACGTCGGCTCCCACCGTTTCCGACAAGAACCAAGTTTCGCCGCCGTCGGTCGAATATTCGACGCGGAAGCCCGTCTCGTCGTCGGAATTGTCTATCCAACTCATCGGAAGGGTTTCCGTCTCCCGATCATACTCGCCAAGCGTCAAGAAACTAGGAGCGACAAGCGGCTGGGTAGTGTCTAAGACCTCGGAATACGTCCAATCGGACGCCTTGCCGTCGCGGACGGCGCAAACGCGGAAAACATACTGCGAATTCTTATGGACTTTTCCTGCGATTCGTTCGGTAACGTCGGCCGCCATATCCTCCGACAAGCGCCAAGTCGCTCCGCCGTCGGTCGAGTACTCGACGCGGAAACCCGTTTCGTCGTCGGAATTATCCGTCCAACTCATCTTGACGTTTTCCTTTTCAACGTCGTACTGACCAAGCGTCAAACTACTCGGAGCCGTCGGAGCGGGTTTCGTATTGAAGGGTTCCGAATAAGCCCAGCCGATTTTTTCGTTGCCGTTAAGCGCGCAAAGGCGGAAAATATACGTTTGCTCCGGCTGAACGTTCCAAGTTTTCAGGGTCGTAACGTTGGCGGCGACCGTCGTCGCATAACGCCAAGTCTTGCCGCCGTCGGTCGAACGTTCAAGATAGTATCCGATTTCGGCGTTGGATTCGTCGATCCAGCTTAACGTTAAACTACGTTCATTCGGGTTGTACTCGCCAAGGGTCAAGTCGCTTGGGGCGACGACGACGGGAACGGTCGCCAACGTTTCCGAATACGCCCAATCGGACTTTTGAGAACCGTAAAGCGCGCAAACGCGGAAAGTATATTCTTTGTTCGGCGCGACGCCCCACGAGACTCGAGAAGCAACGTCCGCGTCGACCGTTTGCGACAAACGCCAAGTTTCGCCGCCGTCGGTCGAATATTCAATACGAAACCCGGTTTCGGCGTCGGAATTATCCGTCCAACTCAGCATAACGCTCCGCGTCGTGGCGTCGTATGCATCTAGCGTTACGTCGCTCGGCGTCAAAGGCGCCGCGTTTTCGATTTCAACGGAATCCGACGGAATTTGCGGTCCGTAAATATCCAAAGGATTGGTAAGCGAAAGCAACTCGCGCGTTTCGAGCCGTTCCAATCGAAGATTGCGACTTTGGGGCGATTTCTTCGAACTTTGACGACTAGTTCGCGATTTCGACGCGCTAGAAGTCGAAGAGGAAAAAACGTTGCGGATAATTTGTCTAAACATTGGAAACTCCTGCGCGTGAAAAAATGAAGCCAGTAGTAAAACGCTCGACTTCGTCCCGCCTAAAAAAAGCGTATGCGTTCACGGAAAGTTATATTAAGTATCCGACCGACGCGTTAATTTCAAAATAAGCGTCGCGTAGGAATCGCCGCGCAAGCGGCGCGCGACAAGCGGTTCGCTTGAGGTTGCGCAAACGATTTATTGTTTTTTACAGTCGACGCGTCGTCTGAAAGTTCGTACGTTTTTCGCAGAACCTTCAAACGCTAATTCTTCCGATAAACTCGGTTCTCCGTATACTGGAGTTTTTGGGTTTGTCGGATAATTTCGCTTTGATAACGGACTCGTTTTCGGCGGCGTCGATCCGCCCTTATCGCGCGACGGCTAGCGCCGTCGGTTCGAACGCAAAGCTTGGTCGGCGTATTGCGTGAACGCTTACAAAAAAGCAAGATAGCAACCCATTGTATAAGTATTCTATATAGAAATTTTGGGAAAATCAACGGAACGACCGTAAAAATAACAATTTTTTATACTTTCAGATGCGTAGCTTTCCTTTTTTACAGTTTTTACGTATTGTTTTACCTCGGTTCTTGCATTCCTTTTTTTTGTTGAGTATAATAAAAAAAGCGTCGAACGAACAGCGACGTGGAACGGGTTTACTGTTTAGGAGAAGTTTTATGAAAAAATATTTGCGCGTTTCTTTAGTTCTTTCTCTTGTCGCTTCTTTGGCGACTTGTTTTTGCGGCGGCGTTTCTGGCGCCGAACAGAGCGGGATTTCGCACGTCGTTCTTATTGGAGTCGACGGCGCGGGCAATTTTTTCCGTCACGCGAACACGCCCAATCTTGACAAGATTTTCCAAAACGGAGCCGTTAGTTATGACGTCCTTACTTCCAAACCGACGATTAGCGCCGAATGTTGGGGCGCGATGTTGCTCGGCGTTACCCCCGAATTTCACGGTCTTACCAATTCGATCGTTTCGTCGCGTCCTTATCCGATCGACAGCGAGTTTCCGTCCGTGTTTCGCGTGATTCGTGAAAATATGCCCGACGCGAAATTGGCTTCTTTCTGTAATTGGAACCCGATAAACTTCGGGATTATTGAAGACAATCTTGGCGTCGTCAAAGGAACGGCCGGTTCCGACGACGCCGTAACCGATTTGGTTTGCGACTATCTCGCAAAAAACGTTCCGACGTTCCTTTTCGTTCAATTTGACAACGTAGACGGCGCCGGGCACGGAAACGGGTACGGAACGCCGAAACACCTTGAACAAATCGAGAAGACGGACGGCTATATCCAACGAATTTACGACGCTTGCGCGCAAAACGGAATGCTCGATTCGACGCTCTTTATCGTCGACGCGGATCACGGAGGGAAGGGAACGAGCCACGGAGGCTGGTCCGACGGCGAGAAATATATTATGTACGCCGCCGCCGGACCGGGCGTCGAAGCCGGAACGATCGGCGAAATGGGCGTTCGCGACTCCGCCGCCGTCGTTTTGTACGCGCTCGGACTTGCCGACAAACAGCCGGAAACGTGGACGGCGCGCGTGCCGTCGGGCTTGTTTAAGGGCGTCGTCGCGAAAGAACGACCCGTCTATGCCGTAAAATACGCTTACGAACACCGAACTCACGAAACGATCGCGACGCCGAACGACGACAAGTCCGCCGTCGCCGCGTTGGGCAAAGACCGCGTTTTCGCCTATTTCCCGTTCGACGGCGACGTCAAGGACGCGCTTGGCAAAGTCGAAACGACGCAAACGGGCAAGTTTTACTTTATCGACGGATATTTCGGACAAGGCGCGAAATTTGACGACGGACACGTTTCGATACTGAATTACGCGCCCGAACAAAAGAGTTTTTCCGCCGCCTTCTGGTTTAAGACGAGCGGAATCGACGGCGATCCCGCGATTTTCTCGAACAAAGACTGGAGAAACGGAACCTTGCCCGGCTACGTGCTGGCGTTGCGAGCCGCCGACGTCAAATTTAACGTCGCGAAAGACGGCGCGCGATTCGACGTCGAATATCCTTTGCCGCGAGACTATCGCGACGGCTGGGTTCACGTCGTCTTTGTCGTCGATCGTCAAGCCGACGAAATCCGTTTCGCTTACGATTTCGGACAATTTGTCGTGAAAAAATTGCCCGAAGCGCTCAAGGGCGTCAATTTTACCGCCGCGTCGGCGCTCAATATCGGGCAAGACGGGACGGGCGAATACCGTTGCGGCTTGGGCGCCGAACTTGACGAATTGATTTTCGTCGACGGCGCGCTGACCGAAGAAGACGTCGCCAAATTGAAGGACGCTTACTTGGCGAAGTGAGTTCCCTTCGCTTACGCGGCGGGTCAAACGCAACGGTTGTTTGTTGGCGCTACGGTTGCGTTTTCGCGGTTGTTCATTCGCCGACGTTTGGTTTGTCGACGACGGTTCGCGAAGCGCTATCCGCCCGTCGCGACGGGTGTTTTTTCGCGCGCCGCTTGCGCGGCGATTCCTACGCGACGTTTATTCCGAAATTAACGCAACGACAAGAAACTTTGCGTTGTTTCCCACGAACGATTACTCGTAAGCTATGTCGTTCATTTTTTACGAAATTCCCGATAAACGACGTCCGCGATCGATTTGCACGCGACGTCCAACTAATGATAACGAGGGAAAATAAGCGTCTTCTTGACCGTCTTCTTCTCTTCGTCCTCGCTCGAATATTGCGTTTCTTCCTTGACTTGCAAATGGAGAAATTTTTAAAGAATATCGAGCGCGGAGTCCTTTTGAAGAACTTGTTCCCAAAGATACGACGTCGCGTAACCGTTCGGATTCGGAGGATTGCCCGCTCCGCCGACTGCCCCGGCTCCGTTCGAACCTTGGTTGAAAGGTAAGAAAAAAGTCTTGCCCTTGTCGAGTTTCGTCGTTACGAGTACGTTCAAATGATCGACGCAAAAATACGCGAGAACGCGTCGATTGAAATTAAAACATACGTCCCGAGGGTCGCGGTCGTTCATCCATTGCCGTTTGGCGTCGTCGACGTTCTGACCCGCGTATTGATTCTTCAGTTCCAACGCGAAGATCGGGATTGCGTTGAATACAAGAACCATGTCGACCGAATTGCCGTTGCGCGAAGAATAGCGCCATTGACGAACGACGTTGCAGACGTTTTGACAATAGAGTTCCGTCGACTTCTCGTTCAAACCGCTTTCCGGCTGAAAATAGCAGACCCGAAAACTAACCCCGCGAGTCTTGAACCCGTTCCGCAAAACGGAAAGAAGACCGTCCGATTCGCAAGCGCGGTTGAACGCAAGGCAAAAAGCGGGGACGGGATCGGAATCGACTATAATTTTGAATCGTTTCCATTCCTTAGGTTGCGTTTTTTGAACGAAATCGATCAGCGTCCCTACGAAAAGCCCGCGCAAGGGGTCGTAATAATCGTTCGTCTTCGCATAGCCGCCGGCGGGAGAGAGAAGAAAAGACTCTATGTCGCTTTCAAAACGTTTTTCGCTTACGTCCTCGATAGACATTTATTCGACCTCTCGTTTGCCCGTTGTCGTTTCGTAGATTAGCGATTTTTTGTATTTTTCAAGTTCTATTAGGTATTGCTCTTTCTTGGCGATTAACGCGTCGATCTCCGCGCATTGGGCGTCTAGGAACGCTACGATTTTTTGTTGCTCGTTTTCGGGGGGAAGGACAACGGAAACGTTTTTAATAAAATCGACATTCGCTCTCGGCATCTTAGTTCCGTATGTCGATCTGTCGATCATAAAAATAAATCCGTGTGAAATGAACTGATACCAGAAAAACTTGTTGAGTTTTTTTTGGGGGATACGAATAACGACGAATTCTCCCGAACAACATTGGCGTTTGTCAGATATGTAAACCTTGGCGAGGTACGGACGTAATTTTCCAAAAATAACGTCTCCTTTTTCACAGATTAACGCTTGTTCTTTGTCGTATTCACTACTAGTTTCGACGTATTTACCGTTCCAACTTTCAATGTTTTCTAACGCGACGTAATTTAAATTCCCGTCGTTGGAACAATATTTGTTTTGTTGGAAAGTCGAAATATACTTTAATTTGCACGTTTCCCAATTTTCAGGAATCTCGCCAATCCATTCGACTCCGTTTTTTTCATCTTTTTAGCCATAGTAGTTTACAACTCCAGCCGATAAATTTTTAAGCGTCAGCGGAAAAACGCGGCGTTCGAACCGCCGCGCAAGCGGCGCGCGATAAGCCGCCCGTCGCGACGGGCGGATGGCGCATCGCGGACCGTCGCCGACAAACCAACCGTCGGCGAATAAACAACCGCAACGCTAACAAACAACGTTTGCGTTCGAACCGCCGCGGACCGTTACCGACAAACCAACCGTCGGCGAATGAACAACCGTCGCGCCAACAAACAACGTTTGCGTTCGAACCGCCGCGTAAGCGGCGTGCGATAAGCCGCCCGTCGAGACGGGCGGATGGCGCATCGCGGATCGTCGCCGACAAACCAACCGTCGGCGAATGAACAACCATCGCGCCAACAAAC
>JAZRWW010000284.1:0-2853 GCA_045599865.1 Thermoguttaceae bacterium
GAGACGGATTCCAAAGCAACTTGGCGACGATCCAGTTTCGCATTTGAACAAAGTCGCCGGTCTCCGTGTGGTAGTCGCCTTGTTCAAACATTCCAACGACGTTGTGTTCTTTGTAGAAATTGATATTCGGCGACAACACGCGATAATTCGGGAACGGCAAAAGATAATACGCAAAGTCGGTAATATAGTCCCAAATGAACAATTTGTCGGCAATTTGGCTCCAGCCTACAATGTCGTCGCGGAACGTCTTGTTCGTTTCCGAGTCGAGCGGTTGCGCAAAAGAACATTCGATCGAACAAAGTCGAACGACGACGTTTTTGCGCGGCTTCGTAATCTTAGGCGGCTTGCGCGTATATTGATACGCCAGCGTCTCGACGTAAAGGTTCGGGAACTCGTCTTCCAACGCTTCGGCGACTTTATTGACGGCGCGCAACAACGATCCGGAATGAGAACCTTCTTCTTCGTCTATTTTGCGGCATTTTTCGCAAGTACAATATCCGTGCCAGTCGTTTTGGCTAATCGAAAGGAAGGACGCGTTCGGATTCTTTCGCAACGCTTCGCGCGCGTTTTTAATCATCTCCGCGAGCATTTCGTCGTTTGAGAAACAAAGTTGAGCGCCCGCCTCGTGAATCTGTTCGGGCTTCAAATTCTTCTTCATTTCCAAAAACTCGGCGGGCGGGCCGACCCAGTTGGGATAACCGACCTTTCGAACGCCGTTGATTTCCGCGAACCAGTCGGGGTGGTCAAGATAATACTTTTGAGGCGGAATCAACGCGAACGACGAATGAACGAAGTATTGGAAAGAATGATGACCGCCCATTTCCGCCGGAATCGGCTCGCTGTTTCCGTTGCAACGCAAGCGAGGCGCGAAGACGGCGTTGAAGGAATCGCGATAAAACGACTCGCGATATTCAAAGGGCGGCGCGTAACAGACGTCGAGATCGTTTTCGATTTTCAGCTCCGGCGTATGAGGAATCGTCGATTCTTTCGAAGTCCACCAGCGACAACCAAGCTTATTTTCAAGAAATTCGTAGACCGAATAGATCGCCCCGCGCAAAGGCGCTCCGCTCAAGACGATCGATCGTCCAACCGACTTGACGATAATCCCGTCGTAGCCGATTTCGTCTTCCGCGTTTGACGCCAAGAACTTCTTGGAAAGCGCGCCGGGACCGACGATAAAATATTGCGCCTCGTCAATACTAGCAGTCGCATCGTTCTCTGAAATAATGGGAAGCTCGACGTCGGTAACTTGCTTGAAAAACGTCTGCAATTCGTTTGCGGCGCTTCGTTGCGTCGCCGACGCGTCGTTAGGCAAGACGATCGCATAATCGGAAGCGCCCTGAGACGCCAACGTGATTTCGGCGCTTTGCGCGACGCTCAACGAAGCCGAAGCTAGAAACGCCAACGATAAAGCCAAGCCTATCGTCGACCAATAGAGACGTTCTTTGAATTTGAAAAAAGTCATATTAAGGTCGTTTCCTTTTGTTCTTATTGTCTCAAATCTACGCCATATGGAAAACAAACTTCGTTCTCCGCGACAAACAGGAAAAAAACCATACGACGCGCTTGTCTCTCTCAAACGCGTCGTATTGGCAAAATCGAGAAAACGCCCAATAGTATACAGGCGCCAAAGTCTAAAATCAACTTAAGAACAAGAATTTTAGTAAGTTTTCAAGAAAATATTTTTATATTGGAAGAACATCGGCGGTCCGGGATGAATCTGCAGACCAAAAATTCCTTTACTTGGCGCGTCGGGTCGTTCGTCGACGAGTTCGCTCGTCTTGACGTCGTTGATATACTCGACAAACGTATTTCCGCGCGCTTCGACGCGATAGGTGTTCCAGCCGTTCATATTAATCGACTTGGCAATTTCAGCAGCGTCGCCAAATTGTTTAATCGTTTTATTTCCGTCTTTGTCGAATCGCGCGCTCTGACCGCGCCAAGCGATAATTTCGCCAAGCGCTTCGCCGTATAAAATACCCATAATATCGCCGGGAGAAATATCCGCTTGATATCCGTTCAGTCCAAAATTTCGCGCGGGGTCTTTCCAAGCGCGATATTCGATTCCGGAATTGCCCGACGTAATGCAGAAATCGACCAACAAGGTGAAATCGCCGACCGGCTCGCCTTGCCAGACCAAGAACTCGCTGTAAGGAACCGGCGTCTCTTGCGTCGATCGACCGATGATCGCGCCGTCCTTCGTCGACCAATATTTATCGTCCCCCTTCCAGCCCGAAAGAGTCTTGCCGTCGAACAAAGAGACGAAACCTTCCGGAGGTTCCTTCGTCGGACAAGCGGCGTCTTCGGCAAAACTCGCGACGCTAGAGAACGTCAAAAGACCAAGCATAAACAAGGGCGCAATACGCCCCGACAAACTTAAACGCGTCATAATATCGAATCCGTCGTAAACGTTATGAGTTACAATACGACCGCCTAATGTAATTCGGCGGCATTCCGCAGATACTTGCCGATTCTTGAAGTCAGTTTATCGGCGCCGTTCCTCGAATACCCCTTTGAAAACCGTCGTTTTCGGAAAAATCGATCCGTTCCAGCGCGATCCTCGCGGTTTATAATCCAACCTCAACCGCCGCGTTATATGCGGCGGCTTACCGGGAATATTATGGCGTCGTCCCTCGAAGAAGGAACGCCGTCAGTTTGACTTCGCAGCGCTTCCGGCTCCGCTCTGCAACGGATTGTTTCTCGTTTGATTAGACACGCTTCCGCCGACGTTCGACGCGCGCGTAGGCTCTTCGTATTGCCCTCTAAGATTGGAAGAAAACCGACGCGCGGGCTCCGATCCCTTTTTACCCGAAAAAACGCCGCCAAAAATCGAAGAAGAGGCGCGCGACTCCG
>JAZRWW010000285.1:0-4396 GCA_045599865.1 Thermoguttaceae bacterium
CTCGTCAAATTCCGCCCATCCGCCTGCAATGCAGGCGGCTTTCGCGCGTTTTTCGCTTCTGCGAAAAACGAATCCCCGAGCGACGCTTTCATTAAGTTCAACCGTCGAATTTTCGGGAATACTTTTCGTGAACGATTACAAAATTGGTTTGGCGCTACGTCAAGCGAAGCGCCGTCCGCTCGTCTAAAGACGAGCGGCTTATCGCGCGGCGCTTACGCGCCGATTCGTCCGCGACGCTTTTCCGTGAACGCTTACTAAAAAAATAGCATACGTTCACGGAAAGCCGCGTATCAACGATACGCGGCTTTCCATTAATGCGCGGCTTTTCGTGAACGTTTACTTCATTTTTCACCTCTTCTCATCATTACACATACAGATTCTTAACGCGTCAACACTAACGCGTTTTTTGTCTTGATTCGTCTTACTATTACCCATAATAATATCGAAAAAAAAAACAATTATAAACCGGGTATTGACAAACAGTTTTGTTTATGATATAAAGACTGTGACTTAAAAGACGGTTAATTTATGTCGACTCAAACGGATTAACCGTTTGTCGGAAATCCCCCTCACCGTAAAAAAAGGACAACGAAATGCGAACAAGATCGGTTAGATCGCAACGTTTAAGCCGTATCTGGCTGTTGGCGATCGGAATTTGCAGCGTCTGCACGATTTGCGCGTCGGCTCAAGAAACGCCGGTTTCGGGCGTCGTAGAGTCTATTGGAATCTTCAAAAACGGGGTCGTCGTCGTTTCCGAACGCTTCGACGTCCCAAGCGCGGGTCGTTACGCGACGTTCGCGCCGCCCGCGCCTTTGCACGGCGCTTTCTTTGTGGAAAGCGACGCGCTAGTTGAAACGACGGCTACTTCCGCCGAAACGGAAATTCCGTTAGCCGACGCTACGGACGTCGATTGGCGGCGCGATTTCCAAGGTCGCTGGTTGCGCGTCGTCCTGCCGAACGAAGAGGAACCGCGAACGGTTCGCGTTTTGCCGACCAAAGAATCCGAATTCGACGCCTCGCTTCCGGCGGGAATGCACGCGTTGAGTTCCGCAACGCCTGCGTCGTATGGACGCGGAGTCCTGTTGGAATGTGAAAACGGCGAAACGATTTGGCTTGCCGAATCCTCGTCTTTAAGGTCGATAACGTTGTCGAAAGGCGATCTTCCCGCGACGGTCGCGCGTAAAAAGGAACGTTTAATTTTTGACGTCAAGCCGGTGGAAAACGCGACAAGCGCGACGATTCGTCTTGTTTATTTGACGCGAGGAGCGACTTGGGCGCCGCAGTATCGCATCAATCTAAAAGACGACAAAACTCTTGAAATCGAGCAAACGGCGATTCTTCTCAACGAATGGCGCGATTTGGCGAACGTGCCCGTCGAACTCTACTCGGGTTTCCCTCAAATCGAATATCTTAATTCGTCGTCTCCAATGAATCCTTCCGTTTCGCTTGACGCGTTCTTTGCTTCGTTGGGATCCTCGAGCGGAGATCGTCGACGCCTTAATACCAATATGGCGATGACGCAAGCGGTCATTATGTCGAACAACAACAATATGATGGGCGGTATGGGCGGCGGTATGACGGATTCCGCCTTATCGTCCAACGACGAAGCCGTCTTTAACGAAGGCGTCGACCTGTACGCTCAGTCGATCGGGAAAAAGACGCTTGCCAAGGGCGATCGCGCGACGTTTCAAATCGCCAAAGCGTCGGCGCCTTATAAACGCGTCGTCTGTTGGGATATTTTCGACGCGCGAGCCGACAATCTGAACAACAACCAGCCGGTCGACGCTTACGGACGCACGACGTCGAGTTCGACAAGCGCGGGGCGAACGTTCAAGGAGCCGTGGGACGTGCTTCTTTTCGACAATCCGTTTAAATTCCCCTTGACGACGGGACCTTATTCCGTGTTGTCTTCCGGTCGATTCTTAGGTCAAAACACGCTCTACTGGAGCAACTCGCAAGAGGAAGTCTTAGCGCCCGTTACGAAAGCGTTGAGCGTTCGCGCGACGTCGACCGAAGAGGAACGTCAGTTCAACGAAGCGTCGACGCTTCCGTTTAGAGAGACGGAATTCAATCAAAATTTGTTTTTCGAGCAAAAGTTATTGCCCCAAGAATACCAAGGACGCGTTTTTAATATTCAGGGTATTCGTTATCGAGTCTTGGTTATCGACGCGACGATCGAACTCTACAATCAGCGTTCCGACGAAACGACGGTTCGTTTGAGTCGACGCTACGGAGGAGTCGCCGTTCCCGAGTCGTTCGAAGGCTTTGACGTCGCGCCGACTCCCAAGCGCAACACAAGCGCCGATACGAGTTATATAAATCGCGTTACGAATCCTCAAGAGGAATTGCGCTGGACGACGACGTTGCAACCGGGCGAAAAGAAAACGCTGAAATTCTCCTATCAGAAGATCGTTCGTTAAAAGTCTCGATTAGACGACGTTAATTTCAATAACGTTTATTTCGATAACAAACGCGGTTCCTTGCTCGTTGCGACGCTTGGAACCGCGTTTGTTATTTGAGGTCAAAACGCTCGGCTAAACGCTCATTCGCACCAATCGGCGATCGGTTCCTTCACGATTTCGCCGCGCGCCGACGCTTGGCGCTTCTCGATCCGTTGCGCAAAGGCTTCGACTTCGTCTTTGTCGAGCAAGACGTCAAGCGCGAAGCGAAACGTCTTTTTTTCTCCTGCGGCGATCGGCATAACTCGTCCGCGCGACTTTTCAAAGGATCGCGTATTCGGGAAATTGATCGCGGGCTCCATACCAGAAACGTATATGTCGCTATTCGGTCGTTGCGTTTTCCACAAAATGAAATATGGGAAATCCTTCTTATTAAAAGAGAGCTTAAAGGCGCGGTCGTTTTGCGCGTTGACAAGCGCGACTTCGGCGTTTCCGATTTCGTCCGTCGCCAAATCGAAGAAATAACACGTTTCTGGAACGCCCGGAATAGGCTCGCGGAAGGAATTCCATTCCCCAAGCTCGGCGACGGCGTTTTGGTCGCGCGGACATATCTTTTCGAACGCGCCTAAAAATTTAGAGCCCGGCGCGACGAGAGGATTGCCCGTGTTAATATGGTAAAGGAGTTCAAATTCGTCGTCGACGCTCGCCAAATTCTCAACGGAGTCTTCAACTTGAATTTTCGTCTCGTCGACCTTAAGCCGATACGTCGTCGTGAAACGGAATTTACGTCCGAAGACGCTCGTCTCATACGTCGCGCCGGTTAAACGAAGTACGCCCGATTCGGAATCGAACCCAACTTCAACACGACGCGCGGGCAAATTGGAAAGTCGACCGTGCAACGGATATTTCAAGACCCCGTTTTTATCGAATTCAGGCGCGCCGTTGCTTTCAAGTCCGCAACGCGCGATCCATTCGGAAAAGCCTTCAAGCCAGCCGACGCCGTTCGGCGCGAAAAGAGGCACGAAATTCGGATGGACGGGACCGCCGACGGGCGAGTCCCATTTCAAGTCGACGTCGCCGCAACGCGCGCGCAAAACGTTCATTCCGCGCGACGCAAGAACGGTAAAGGAGATGCGATCCGTCGTAATTTCAACGACGTCGAGTCCCTCTTGAACGCCGCCGTGCAAACGACGTTTAGCTACGCTAACAGACTTGCCCGCGTAGGATTCGGTCAAGTCCCACGAATCTTCATAAACGCGCGCATCCGCGTCAATTAATACGTAAGATTGTTCCATTGTCTAAACTCTATTTGAAAAAAACTTCGTTTGTTAAAACAAGTCGAAAATCAATTCTTTTCGCCGACGACGTACAAACATTCGATCGATTTCAGACTCATACGAACGGAGGTTGTTCCCTTTTCTTCGTCGACTTTAATTAACGAAGAATCGATCGTCGTAATTTCGCCGTTAATCGGATTCCAAAATTCAAGCGTTTTGAAGGTTCCGCGTAAAGTCGCGACAAAATCCGCCGGATTATTCGACGAATTCGCAAAGAAATAAACGTCGAGTCCGTTTTTGACTTTGTGCATATACTGGAACATACCGTCTATTTCATAATCCCAACGAGGCGTAACGTTCAAGACGGGCATTTCCGTTCCTTCGACGGGCTCGATACGAACGTCGGGCGTCGGAATCAAATAATCGGCGGCGGCGCGCAAAGCGTCGGTCGTCGGACGCGGAAGAAAGACTGCGCGCTCGCAATAGATAGGTTCTTCATAAACGACGTCGGCGACGCGCGGTTGGACGTATTCGCCCGCTTTGTTGATCTCGCGACATTTGACGAAGTTGGAAGGTAAAACAACGTCCTCTTGTCCCGTCGCGATCGAGTCGCGCAACGCTTGCGTTCGCGGGTCGATTCCGAAAATTTCCTTAATGGCTTCGCAAATTTTCTCGTTAAATTCGACCCCTTCGGACGCCATAGAGGGCAAACGCGTCGTC
>JAZRWW010000286.1:0-6974 GCA_045599865.1 Thermoguttaceae bacterium
CGAATCGGCGTATTTTTTTATTTCAACACTCCGCGACGAAAAAACGCCGTCGAAAGGGTTACGATTAATGAAAAAGCAAAATTCTTTAATTGTCGTTCGTCGTCGCCTTGACGTCTTTGGCGCCGCTACAGGGGGCGCAGTTATTGGGATCGCCGTTCTTAACGTTTTTCTCACCGTTCTTGTTTTTTTTCGGCGATTTCTTTTCGTTGACGTTGTAACGATTCATCGCTTCGGCGCAACCGCGTTCCGCCCAGAGCCTTGCGGCGTCGGCGGCGTTTTGAATCGCGACGTCGATCTCGTCGCGCTCGTCTTTACGAAAGGTCGTTAAGACGAAATCGACCACTTGATCCGTCGACGACGGTCTTCCGATTCCGACGCGAATTCGCGCGAAATCTTGAGAACCGATTTTCGCAACGACGTCTTTAAGCCCCTTCTGCCCCCCGGTTCCCGCCGACTCGCGTATGCGCAACTTGGCGACGGGCAAGTCTAAATCGTCGCAGACAATCAATAAATCCGTCTTCGGATTCAGTTTGTAAAACCGCAACGCTTCGGAAACGGACGTTCCGCTAAGGTTCATAAAGGTCGTCGGACAAAGTAGGAGAACGTTTTCGACTCCAATTTGCGCGTCCCACGCGTCCGCGTGAAACTGACTTCGCGCTTTGCTTGTCGCGTAACGCTTCGTCAACTCTTCAAGGACGGCGTAACCGATATTGTGACGCGTGCCTCGATATTTGGCGCCCGGATTGCCCAATCCGACAATAATTTTGCTTGGTTTCATTTCACTTTTCGGCTTATTGCTGAAAACGCGCGCAATTATGGAAAAGAACGACGTCTTCAACATAGGATAGTTCCGAAAATTAACTGATCGAACTTACGCGCAAAACGGAAATAAATCCGGCGCGAGTTTATATGACGCGAATATTCTGCGCGAATTATTCTGCGCGAATTATTCCGCGTCAGATTCTTCCTTCTTGCGTCCGATAACTTCAGGCTCGGCGCCTTCGACGGCTTCGCCTTCGGTTTCTTCGACGACGATCGGCTCGACGCATTCGACGACAAGCGTTTCAGGATCGGTCAAGAATTTGACGCCTTCGGGCGCTTGGACGTCCGCGACGCGAATCTGCCGATTGAATCCAAGAGCATTAATACCGACGTTGACGTGTTCGGGCGCGCTCGTCGGTTCGGCTTCGACTTCGATCATATGCAGATGTTGCTTGACGACGCCGCCGTCTTTGACGCCCGGCGCTTCGCCGCGAAGGACGACCGGGACGGAGAGTTGCACGCGTTCGTGTTCGCTGACGCGAGTGAAATCGACGTGAAGCACGACGTCGCCCCAAACGTTCCATTGAACTTCTTTAATGAACGCGCGTTCGTTGACGGCGCCTTCAAGTTGAACGAAACGACTGCCGTGACGCAGAGCGGCTTCGACCAATTCGGTGGCGACGGCAAGATTGACGACGTCTTGTTTGTGTCCGTAAAGAACGGCGGGGGTTTTGCCGCTTTCTCGCAAACGACGATTGCGACGCTTGCCAACCTCTTCGCGACGTTCGACAGACAATTTTAAAAGTTCGACCATTTATATTCCTTTGACGGAAAAAAGTTGAGTCGCTCGCCATAGAGAAGCACGGCGCCTCTCGTACTCCAAACGACGTTCCTTTTGCGTGTAAAAATTTTTTTAATTATCTCTTTTTTTAATTTATCTTCAAGGGGGGAGTCAATATTCTTGAGTTTTTCTCCCTTCGCGTCGTTTTTTTAAAGAGTAGCCGCTATTTGCGCAGAGCTTCGAGCGAAGAACGCGAAATTCGAGACGCGTTGAGTCCCCAAGCGTTGCGTCCGCAACAATAGCCTACTAAAAAAGTCGATCTGTCGACGAAAAAGAGCGCCGGATAGCAGTAACCGCGCGTTTCGTCGTTCGAGGATTTGTCTAGCGTCTTTTTCGCAAGGAACGTTTTTCCGTCGGGCGACAGTTCGGCGATGGTAAACGGATCGCGCGCGTTTGGGGATTCGTTCCAGACGGCGATTAAATTGTCGCTATCCGGGGCGCGTTTGATCGTCGCGGGACTTGCCGGGGAAACTAGAATCGACGGTTCCGAATCGGTCCACGTTTCGCCGCGGTCGTCGGAATAAGCGAAATACTGTCTGCCCGACGCGTTGCGAATCGTCATTAACAGCCTTCCATCGGCAAGTTCGACGACGCCGGGCTCTTGGTACGTAACGTTATTGGCGTTGGGAACGTCCGCGCTTTGCGTCCAATGCCTTCCTCCGTCGTCGGAAATCATACAGAAGACGGTCGCCTTCGCTTCGTAGTTGTAGACGTCCCCTCCGCGATAGGCGTGCCGCGCGACGGGGACTAGAACACGCCCTTCGGGCAGAAGCGCGACGCGCGAATTATTGACGACGTTATAGGAAGGTTCCGAAACGATCTCGACGCGTTCGGTCCACGTTTGTCCTTCGTCGTAGGAGAAGCGGACGTAAGGACGACAATCGCCCGGCGTTTCTTTAACTAAATAAAAGAGCGCGATCGAACGGTCGCGAAGACGCAATAACGAAACGGACATCACGTTGAGACGACCCTCGTTTTCGAGAACAAGCTCGTCTTTTTCCGACCAAGTTTCGCCTCCGTCGGAAGACACGCGGCTCACGAGACGCGCCGAGGCGTGGTCGTCTCCAGATTCGCCGTAATAATACGTGTAGACGTACAAAATCTTTCCCGATTCGAGACGTATGAAATCGCCTTCGCTGTTGCGCGGATTGCCCTGACTTGGCGGGAGTTCCAAGACGACGCTCTTCGCGATTTGAGGGGGAAGATTAAGGGGCGACGACTGATCTTCGCCCTTTAAGACGACGTTGTAAATCAACGCGAAATACCCGACAATAAAAAGAAGACCGCACGTTTTGCCCATTGTTCCTAACTCGTTTGCTGAAATCGAAGCCGAGGAGACGCCGCGCCGACGTCCCGCGTCTAACGGTAATTACGCCAAAAGGAACCAGACGACAAAACGTCCGACGCGCGCGATTTACGAACGTCGGATCAGAGAAGTTCTCGTTTTACCAACGTAAAGGACGCCCGGAGGAAAGAACCGGCGTCGCGTTTGGCGCTTCTTCCCGATTTTGCGCGACGTAAGCGGGACTCGCAGAAGAGGGCGTCGCTTGCGTCGGCGCAGGATTAGGCGCGCTAAACGTCGGAATGAAACTACGGTCGACTCCGGGCGCCGACGTCGACGGCGCGCTTGCGGACGTCGCGAAATCGTTTCCCGAGGCTCCATACGCATCGGTCTGACGTTCTTCAAAGACGGGAACGTCGGATGCGACGTTGGCGCCGACGTTCGGGCTCATACTATAGGAGCCGAAACCTTCGTTCGTCGCGTCTAACGACGTGAAATCGTCAAGTTCTCTTTCATTATTGTAACTGGTATTTCCGGCGTTTGTAGCGTAAACTCCTTCGTTTGCGTTAGAATTTTTTATTGCGTTGCCGTTATAACCGTTATTTTGAGCGTTTTGAACGTAATTGTTATTACCGTTGTTCAACGCGTATTGAGGCGCGCTAGGCGCGTTTAGTTGCAGACTTGAATTTGGATTCTGCGCGTAATTCGCGTCGTAAATCGGCTGTCGCGGGGCGCTCGGCGCGCTTAACTGCAAACTAGAACTTTGATTTTGCGCGTAATTCGCGTCGTAAGTCGGCTGTTGCGGCGCGACGACTGGCGCCGAAGCGTAGTTCTGCTGGAAAGGCTCGCTTGAAGTCGCCGTCTCGTAAGTCGCCGTTTCATATGGCGAAGGGATTGGATTAGATGGAACGGAATTCGTCGCCAACGAATAATCGTCGTTCGTTGGTTCCACGCTTGCCGCAGGAAGCGCGTTTTCGTTCGTTTCTAGATCCGCCCAAGTTGGGAACGATTCTTCTTCGAGCGCGGTTTGCGCTAGCCCGCGCGAGCTTTCGTTGGAAACGTCGTTTTGAGGCGCAAAAGCGTTCGACTCGATCGGCGTTCCGTCGGCGTAAGAATTATAAGCGTCGTTGAAACGCAACGGAGATTCGTTCGACGGCTCGTTCACCCGAGCTTGCGGAACGTCGACGCGCATCGGTTCCTGCGGACTTTCGAAGGCGAGCGAATCAAGGGATAAACCCAAATCTTCCGTCGTCGTTTCCGCGACCTGCGTTTCAGTCGGCTCATCGACGCGCGTTTCGCTCGGCGAACCTAAAAAACGAGCCCCAAACGCGACGCAAACGCCGCCCAGAAGAAACGTCGCCGTATAAGAAGACGCGACGCGTAAGAAGGCGATTTTATCCGCGCGCGTCGACTTGCGCTTGGGTTCGCCTTCGCGCTTAATCGCGGGCAAAGACGCGACGACGCGCGGCAAATTGCGCATTACGCGCTCTTCCGCGTCCGCGACGTCCAACCAATCTTGATAAAGAGAAGCGTTCCGATCAACGTCGGAAGTTTCGGTCGTTAAGGATACGCCGTCCTGATTGTCTAATCGCATCGTATGCCGTCCTTAGTCTTTGCTTAGTTTTAAAGGGAACCGATCCTTCCTCCTTGAAAAATCGATTTCCCTTTAGACTTGTCGACTTCGGAATAAAAAACTTTAGTGTGTTTTGACGAATATTGCGATTATTACAAAAATAACAAAACAAAGCGTTTTGCGTCTTCGCGCGTTTGTAGACGCGTCGACGTCATTTATTATAGAACAAACGAACGTTTTCAACCAAATATTCTTGTTCTTCCGCCGTCAATTCCGGGTAAATCGGCAACGCGAGAACTTCGTTCGCCCCTTTGAGCGTTTCGGGCAGATCGTTTGGCTGATAACCAAGATAGGCGAAACATTCTTGTTGATGAAGCCCGAGCGGATAGTATATGTCGGTTCCGATTTTTTTCTCCGTCAAGAACGCGCGCAACGCGTCGCGACGACCGCCGCCGACGCGAATAACGTATTGGTTCCAGACGCAACGTCGATTTCCGACCGATTTGGGCGTCGCGATTTCGTCTTGAAGACCGGCGCTTGCAAAGAGTTCTTCGTAACGTCGCGCGTTTGCCGCGCGAGCGTCCGTCCACGCGTCGAGATAGGGTAGTTTTACGTTCAGAATCGCCGCTTGATAGGAGTCGAGACGACTGTTGATTCCGATTTCTTTGTGATAATAGCGGGGCGCCATGCCGTGTCCGCGAAGGAGTCGAACGCGTTCGGCGAGTTGTTCGTCGTTGCAGACGACCATTCCGCCGTCGCCCGCGCCGCCGAGATTTTTGGTCGGATAAAAGCTCAAGCAGGAGAGATCGCCCCAATTTCCGACGGAAATTCCGTCGAGTTCGGCGCCGATCGCTTGCGCGGAGTCTTCGATAAGATAGACTTTGCGACCGAATTTTTGTTCGGCTTCGCGCGCGATGCGTTGAAATTCGCGCATATCCGCCGCCTGCCCGAAGAGGTGGACGACGACGATAGCGCGCGTTTTGCACGTGATCTTTTTCTCGACTTCCTTCGGATCAAGGCAAAACGTAACGGGATCAATATCGGCAAATACGGGCGTCGCGCCGACGCGAGGAACGCAACTTGCCGACGCGAAAAAAGTAAAGGACGGCGTAATTACTTCGTCTCCGGCGCCGACGTTCGTCGCCATTAACGCCAACAGGAGCGCGTCGCTGCCCGACGCGCAACCGACCGCGTAATTAGTATGCGAATATTTAGCGACGTTCTCTTCGAGTTTTTTAACTTCCGGCCCGAGAATGAATTGCCCGCTTTCGTTCACGTTTTGCAACGCGGCGTTCATTTGCGCGCCGATCGATTGAAATTGGCGCTTGAGATCCAACATAGGAACGGAAGTTACGGGAGAAGTCGACATTATCGATCCTTTCGCTAAATACGGTAAACGATCGCTTGCTTTTGGCGAGGCGCGCGAAACGTGATCGCGCTTTGTTGTTTGTAGCGATTGTAATAAAAACGCCGCGTCGCGTCAAGTTTAACAAAACCAAAACGGCGCCTCGGTTTTAATAAAGAATTCGTAAACGCTTACAAGAATTCTTTGCAACGTCTTACTCGCTATGAAAAAAACCTTGAATTGGATTCTTTTTTTACTATAATACTTTTGTCGGCGGTTTTCGCCAATGAGACCTAAAGTTTGCGTGTACGCGAGGAAAGATTATGGACGAAAACATTAAAGACATTTTGGGCGTATTGGGAAGTCTCGCGTCCATTCTCGGAATCTCAATTGTCGGTCTCCTTTGCGCTTTTATTAAGTCTATACGGAAGCCTCTCGTTCAAAGTATTCGTTGGCTTTGGCGATTTGGTCGCAGATGCTTAGTCTGGACGAAAAGACGTCTAAAGAAAAGGAGATTGAGAATAATTCGTCGGTATAGATGGACAAAAACTTGGTTTGGATATATTTTTCATATAAGCGACAAGTTTTCTGAATATAACAAGAATTTGGAAAAAGTCGCTTCTACAATAGCTAATTTTGATAACACGACGAAACGACTTGAAAATCAAGCGACTGAACATAACAAGAGAGTCGACGATTATTCCCAAAAAAACGTCGAGCTTGAACGCGGCGTCGGCGAACTTCGTAAAGACGTTTTAGAACTTGACAAAAAAGTTGAGGCTTACGGTCCTTCTTTCAATGGAATAACTGCCCTAACGACGAATTTAAAGGGCGAGATATCCGAGCTTCGTGAGAAGTTTGATGCATATTCCGCCATAATCGACGCTTATGAGAATAGACTACGGGCTCTTGAGGAAGCGTTGAAACGTGTTGAATCGCCGTTTGAAAAGTCAAGTCTAACGAATGCTGTTTTAAGGGTGGCAAATTACCCGCGGAGAGGGTAACTTGGCACGAGAGCGATGCTTTTATTAAGAAGTTAAACGAGCTTGGGTTAGCGCCCGAGGGTTGGCGTTTTGCTTTGCCGACTGAAGAACAATGGGAATACGCCTGTCGCGCCGGTACGACTGGATCGACCTACGGCGTTCCTCTTGGCAAAGCGGCTTGGTATTAC
>JAZRWW010000287.1:0-8975 GCA_045599865.1 Thermoguttaceae bacterium
CTTTCCGTGAACATATGTTATTTTTATAACGAAAGGAACGTCTGTTATGACACGACGATTCGTTTTTTTGGGGACGCTTTTAGCCTTCCTTGTCTGCGTTTCTTGCTTCGCTCAAGACAAAGGAGGCGGCGACGTTCGACAAACGCCGAGTCAAGTTCAAAGCCAAGCTCAAACGCAAGGTCAAGTTCAAGCGCAAGCGCAAAGTCCAGTTCAGACGCAAAGTCAAATTCAAACGCAAGGTCAAGTTCAAGCGCAAGCGCAAAGTCCTGTTCAGACGCAAGGTCAAGTTCAAGCGCAAGCGCAAAGTCAAGTTCAAACGCAAGGTCAAGTTCAAGTTCAAGCGCAAAGTCAAGTTCAAGCGCAAAGTCAAGTTCAGACGCAAAGTCAAGTTCAAAGTCAAGAGTCAAGCCAAGTTCAAGCGTCAAACGACGCGCTTTACGGTTCGCCGGTTGTTTTTCAGGCGTCGCAGTCGCAAAACGTTGAAACGACGTCGCAATTTTTTGGACCAGTTTCCAATTGGAAGGTCGGCGATTCTTGGGAAGTCGAGACCGAATGTTTAGCGGAACAGGGGACTTCGAAGAATTTTTTGAAGGTTTTTCATTGGGTTTTCTTCGTAAGTCGCGTCGTTAAAGTTCTGGATCGTTCCGCGTTTGAAGTCGTTATTACGAGCAAAGATAAAAGGAACGGCGATCCGACGCTTTACTTGTACGTCGATTTTCATACCGGCGCTTTGCTTCGCACGACGAACAGCGTCCGGCGCTTCGGAACATGGCGGACTCGTTCGGAGAATTTTGTTTCTCGCGACGGCGCGCTCGTCGCGACGTTAGTTCCTTCCGTTCCTGCAACGCCGGTCGATCTACCTGTTTTTCCCGACGCTTACGCGAAAGATTTTAGCGTCGGTTCAGGTTCTTTCGTCGTAACGAGCGAGACGCCGGAAGACGCGGCGGCGAAATCGACGTCGACGGTCGCGCCGTTCGTCTATCGCGTAACGCAACGGATTCAGCCGTTCTCCGACGAGGACGGCGCGGAACTCGCCTCGAAAGGCATAGGAACAGAAACCGTTGAGAACGCGATCGAGGTTAATATTGAAACGATCGGGCGAAAGGTTCGGCAGATTTGGACGGTCGGCGCGCCTTGGCCAATTTACAGTACGAACGGCGTCGTCGAGGCGCGTCTCGTCGTTGACAAACAGTAGATATGGAGGAAAATTTATGAACTGGAAACGCGCAATTATTAAACCTATTGCGTTCGCGCTTGTCTGTTGCGCTTTTCAATACGAAGCGTCGACGAGTTGCGCCCAAAAATTTGTGGAAGAAGGACGCTGTTCCGATCGTTTGTGGTCCGGATATTGGTGGCCGACCGTTTCGGGCGAGATTCTCAAGCCGTTGGAGAAATACGACAAACTAACCAATTCCAATTCGGTAGGGTGGGAACGTAAAAATCGTCCCGTTCGTTTGCCCGACGGTTCTTTTCCGCCCGCTTGGGAAGGACTTTGCCACGGGCAAGCAGCAAGTTGCGTTATGGAAATAGAGCCGAAAGTCGCCCTGAACGTCAAAACGAACGGCAAAAGAGCGACGTTGAGCGTCGGCGATCAAAAAGGTCTGCTGAGCGTCGCGCACTCCGGCGACCTTGCGAATTTTTACGGGCTTCGTTGCAACGACGAAAATGACGAAAAGTCGCGACAAGATTTAACGCCCGACGAATTGTGGCAAATTTTGCGCGCCTACTTGAAAGAACGCAAGACTCCGATTATTCTTGATATTGAGCCCGGCGCGCAGGTTTGGAATTATCCCGTCGAGGCGTATCGCGTAACCTATGAGCCGAAAGTCGGGGATTCGACTAGGTTTTCCGGCGTGATCGAATTGTGGATGGCGGATAATTCGGTTCCTATAAATTTTGTGGGACTAAAACTTGCTTACAAGAAATATACGTTTGAAATTGAACGAGACGGAGACGCGTTAGTCGCCGGCACGGGCGTTTGGACGGGCGAGAGTTTGAAGTCTCATCCTGATTTCGCTTGGGCTCCCTACCTTGTTCGTTCGGGCAATCCGAATCTTTCCTACGAACGCGTTCAAGCGTTGCTTGGTCGAAGAATCGACTTTCCGAGCGCGCCAGCGCCGGACGAGGAAGACGAAATCGTCGCTTCAAATTCGAACGTCGAGGACGTTGCGAATCCCAGCGCTCCCGTTTTAAACGACTGGTTTGATTTTAACGACCTTAGGTTAGTTTTATCGAATGCGAAACCTTCCTATCGATTCGATTTGTCCTTTGAAGGCATGAACACGTACGTTAAGAAAGGCGACTTTGCGAAAATATACTGTTCCTCCGTTGAAAGCGGTTATTTGTACGTTTTTGCGATCGATTCCGACGGTTCCTTCTATACGTTGTATCCGACGCCAAACGACGACAACTATATCGCGGCAAATCGTCCGATCGAATTGCCCGATCCGAAAGCGCCTTACGTTTGGAAATTTGACAAGGGCGGCGAATATAAAATTACGGCTTTGATTTGCGAACAAAAGTTAGGATTCTCCGGAGCTTTCGTTCCAACGGACGAGAACGCTTTGGCAAACGGTCGTCTAAGTTATTCGCTTGCGAATTTGAAAGTTTCTTCGCCGCCGAGCGACGTCTCGGATTCCGTCGAGGACGCCGATCCGCAAAAAATCGAAGAGACGATTAAAAAATTGGGGCGCTATTCGTGCGACTCCGAAACGTTTTACGTTGAACCGTAAAAAACGTAAGTCATTGTCGACATTAACGAGGAAATCATAATGAAAAAAACAAACGTTTTACAACTGACGGTCGCGATTCTTTGGGTCGCGTTTTCGTGGACGAACGCCGCAAGCCACGCGCAAGAGACGTTTAAAGTTATTGGAGCGAAAGACGCTTTTGCGACTTCTGCGCAAGAACCGACTGACTCCAAACCGCAGTCGGCTCAACGATTGATGGAATATTCCAACGACGACGCGCAAGGATTTATTGGAATCGACGTCGATCGTAAAGACCACGTTTATCAACGCGGCGATAAGGTTGTCGTTACCATAAAATCAAGCGTCCCCGGATACCTGACTCTGTTTAATTTCAACCCGAAAGGGAAAGCGACGCTTTTGATTCCTAATCCTTATTTCAAGGACGTCTTCATATCAAGCGGGGTTTCGACCGTCTATCCTTCCCCTGAGATGCCGTTTAATCTGACTGTCGGGGGAGAGAATTTTGGCGCCGAGACGATGAAAGCGTTTGTTACGCCCTACAAACTTGAACTTCCAGAAAACGCGACGTCGATTCCTTTTTATCATTTGAACGATTCGGAACTTGAACAGATTCTCAAACAATTGGAGACGATAGATTCAGATCCCAAAGACCTTAATTCGACGCCCAAAGTCGCCGCCGGTAGGCTTGAATACTTTACCTTTGAAAAAGCGCCTAAACCGGCGAAAGAACGACGTTTCTTTATCGGAATCGCCGTCGGTCGATTTCAAGACTCCAGTATTCACCCGTTAGAGGCGTGTCTTAACGACGTCGACGCCGTTTCGAAATTTTTTAAAGAAGAGGGCGGCGTCGATCCCGAACGTT
Source organism: Thermoguttaceae bacterium (assembly GCA_045599865.1). GTDB lineage: Bacteria > Planctomycetota > Planctomycetia > Pirellulales > Thermoguttaceae > RUG369. The sequence continues at coordinate 3,574 of JAZRWW010000287.1, forward strand.
GCTACGTACTCAAAAACGAAGAAGCGACGAAAGAAAAGATTCGCGAGATATTTGAAAAGGTTCGTAAAGAGGCGCGACCCGGCGACGTCGTCGTAATTTATATTACGACGCACGGACAGAAGGATTCGCACGACGTTTATATTACGCCTTACGACGGCAAGAATCCCGAGAATCCCAAAAAAACGAGCGTCGCCGAGGTTGCCGAGTCGCTCGTCTCGTCCAACGAATTTGATCATTGGCTTAATGATCTTCGTTCCTGTAAGAATTTGCTTTTTGTCGACGCATGTTATTCCGGCGGTATGTTCGATCAGCCGAAGGGATTGGGGGACGACGAGCCGTCGAAGGGATTGGGGGACGACGAGCCTGAAGAAATTCCGTTCTTCTTTGGATTCGATCCGGATATCGCCAAGACGATTTCAAGCGATTCCGTTTACGGAATTTGTTCGTCGTCAAAGGATCAAAAGTCCTATATGATTCGAGGAAACAACAGATTAAGCGTCTTTACCAATTTCCTTGTCGATTCTTTTTACAACGTCGACGTCCGAACGCACAAGGACGTTAAAGATTACGTCGCGCCTAGAGTCGCAGAGTATATGTACGGAAATTATTACAGGGCGCGTCAAACGGTCGTGGAATCCGACAAACTTACGCAGGGCGTAAATTTACGAACTTCGAATTGACGCGCGACAGATTTGTCGCAGGAAACGCGCGCGCGTTTTCGAACGCGCCGCGCGTCGTTTCCCAAACGAATTTTTGCGAGGGACGATATGGGAAAGAGAGTAAAGCTTTTGACGTGGGACGATTGGCCAATATTTGCCCAAACAGATAGTTATTCTCCTTGGAAAACGACGGGCGAAGGTTGCGTCAAGAAAAAAATAGAGGACGCTTGGAACAAACGCGCGCGGCAGATTTGTCCAAACGATCCTAAAGCCTCCGAACGACGCGAACGAGGTTTGCCGCGAATTCTTGATTCGTGGATTTGGCGCTTGAACAGAGAAGCGAGCGGCGCCCCCGATCCCGACGACGTGTTCAAGAGGATAACGACAAACGGTCCTTTCCCATATTGGAAGTCGAAAAAAACGCATACGGAAGTCGATCTCTTTTTCGATTTGACGCTTGCGTCCTTGACGAGCGACGGCGAAGAAAAGGCGATCGAGACGTTCGGGCGACTCTATGGGGACGAAGTGAAGACGTTTGTGAAAAATTTGGCAAAGGAATATGCAGACGGATATGTAAAAGATTCCGAAAAAGCGAAGATTTACGAACAATTTGGCATAGACGACGGTTCGTTTGTCGCCGACGCTCAACTTTTTTCGCATTGGCTTCGTTATTTTGTCGATGAAGCCGAGAGTTCTTTTAAGAGGTATCGTGGAATCGCGCCTTTGCGCGCTTTTTTACGAATCGAGCTTTATCGTCTTTATCGTCGACGTCGACGGGTTGAAAATAGGGCGGAGGAGAGAGAACGGAAGATTAGAATGAAACTTACGGAAGAAGTCGAGACGAACGACGAAACCGATTCATGGCGAATTGTCGATAAAAATCAGGAATGTGAAAAAGTTAAGAAAGCTCTCGAAGAACTGAAACGCAAAAACGACGAATTGTATCAAATTGCGTTCTATCGCGATTATGACAACCTGACTTTTTTAGAAATCGCTTCTAAGCTAAACTACTCGGGCTCCGACGACGCAAAAGAAAAGCGAGCAAATCGAAAATACGACAAAGCGATCGCCGAACTTAAAAAACTTCTCGCAAAACAAGACCAACCGACTGAAGGCGAAAAATGAATATTGATAAAGAACTACTGAAAAGCGCCTTCGAGGCGATCGAAGAGGAACGCAAAGAAGAATTTGACGCGACGCTTGAAAAGCTGATGGGCGACGCTCTAACGCGCAAAGAAGAACAAAAACTGAAACGTCGCCTTCGCGCAAACAAGGCGGAACGCGACGAACTGCTCGAAATGATACGCGTCGGCGTCTTTAGAGACTCGCCCTTTGAAGACGGCGCGTTTTATCAAGAGATTCTCGCCGAGTTTGGCGAGACGATCCCTTCGACGCGACGCGTCCTTGAGAAAAAAACGCGTCGCGCGATTCCTTGGCTCGTCGCCGCCGCGTCGATACTCGCGTTGTGCGTCGTCGGCGTCGAACGCGCGCAACGGAACGAACGCGCGCAAGAATTACGTCTTGCGCGCGCGGAACTGACGACCGCGTTAAAAGAAGAAGGGTTCGAACTCCCTACGAACGAAAACGCGCTACTTCACTACGGATACGATCTTAACGGAAAAGCTTTTGACGCCAAGAGCCTGTCGAATTTGCCCGAAGTCGTCGCCAACGACGCGACGCGACGCGTCGACCGCGCTTTCGACGTAACGTTGGAACGCGTCAAGTCGGACGAGATTCTGTTGGATCGCGCCTCTTTTATCTTGCGCGAGGAACGCGACGTCAGGCGCGCAAAAGACGTTTTGACCGCGACGCGTTCCGAATCGCCTAGAAAAGACGCCTTGCTTGGCGTCGTCGAATTTATGGAAGGGGAACCCGAAAAAGCGCTCAATTATTTCAGACGCGCAAGAGAAAAGGACGACCGACTAGACTACGCGCTCAACGAAGCCGTTTGTTTGATAGTCTTGGGAAAGTTTGAAGACGCCAAGCCGATCTTAACGCGCGTGATGGAACAAACCGACGACGAACGAATCAGACGGGATATTCAGGAAACGATCGACGAACGCGGAAACGTCGCGTATTAATTTCGCGTAATCGTTCACGGAATTTTTCGAACAATGTTCGCGTTGGAATCGCGTCGTAAGACGCGCGCGATAAGCCGCTTGTCTTTAGATAAGCGGACGGCGCCGCCGAAAACGCGTCCGTAATAAAAGCGAAATTATCCGCCAAATCTCAAAGCGCCCGTTTGCCGCGATCAACGGGCGTCGGAAAAATCGGCGTCTGAGGGGTCTGCAAAAAAATACGCGCTTTCAAACGACGCGTCGACTGTGAAATTCGTAAAATTGGTTTGGCGCTATGTCAAGCGAAGCGCCGTCCGCTCGTCTAAAGACGAGCGGCTTATCGCGCGGCGCTTACGCGCCGATTCGACCGCGACGCTTTTCCGTGAACGATTACAATTTCGCGGAGTTCGCAGAAAGCGCGTCGGTAAATTTCAAAAATTTGCTTGATTTGTCCGAAAGACGACGTTAAACTTAGTAGAGTATTTGTTCGTTTGCTTTTCACGCTTATTTTTCCTTCGAGGTAAAGAATGCGTAAGTTTTTATTATGGACGGTGTTTGCGTCGTTGATTGTCGCGACCTACGCGACGTTGACCGCGCAGGATACGGAAGACTTTACGATCGTCGGTTCGCGCGATATGTTTGCCGTGCCCAAGGAAGGCGTTCGTAGGGCGCTTTTAATCGCGACGGGTCGCCATATGCGCAAGACGATCACGCCCCTTTCGGGCGTCGATCCCGACGTCGATTTACTTCGGGAGCGTCTTCTTGATCCTCGTTGCGGTTTTTTGGAGGAAAACGTTTCCGTCTTGAAGTCGGACGATTTTCCTTCGCTCGAGTCGATATCCGAAGCGATCAACGCCTTCTTAGATTCTTGCGGACCGAACGACTTCGCGTTTCTTTACCTCAGCGGGCACGGCGTTCGAAATCCCGAAACGAAGGTCGACTATTACGTTCCTTTCGACGCGAAGCCGGTAATTGAAAATGGTCGAGTCGTCGCGTTCGTCGGTTCGTCCTGTTATTCTTTGCAGACGTTGAAAGAGAAGATCGCGTCTTGCGACGCGAAATTTAAGTGGGTAATCGTCGACGCGTGCCGCGAGAACCTCGACGCAAGGGGCGACGGCGATTCTTGGAACTCGATCGGAAAATTAGAGGCGGCGAAGGGGTCGTTATGGTTCCAAAGTTGCAACCCCGGTCGAAAAAGTTTTGAATTTTGGGTCGACTCCGACGGCAAGCAAGTTAAGCACGGTATCTTCACTTGGTTTTTCTGCCAAGGCGCGGACGGCGCGGCGGCGGACGGCGACGGGCTAATCACCCCGCTCGGGCTCCTTAAATACGTGCAAACCAAAATAAAAAAAGCGCGCGAGAATGATTGGACGATACCGGAACAAGAGCCGCTCTTTTCTTGTCAAGACCTTTCGGATGCGAATTTTGTTTTTGTGGACGACTCTCTAGCAAATCCATTCAGGGCGCAAAAAGCCTACGAGGAATCGCTTCTGTTCGTTCAAAAAGGCGAATATTCGTCTGCGCAGATGAAGATCGACGAAGCCGTAACGTTGGATCCTGCGAAGGAAGCGTATAAAAATCTGAAAAAACAAATCGACAAATTACTGGTAGAAAAACAGATTCAAGAGCATATTACTCAAGGATTGGCATATTTGGGTGAAGGGAAAAATTCCGAAGCGTCGCGCGAGGCGGACTCCGCGTTGAATCTCGATCCTACGAACGCCGCCGCTTTGGCGCTTAAGGAACAAGCGGAAAATCCGCCCGCGGAAACTAAACTTCCGATCGATTATATCGATTCGAATAAGAAGGAATATCGCCTTATTCAAGCCGGTTCCTTTACAATGGGGAGTCCTTTGACGGGCAAAGAGGTTATAGACAAATATTCGCTTCCACAAGAATGGTCCAAATATTACGACGACGCTCCGCAACATAAAGTAACGTTAACTCAAGATTTTTATCTTGCGAAGCGTCCCGTAACGCGAGGCGAGTTTAAGCGATTCGTCGAGGCGACGAATTACAAAACGACGGCGGAAAAAGAAGGCTCGGCTTACGTACTGACTAAGGAGGACGGTTGGAAAGAAGTCGACGGCAAGAACTGGCGCGATCCTGGGTTTACTCAGACGGACGATCACCCCGTAGTGTGTATTAGCTACGACGACGCGCTCGCTTACGTCGCGTGGCTCAATAAGAACGCCAAATCTTCGCCCGAACTTAACGGTCTCAAGCCTGTTTATCGTCTTCCGACGGAGGCGGAATGGGAATACGCTTGTCGCGCGGGTACGCAAACGGAGTTCTTTTGGGGGGACGAGGAGAAGGACGGAAAAGGATATTTGAACGCCGCCGGAACTGAAGACACGTCGGTAGGAACAAAATGGGACTATCATTTTTCCTTTGACGACGGTTATTCGGTTACGTCTCCCGTTGGAAGTTTCAAGCCAAATCCTTGGGGTCTTTACGATATGCTAGGGAACGTATGGGAATGGACTTCCGATTGGTACGGCGCTTATCCTAAAGGAAGCGTAACCGATCCTGAGGGCGCGGAGTCGGGGTCTTTTCGCGCGTTGCGCGGGGGGGGTTGGTGCAGCAACCCGGCGAACTGTCGTTGCGCCTACCGCGACGGCGACGTTCCGTCGAGGCGGTGCGCGGATAACGGCTTGCGCGTCGCCTTTAGTTTGACAAAAGAATA
>JAZRWW010000288.1:0-19097 GCA_045599865.1 Thermoguttaceae bacterium
CGTGCAAAAATACGGGGAAAAGAATTGGTAAGGAACGAGACGGCGTTAAATTTTGAACGTTAAGAAGCGCGCTTCCGCTTTTTTATCAATAATTGCAAAATATGCGCGTAAAAACTTGGCATACGACGACGCAATTAAGTACAAAAAGCGAGTAAGCGTTCACGGAAAAGCGTCGCGGACGAATCGGCGCGTAAGCGCCGCGCGATAAGCCGCTCGTCTTTAGACGAGCGGACGGCGCTTCGCTTGACGTAGCGCCAAACCAATTTTTTACGCGTTTCACAGTCGACGCGTCGTTTGAAAGCGCGTATTTTTTTGCAGACCCCTCAAACGTTAATTTTTCCGACGCCCGTTGATCGCGGTAAACGGGCGCTTTGAGGTTTGGCGGATAATTTCGCTTTTATTACGGACGCGTTTTCGGAGGCGCCGTCCGCTTATCTAAAGATAAGCGGCTTATCGCGCGCGTCTTACGACGCGATTCCAACGCGAACCTTGTTCGAAAAATTCCGTGAACGATTACGTTTATTGTAATAGCGCGCAAAGAGAAAATCAAGCGCCGAACCAATAATTCGGCGACTTTCTGAAATAATTTCCGTAAACGCTTACAAAAAGAAGCGAAACGACGAAAAAAAACCGAATCGTCGACTTTCATCGAGATTCGGCATAGTCTAAAAGTCAAGCGCTAAAAGTCAAGCGCAAACGTCGGAAAACTCAAATAACGCCCTTCGATTTCAAGAAGAAGACCACCTCGTCGGCCAATTCGTCGGCGGAACGAACGGAAGCGTCAAGAGTCAAGTCGGGTTGAAGGGGCGCTTCATAAGGATCGTCGACGCCGGTGAAACCTTTCAGTTCTCCGGCTCGCGCTTTCTTGTACAAACCTTTCGGGTCGCGTTGTTCGCAGACTTCGATCGGAGTGTTGACGAAGACTTCGAAGAAGTCGCCGCTGTCCATCATCGCGCGGACGCCGTCGCGATCGGCGCGATAAGGACTAATGAACGCGGTTAGCGCGATCGCGCCGGATTCGACAAACAATTTGGCGACGGCGCCGATACGACGAATATTTTCTTCGCGATCTTCGGCGGAAAAGCCCAAGCCAAACCGTTTGGCAAAGGACTCGGAATGACGTTCCGCCAAAATTTTCGGAGACGCGTTCAAATTATGACGCACGTTGTCGCCATCCAGAACGAAACTACGCTTGCCAAGTTCGAACAACTTATGGTCGACGACGTTCGCGATCGTGCTTTTCCCACTCGCGCTCAGTCCGGTAAACCACAAGACGCAACCCTTGTTTCCGTTCATTTTTTCCTTTTCGGAACGCGAGACGGCGCTTTTATGCCAAAAAACTTCGACTTCAGGCGAACTCATTTAATTCTCCTCAATTTTAGATTGACGCGCACAGCGCGACTAACAAACACACGCTCCGACGCGTTCCGACGTCGGCGCATACGCAAGAATACGTCTATTCCGCTCGATCGATATTCGGCTCGATCGCCTACTTCCCGTCGCGTCGCTCTTCGGCGGCCGCCTTCCGAGAATACTTCGGCGTCGCGTTCCATAAATCGTCAAAAAGCCCAAGTCTAGCGCGGCGAACGGCGACTCGAGCGACGCCTTCCGCGCTGGGACGACGAACGTCGGACGCGCCGAAACGCAAGTCGGGATAGGAGCCCGACAAATCTTTCACTCGCTCAAGAACGGAGCCCGTAAAAATTACGTTTAAATTACGCGCGCAAACTTGAGAACGCGCCCAGACGTTCTTAAACTCGTCGCATTCCAAATCTGCGCTACTCAAATCAGCGGCGTTCAAAAATTGTTCCGCCCAATCGTTTTTCACGTCGAGCCACTTCTTAATGGAAGCCAGTCGAAATTGCGCCGTCAACGGAACCGGCGCCCCGCTCGTTTCGGACGCCTCGCTTATTTCAGACTTTCGGCGCGGAATCCAATAATTACGAAAGACGACGTCGCCTCGTTGCGCGTCCATACCGACGGAAAAAAGCGCGCCGTCCCCTTCGATCTCGACGCGGGAATCCGGCTGCTCTTCGGCGATCGCGTCCAACGAATCGACCGCGACCAAACGCGCGCCGACGCTCCACGCAAATACCTTTGCGGTCGTCAAACCGACGCGCAATCCGGTAAAAGACCCCGGACCGACGGCGACCGCGACGATCGCGACGTCCGACGGCTTCCAGCCGACGCCGCGTAAAACGTCGCGAATGGCGGGCGCCAACGTCTGCGCGCTTCGCCGTTCGGGCTCAAGCGCCCGACTCGCGACGATTTTATCTCCTTCGCACAGGGCGACGCCGCCCGCCGTGTCGGTTGTTTCTAAGGCTAAAATCCTCGAAACGTTCATCGTTTCAATTCTCTCCTGACGTCCTTCGCCGAACAAAACAAATCGCAAGGACAAAACCAAAAGGACAAAACCAAGCCGGAGTCGGACGATTAAACAACGTTCTTTACGCCGTCTATGCGCGAAGGTACGAAAAGCCCGACCCGCAAGACCCCGCAAAGCTACTTTAGTATATCTTTCAAGCGCGCGTTCGCAAGGGGGGCGAAATAATCGGACTCCGCGCCTTGCCGACGTCGGAAGCTCTAAAGCTCTTGCGCAAGACGGCGTAAATCGTTATACTCGCCGTAATCCGTCGGTCTACGACGCGACGAAGCCGCGCCAAAAAGGCGCGACGCTCCTATAGACACCATTACCGCCAAGGCGAGCGCGCTATGTCAGAAAAGTTTGTCCTCAACTCCCGGAGTCCCGTCGAGACTAACGTTCGTTTCGAGAGATTTGGATCGACTTATCGTCAAATTTTGGGAGTAGTCGTCGCGTTCTTAGCGATATTCGTCGCGCGACTTAGCTCTTTCGCGGTGGAAACGGCTCAAGTCGTTTTCTTCTCCGCGCCCGTCGCCGTTCAAACGGAAGCGTATTCCAGTCCCTCGCCGCAAGCCTACGCGACGGGCGAAATTTCTGAAGGCGAATACGTAGAAATATTCTTCCGTCTTCCCCAGGGGTACTGCGCAATTAAACCGCCAAAGGGCAGTTTCTCGTGGGTGAACGGCAAATTTTTACGAACGACAAACGGAACCGACGGTCAAATCGAATTGGCGCCCGGTAAAAAGGCGCCCGCGCGAATCGGCGGCGAATCGCCCGAAGTCAGTTCCGTCGTACAGGTCGGATTACAAAATAAACAACGCGTTAAAATTATCGGAAAAACGCAGTTGGCGGACGGTTCCGTGTGGTATAAAATCGCGCCTCCTCCGGGCGAGTTTCGTTGGATAAAAACGAGCGATTTAGTTTCCGATCCCGTATTGGAACAAATCCCGGAAAAATTGACTTTTCAATCCGAATATTTTGCGAATCGCAAGGCTTCTCAAAAGAAGAATTTTGAGCAAGATTCCGATGCAAGCGCAACGGATTCGGACGAGCTTAACTTTGCGGAGGAAGTTTATCCCGAAAGTTCCGCGAAATCGACGCAAGAATTTAAACGCGAAATAGCGGAACTTAACGCCGATACGTTCCAAGCGATTCAAAAAAGCCCAAGATCGCAAGAAGAATTGAGTCTTTTGGAAAAGCGAGCGGAAGAGTTGTTTGACGCCGCGCCGACAGACGACGATCGCTTTTTCGTACAATCCGTTTACGAAATCGTCAAAAAAGCTCAAGCGGCGCCCCTTCAAAGTTCCGCAAGCAATCCTTTTGCGCAAGGTTTGGGATACTATGGGGAAAACGCGTTTCAAACTTCGATCGCCCCGGGCGGCGACGGCGCGCAATACGGCGGTAGCTTAAACAATCCGAGTTCGTTTGAAAATTTCGGCGCGAATTCCCTTGCGCAAACGGGAGGGTTCGCAAACGGACAATTCGTCGGTTCGCAATTCGACGCCGCACAATTCGACGCCGCGCAATTTTCCGGCGTTCCGTTCGTCGATCAGTCCAATTTAAACGCGCCGATCCTCTGGAATTCGCCCGGCGGATTCGCGCAAGGCGCGCCCAACGTTTACGGAACGCCGCGCGCGTCGACAAGAAACGAGTCCGCAAGCGGTTCAAGACGAATGGAGTTCGCTTTTTCGGGGAGCAACACGCCCTTCAAATCAAAAAAGCGCGAAGCGCGAATTGTCTACGGAAGTTCGAAACCGGCGTCGCGAACGTCTTCGAGCCTGTCTAAATTGCCGACGTTGTTTCCCGCCGCCGCGCAAGAGATCGTGCCCCCGTCAAGTTACAACAGCGCTTACGGAATCGGAATAAGCCCAATCCGTCAAAACGCTAGATTGCTCGCCGAAGCGCAAAAAAAGAAGAACGAAGAAACAGTCTTCGCGCAAAATCAAAAAGCCTTGAAAGACGGAAAGGAATCAAAGGTGGAAGTCGCGCAAACCGCGCCGAAAGCGTCGTCGGAACCGCGTAAGTCAAACGACGCGAGCGTCGCAAGTTTGACGTCGAAAAACGAATCGAACAATTCGAGCAAGATACGTCAAACAAGCGCTTTCACGCCGGTCGCTTCTCCGACTAATCAAGGATTTGACGCCGTAGGAACGCTGACGGAACTTTCCGACGTCTCCGAGGGTAGCCCCCGTTACGCGTTGAACTCCCCTTCGCACGAGGGGGGAATCGTCTATCTTGTTCCAGCCGAAGGCGTTTCTTTTGCTCCCTACGTCGGTCAAAAAGTAGGCGTCAAAGGGTCGTCCGGCGCCGTTTACGTCGAAAACCGGTCGCAAAAACTAGTGGTCGTCGGCTCGATCTTTCCTTTATGACGCTAGAATAAACGCTTTGTCGGACGGACCGTCGTTTTTCGGTTTCCGTTTTCCGTCGCGTTCGTCGAAAGACGTATTTTTACCGTAGACGACGTTCGCCGTCCGCAACCGTCAGCTCAAGGCGCCAAAGCGTCCCTCTCTGAAAACGCGTCGAACGCTCGCAAATCAAACGCGCGCCGAGAATCTCGGCAAATCGCAACGCTTTGGGCAAGCCGAACCCTAAGCCGCGACCCGCTTGTCGCGCGGAAAAAAAAGGCGCGAAGAGAAGTCGACGTTCTTCGTCGGAAATATCCGCGCCCTCGTTCTCCACGTTAAACGCAATTCGTCGACGCGCGTCCGCGTTTTCGGCGTCGTTTGTCGTCCAAAAGAAACAAACGCGTTCTCCTTCTTGCGTCGCCTCCAGCGCGTTCTTGCCTAAAACGTCAAGAATTGACGCCAATATGCTAGGATCGCTCTCGACACAGACGTTTTCTCCCTCGGGCGGCGCTTCGACGAGGACGTCCCTTTCTGCAAGTCGCCTTTGTTCACGACGAATCCAGGCGTTAAAAAACGAAGGAATTTGAATCGTATGAAAATCCGGCTTGGGAGGACGAGCAAACGCGCGAAGGTCGGCGATCATTTCGTAGGCGCGATTCACCTGATCGACGATCATCGCTAATCGACGACGTTTGGCGACGTTTTCCTCCGTTTTCAAGAGAAATTGAGCGTTCCCGCTGATTACCGTCAGAGGATTGTTTAACTCATGCCCGGCGCCTGCGGCAAACTCGGCAAGTCCGTCGACAAATCGTTCCTCGAGCGTTTCGTCAAACAAACTCATAAAACAACTCCCTGTTTCAATTTGTTACATACTATTTATTCAACGCATTTTAACACGTCAAGCCAAAAAACAACGTCAGTCATACGACTGACGCCAAAGGACGTTCAAAAAAACGGAACCGCGCTTCCTTCGCCGCGCGCGTCGTTTCAAAACTATCTCGCTTCAAAGCTAGCTCGAAACGCGCAAAATTAAATCAAACAAAAGACTCGATTTCCAAGAGGCGACAAATCAACTCGATCAATTTCTCCGTCTCGAAAGGCTTCGGCATAAACTCGTCGGCGCCGGCGCGGTGGAGTTCTTGAATCTTGTCTTCTTCGACCATGCCGGAAACGCAAAGAATTTTGACGGCTTCAAGTGATTTGTCGTTTCTTACTCGAACGCATACGTCTTTGCCGTTAATATCGGGCAACATTACGTCAAGAATAATCAAATCGGGTCGATATTCTTTCACCATCATGCCGGCGTCAAAGCCGTTGTTGACGGAACGCGTCTCAAAACGACCGTCGCGCTCTAAAACGTCGACGAGCAACTCAACCAGATCGCGATCGTCGTCGACTACTAAAACCTTACGTTTTCCGCTTTCTAACGCGTCGGTCGGAATATTGTTTTCCTTCATAAAGGCGTAGAGACATTCGCGCGGAATTCTTCGAAAACGACTTCCGGGCACGCGAAATCCTTTCAACCCGCCGGAATCAAAGCAACGAATGATCGTCTGTTGGCTAACTTTGCAAATCTTAGCGGCCTCGCCGGTGGTAAATACCGTTTTAATGCCCATTTCTCAAACCAAATCCTTTGTTTCTAAGTTTATTTCAACCGAACAAGTCGCCTCTGTAAATCGACCCGACGCGTCCGAACGTCGCCGCTCGACGTTACTCGTAAAAAAGCGAAAAAACAAACTCTTGCCAAGAGTCGCGCGTTCAACTCGAACGACGCGACCAAAAGGTCGACGTCCGCCGTTGCGTTCCCAAAGGAACCAATAAAACGCCGACGCTTGACAAAAAGGGCTAAATCCTCGCAAGACCTTTAAATCTTGTGAATTTTCACGCCCGTTAAACTCATTCTGTTTTTACTATTTTTACTTTGTATGTCAATTATAAACAAATTAACGTCAATGTCAATATCAAAGCAGTTTTTCTAAACGTTGTAATATAACGCGTTATAAAAACAACTGATAAAATCTCAAAAAAATCGGTAATATAGTTAAAGGAGGACGAATTAATCAAACCATTTCATTAAATAACGTCAAATCGTTAAAATTTAACGTTTAAACAAATCGGCGCAAATTACGACGCCGCGCGAATTTATTTTTTTAGCGAATTCGTCGTCTTTTGACGTTCCCCGTTCATTTTACATAATCGTCTATAAATTGCCAAGCTCTTCAACGCTCATATCATATTTTTTTTAACTTTTTCTTTTTTTCTACAAAGTTTTTTCTACTTAACCTTCTTTACTTGACGTCGTTGTTTATTTTTTTATCCCTAAACAGCCATATTGTAAAAAGTTTACTTTGTCAATTTTTGGAATTTTGTCGAAAAAGCTAAAATCAAACCGTTCAAAATAAAACCGACGTCGTAAGAATCATATTTTTTTTAAAAGGAAGATAGACGCAAGAAGAAAAATGAGGATAATAAGAAACGCGTCCCGATAGACGCGTCGATTCGTCCCTATTCACAACCTACGTAAAGGTCAATAATGTCTGAAACCAAAAAAAACTTGGTTGTCGCCCAAAGCGGCGGTCCAACCTGCGTCATCAACAGTAGTTTACGCGGCGTGATCGACGCGGCGAAAGAGTTCTCCAACATTGGGAACGTTTACGGCGCCAATCATGGAATCGAAGGGGTTCTCAAAGAGGAGCTAATCGATCTCACGGCTCAGCCTGAAGAAGAAATCGCCCTGTTGCGCTATACGCCCGTCGCAGGGTCGATCGGAACGTGCCGATATAAGTTGAAGTCGTGGCAAAACGAAGACTTTGAACGAGTCGTCGAGGTCTTCAAGGCGCATAACGTCGGGTATTTCCTTTACAACGGCGGCAACGATTCGATGGACACGGCAAATAAAATAGCGTTGTTGGCCGCCGAACGAGGGCTCGAATTGCAAGCGGTCGGCGTTCCCAAGACGATCGACAACGATATTGGCGACGCGCAGTTCAAATTGATCGACCATACGCCCGGTTACGCTTCGACGGCAAAATATTGGATGCACGCCGTCCAGTACGCCAACGAAGAAAACAAGGGTTCCTACCCCGCCGACCCCGTTCTTGTCTTGCAGGCGATGGGCAGAAAAATCGGGTTTATTCCGGCCGCCGCGAGACTGGCGGATCCCAAACGCGAGACGCCCTTGTTAATATATCTCGCGGAATCCCCTTGCTCGCTGGAACAACTCGCCGAACAAGTCAACGAGACGCTTAAACAAGCCGGACGTTGCATTGTCGTCGTCAGCGAAGGTTTCAACGTCGGTTCGCTTGGCGAAATCAAAGACTCTTTTGGACACGTCAATTTTGGCGCGAGTAAAACGACTGTCGCGCATACCGTCGTCAACTATCTCAATTCCGTCGGCTTGGCGACAAAGGGCGCCGCAAGATGCAACGTTCCGGGCACGGATCAGCGTTGTTCGATGGGTTACGCGTCGACCGTCGACTTGGACGAAGCCTATCGTCTTGGACAAAAGGCGGTAGAGTTAGCCGCGACGGGACAAGGCGGCTATATGTCGACGATTTTGCGCGAGCCGGGCATAATTTACAACGTAAAATACGACAAGGCGCCCTTGGCGGAAGTCGCCAACAGCGAGCGAACTTTCCCGAAAGAATGGATTTTGCCGAACGGTTGCGACGTTTCCGACGATTTCTTGAAGTATCTCAAGCCGCTCGTCGGCGAAGACATGTTAACGTTGCCTATGCTTAACGGACGTCAACGCGTCGCGCGACTTCAGCCTATTTTTGCCGACAAACTCCTTGCGAATTACGTCCCGCAAGCCGATCGTCAAAAAGCGCCGGAAAAATAAACGCAAAGTCGAACGTCAAATTCCAATCGACAACGCGCGCGCAACGAACTCTCATAGAAATTCGGCAAGCGTTCACGGAAAGCCGCGCATCAACGATGCGCGGATACGTTGAACCACCAAAACGGCTTCGCGAACAGCGAAAAGCTAATACTTTGAAAGTTTTCTTACGTTCGCTAAGTCGTTGGAAGCAAAGTTTTGATTCAAGAGCGTTAAACCGACGTCTTCGATCTTGCGCCTTCACGAGCCGAAACAGTCCGCGTATCGTTGACACGTAGCTTTTCGTGAGCGCATACTACCTAAAAATTGCCCGTAGTTAGAAAACGATTCGGGTAAAAAGAACTAAAGCCCAGTCAACCGAGTCTGTTATGCGGATTACGCCCCTTTTTGACGCGCTCGAAAACGCCGCCGATCATTCAAGGCTATGCGTTTTGACCAAAAATCGTCGCAAGGAACGAACGTCTACAGTAGAACGTAACGCGCGAGACAAAGTTAGTCAAGTTCAGACGAAAGTCTTCTCGCCTCTCCTTACGCCTTCCTTAAACAATCTTTTTGAAGAAGATTGTTTAGTCGGTATGGAGCGAATTCCTCCGCGTTCTATCGATATGATATTGTGCGATTTGCCTTATGGAATCACGCAAAATCAATGGGATTCTTATATTCCTCTAGATTTGCTCTGGGATCAATATTGTCGGATTATCAAAGACGACGGAGCCGTTGTCCTGACGTCGCAGGGCGTCTTTACGGCTAAGTTGATTATGAGTCGACCGAATCTCTTCAAATACAAATGGGTTTGGGAGAAATCAAAGCCGACCAACTTTCTCAATGCGAAAAAGCAACCTTTGAGAAAACACGAAGACGTCTGCGTCTTCTACAAAAAACAACCGACCTATAATCCTCAAATGACGGAAGGAATTCCATACGACAAAGGCGTTAGAAAAGATCAACTTAGCGGAAGTTACGGAGATTTTAGACCTGTTCGCGTCGCCAGCTCGGGCGAACGGTATCCAACGGACGTTATTTACGTCAAAACAGCGGAAAGCGAGGGAACCGTCGTTCATCCAACGCAAAAACCCGTCGAATTAGGACGATATTTGATTCGAACTTATACCAATCCGGGCGACGTCGTTTTAGACAATACGTTTGGGAGCGGTTCGTTCCTTGTCGCGGCGTTGTTAGAAGGACGTAACTTTATTGGCTTTGAGAAAAACGAAAACGTCGCGCTCTTTAAGAAAAACGACGTCGACTATATTGACGTCGCTAAAAAACGCTTACGAAACGCCTGGAATTCGTTGGAACCGCGAGTTAAAAAATGCGTCGAACTAGTCAATCTCACACGAGATTTCGAGGAGGTTAAAGGGAATGTCGAACGTTATGCGAGATAACGAAAGGAGTTGGGCGATCGCGCTGATCGGTAAGATAAATCGATTTCTTGACGGAGCCGATTTAAAGATCAAGCGTGCGGGCGGCGAATGTACGCTTACTCTTAATGGCGTTTCTATGTTCCCCGACCTCGTTCTTTACGCGGACGACGAACAAAGCGTCGCTCTTCAAGGTTGGGAACTCAAAATGCCCGACGTTCCCATCGAAAACGAAGCCTTCGTCAACGACGCCGCGCGTAAGGCAGACGCTTTGAATTTAAATAGTTTCCTGTTGTGGAATTTTACCTATGCGACGCTTTATATTCGTGAAGAAGACGGAACGTTTCGAATTGCCAAACAATGGACAGATTCACAACAAATTAGAACACGCGACGACGTTAGACGTTGCCGCGCAGATTGGGAAAAGCTTCTGGAACGCGTGATTTTGGAAGTCAATCATTATTTTATTTTGGGTAAATTTCGTGAGTCGCGTCTAAGCGAAGCGCTTGCGACAAGCGTCGTTTCTTCTATTATTCAACGTAATAAGGGACTAATGGCAGAAGAATTGTCCCAAAGGAGCGTCGCAGACGCCGTACAAGAAGCTTTCATAAGCGCCTGGTGGGACAACGTCAATATCGAATATCAATACGACGAAGCAAATAAGTATTACGCATATGCCAAATCTATTATTCTTAATTGGACTAATCGAATCTTATTTGCGCATCTTATTAAGGAACGTCAGAACGGCGCGTTACTTATTGATTCCGTCTCTTACGACGTTACGCCAAGTGAAGCAAACAATATTTTTAAAAAAATTACCCAACGTTGCGATTTTTTTAACGTGTTTTCTTCATTGCCATATGACGAAGTTTTACCTCAAGTAACTTGGAATGATTTTGTAGAATTTTCCTTATTTCTCAAGGAAAACGGAAAAAAAAATTTAGAACATTCCGTCTTATGTAGCGTTCTTGAAAAGACCGTCTCTTCCACGAAACGAGAATTTCACGGTCAGTATGTTACGCCTGAAGAGCTGGCACGTATATTGACAAAAATTACTATCTGTAACTGGAATGAAGACGTTCTTGACTGTTGTTGCGGAACGGGTACGATTCCTCGTGAGGCGTTGCGTCTTAAAAAAGAAAAAATGAAGACAGAAAGGGCGGTCGAATCTGTATGGGCTTGCGATAAATATCAGTTTCCACTACAAATAGCTAATATCAGTTTGGTTGACGCGGATACAATTTACTTGCCGAATCGTCTCTTTCAACATAACGCCCTATCGCTAAAAGTCGGAGAAACGATTTCTATCGTAAACCCCAAAAATGGAGAAACGAACACGCTCTGTCTTCCTGAATTTGGCGCGATTATTTCCAATCTTCCGTTTGTGCCAAGCGATAAAATTTCCAAAGAAGACGCAGAATTAAGTCGTTTTGTTCCTATACTTGACAAACGCGCGGATTTGTATTGCCATATTATACTTTCTTTGAGTCAAAACCTCAAAACAAACGGCCGGCTTGGCGTCATTACGTCAAACTCTTGGTTGGGTACGGAATCCGGGCTTCGTTTTATGGAAGTTTTAAGAGACAAATACGTACTTCGTCAAGTTCATATTAGTGGAAAAGGACGCTGGTTTCAGAACGCCGACGTAGTCGCGACAATTTTGATACTTCAAAAAAAACAGGAACCTCATTCCAATTCAGTCAAATTTTTCTTATGGAAAAAATCGCTCAAGGAACTTGAGAGCAACGAAGATTTTGAACGAACGTTGGTTAATTCGAGTCTCCTTGAAAAAGAACTTGATTCAAACGTCCTCCAAATAGCTTCGTATTCCATCGTGAAAATCGATGATTTATTGTCAATGAACGTTTCCTATAATTCGTTGTTCCATAACGTAGATTGGGTTCCCGACATACGTGAAAAAGTAATTCGTATTGATTCTGTTTTTGAAGTTTTTCGAGGAAGTCGGCGCGGTTGGGATCCCTTGTTTTACCCTAAAAAAAACGAGCATAAAATTGAATCGCAATTTTTACAAAGAGTACTACTTAGCGCGCGTTCCGTCGAAACGCTGGAAACAACGGCGTCGAACGACGCCTTTTGTTGCGGACTGAGTATTGAAGAATTGAAAGAGATGAAATACCAAGGCGCTTTGGCTTGGATCAATAAATTTGAAGGGCAAGTCAACGGCTGTGGAAAACCTCTTTGCGAAGTTCTGAAGCGCGCTAAATTAAAATGGTACGAACTTGAACGTTCAGAAATAGCCGAATTCTTTACAGGAATGAATCCAGAGCGTCGCCTATTCTTTTCACGATTCGACAAACCGTCGTTTATTAATCAAAGATTAATTGGTTTCAGACATAAACCTGGTTTCGAAGACGTCGAACTGAATCATGCGTTGTTAAATTCGATTTTAACGTTATTTTGGATAGAAGCGTCTGGATTTGGAAGAGCATTAGGCGCTTTGGACGTCAGTAAAGAACGAATCGCTCGTTGTTTTATGCCGAATCCCACGTTAATTAACAGTCGTGATAGAAATCGAATTCTTTCTTCCTTCCAATTGTTAAAATCACGAAAAATCAAAAACGTCGCCGATGAACTTCTTGAAGAAGATCGATTAGAATTTGAACGTTTGGTTTTGGAAAGTCTTGGTCTTGAGTCTTTCTTCACGCAAATTAAAGAATCGTTATTATCATTACAAAGCGCAAGATTAGCGGCAAAGGAACGTACTAAGTAACCAAACGCAGTAGCGGTCTGTAAAAAACTCGTCGCCTTTGAAATTTTCCCCCCGAAAGATCGGAAACCCTTTAAATTATAGCCGCGCACGCGGCGTAGTCTGAAAATTCAAGGGTAAGGAGATAAAAAACGCTTGAAATGAAATCGACGTTCAAAGTTGCTAGGAACGGAGCTTTCAAAAAAACTTCAAAGCAAACGCCTGCTGTCTGTTGCAACGACAATGAAAAAACGCGTAAGCAAACGCCCCGGTCGGCGTTCCTTACGCGTCGCGACGTCGTAATCGACGATTAATTCGTTAAGCGGCGACTTCCACGTTTTTCGCGTCGACGTTTTCCATCTTCTTCCAACAAGCGAAGAGGGCGAACGCCCCGACGGCGGCGACTGCGATTAAAACGCAACCGCGCGTAATTTGCCCGTAAAGCAACGCCCCGACGGCAAAGAGCGCCGCGTAAATAACGACGCAACCGACGACGCTGCAAAGGACGCCAAGGGGCGCGGTCCACTTGTCGTCGGCGCCTTCGAGCTTGACGCCTTCCTTGGCGGCGTCTTCGTAAACTTTCTTCCAACCCGGTCCTCCGGCGCGCGTCTTACGGACGAACGCGCGCAAGGTTTCTTTATCGTCGGGGGGCGTCAAGAAAGTAACCGTAAGCCAACCGATCGTCGTCAAGGCGACGCTTGCGACTAGTTGAACGCTAGGCGAACTCAACCAAGACGCGTTAAAAGCCTGCTCCGTCATAAAGCCAAGGCAGAAATCCTTGTGCCAAAGCTGGAAATAACAAGCGATCGGGAACGCGAAACACATAGCGGCAATTTCGCTATAAGCGTTAATTCTCCACCAGAACCACCGAAGTAAGAAACGCGCCCCCGTTCCGGCGCCTATTTGTAGCATAATTTCGAAAGCGCCGAGCGCGTCTTTCAGTTGCAACGCCATCGCGGCGGCGATAATCATAAAGAAGACCGTCCAGAAACGCACGATAAAGATTTGCTTTTTCTTATTCCACGTTTCGAGGTCTTGATCGTTTCTATTAAAGAAGGCGTAGTATACGTAGTCGACCGCTTCTCGAAGCCACGACATAACTTTAACGAACGTCCCGGCAAACTGCGAACGCTTCGACGCGACGGACTCCTTGCCGGGCTTGTTCCAACGTCGTCCTTTTCGTCTGCCGTTCGTACTCTTGCGCGTCTTCTTTTCTTTGGTCGTTTCGACAAATCTGTTATGAAAATCGTTTACCATATACGAGGCGCCCAGATTCAAATGCGTCGCGATCGTCGACATATACGCGGCAAAGAGAGAGGCGACGACTATTCCGAAAACTCCGGGCGGCAACAACGTCATCATCGCCGGATACGCCATATCGTGCCCTACTTTCGACTCGGCAAGATTCGGGAACGATCGACGCAACGACTCGAGATCGGGGAAAACGATAATCGAAGCGAGCGCGACGATAATCCAAGGCCAAGGACGAACGGCATAGTGACAGATATTGAAAAAGAGCGTCGCGCCGACCGCGTGCCCCGGCGTCTTGGCGGCAAGCATACGTTGCGCGGTGTAACTTCCTCCGCCCGGTTCGGCGCCCGGATACCACGCGCTCCACCACTGCACGACAAGGGGCGCGATCAAGAGCGTTAAAAGCGCTTTCGTATCGCTAAAATCAGGCAAGAAGGAGAGCTTCGACGCGACTTCGGGATGACTGAAAAGTCCCGAAAGACCGCCGACTTGCGGCAGACGCACGGCGATAATCGCCGCCGCGACGCTACCCGCCATCGCAATAATGAAAAGGACGAAATCCGCCCAAAGAACCGCCGAAAAGCCGCCGGCCGCCGTGAAAACGACGGTAATCGTTCCGGCGATTAGAATCGTCGTCAATTCGGACATACCGAGCATGACGCCGAAAATCTTCACGATCGCAAGAGTAACCGACGCCATAATCAGCGTGTTTACGATCAATCCGAGATAGAGCGTTCTGAATCCGCGAACAAACGCGCCCGAGCCGCCGCTGTAACGCGTCTCGTAAAACTCTATGTCGGTCAACACGTTTAGTTTTCGCCATAATTTAGCGTAAATAAAAACGGTCGTCATACCGGTCGGCAGGAACGCCCACCAGACCCAGTTGCCTGAAACGCCGTTTTGCCGGACAATATCGGTCACCAAGTTTGGCGTGTCGGCGGAAAAAGTCGTGGCGACTAGCGAAAATCCTAGAAGCCACCAAGGGGCTCGAGCGGTAATTCCTCCGCCGGTTTGATCGTTCCCCTTGCTTTCGGCAGATTTATTTAGTTGACGCATCGTACGCCAGCCGATCGCCAGCGTCGACAGGAAAAACAAAATTAAAATAGCGTAATCGATCGTATGAAGTTGCGCCATTACGACCTCTTTTTTAAAGAATGCCCAACGGCGTCGAACGCGTCGTCGCGTCGTCGCCAATCAAACCTAAAGACGCGTCGTCTTACCAGCGCGTCCCCAAACTAGAAAACCCCAAGCGTCTATTCGTCCGTCGAATCGCCTTCGGAATCTTCCTCTTTAATACCGACAAACTCCTTTAATTCTTCGAGCGAGGAAAACCCCAGCGATTCAAGAGTTCGCGCGTCTCGTTGGAAATTGCGCCCCAACAAAGCGCCCGACATAGCGATCAACGACTCCGCAACCGGCGTGGGAACCCCGACGGCGCGCCCCAAAGACGCAAGCAAGCCAAGCCCGTTCGGGACGTCTTCCGTCAAAAAACGCGTGTCAAGCGCTCCGGGACATTTCGGTCCGCCGTTTGCGGCGTAACCTCGAAAAGTCTCCATAGGATCGCCGCCTAGTTCCTGTTCGTTTCTAAATTGACACGCCTTCAAATAGGGCAAGGGCTCAAGCCCAAACGCTTCCAGCACGGCGTTCTTTTCGGCGTCGAGCGTTTCAACCGCGCGCCAAACGGAAGGCGTAAACGCCTCGCGATACATCCAGAACTCGCCTTGACTGTATTCGATGCGCGACGCCGAAAGAACCGTCCCGATCGTGTGAAGAACCAAATTCGGATTATACAACGCAGATTCAAGAACGTTCGAACGCGAATACTGATACGTCTCGACAAAGGAAGAGGCGATTCTCAGTCCTTCGTCGCGCGCCTCCGTCGGCAAGAAAGACAAGGCGTTGCGAACGTTTTTAAAACACGCGCGAACAAAGCCGGGCGCTTCAATACGCGCGTCGTAAGGGGGCGACTCCCCTTCGGCGACGATCGGAACGCGATCCTCTTGCAAGGCGCGTCGAAAATAGACCGACCCTAAATAACCGGGCGCGACTATCAGCAATTTGGCGCTTTTGAGCGCGGCGGCGACGCGCGGAGCAAGTTCTCGATGCGCGTGCGTTTGAGTCGCCACGAAAACCAAATCGAGTTCTTCGCCCAGCGCGGCGTCAAAATTTTTCGTTACCCGACGCAACGGAACAAATTCGCGTTCCGCGTCAAGATACTGCAAGACAAGTCCTTTTTGACGTTCAACGACGTCAAAATTTTCGTTTTGCCCGCGAGTCGACGTTTTTAGTAAAGTCACGTCGCAACCTTCGCGCGCCAAAATAGCGGCGATCGCGCAACCAACGTTGCCGGCGCCGACGACGCATGCTTTCATTTCGTCTCCCCTCGCGTTTCTTCGCGCAAATTACAAGTCAAACGATCTTGTTTCTTCTTTCGTAGTTTCAACTTCGGTCAGGCGCGATCCGTCTTTGCGACGGCAAAATTAAAACTAACCGCCAATTTTCCTTCGCACATAACTTTGGCGTTCATAAGATAAACGCCGCCCATTTTCTCTTGCAGAGAAACGCGCTGTTCGATTTGTTCTCCGGGTCGAACGATTCGCTTGAATTTAACGTCGTTCATACGCCCGACAACCGGCGCCTTGCCCGACGTTTGCTCTTCGTCGCCGACGACGCGCGTCATAAGAATCGCGCCCGCTTGAAGCGCGGACTCGCACAAAACGACGCCCGGCACGATCGGCGTTTCAGGATAATGACCGGCAAAGAAAAATTCGTCTCCTTTGAAACGATAGGCGCATACGATTTCATTATCCGTCCAAGTTCGTATTTCGTCGACGAACAAAAACGGCTCGCGATGCGGAATCGCCGCCAAAATCGCCGCGCGCGAGTCAAAAAAGGACTCTTTCGCCAAATCTTTGCGTTCTTCTTCCATTTCTCGCCTCGATTCAGTATTGTTTCTCAGACGAACGAGTCAAATACTCGTCGACGTCGTTCGCGACGATTACGCCGTAATTTACCGCGCCCAGCCAGCCGGACATAATAATCCCGACGCTACCCGCGTGATACAAGCCGGGAACGTTGGCGCCCAACGCGCGGCTAATCGCAAGTCCTTCGTATTTCGTTCCAAAACTTGCGCCGAGCCAATGGTCGGTGTAATCGCGGAACGTCTTAGGCGTCGCCGCCTCGACGTACGCGACTTTTTCGCGAATGCCGGGCACGTATTTATGCAACGCGTCAAGCGTCGTCTCGATCAGGTTCTTTTTACTCTCTTCATAGGCTTCGTCGGAAAGATTCGCCCAATCTTCGTAATTCGCGTTCGAACTTGCGACGACGTAATAACGATCGGTGCCAGGTCGCGTTTTTGGATAGTAGAAAGAGTAAGTGCGGCTCGTAATGCGACGATTCAAAAGCCATTCGGTACGGAACTCGGGCGCAACGGACGTAAAGAGCAAATCGCCGCATTTCTCTTCGTCGATCGTCTCGCCTTTCTTCAACGCGACATAGACTTGAACGCTCGAATTATTCAAGCGGACGTCTTCGGCTTTCGCGACAAATTCGGGATCAAAATAACCGCGTCCGACAAGATTGAAGATCGTGCCCTTCAAATTAGCGTTCGAAAGAACGGAACGCGCTTTGATCGTCTTTCCGGCAAGAATCGACGTCTTTTTGGGCGCGCCTCCGATTTCCGGGGAGTTAAGATTCAACGGCTTATCCGAAATTCTAACGCCGACGACCCTTCCCTTTTCGACAAGGATTTTCTCAACGGGCGCGTTCGTAGCAATATCGACGCCGTTTTTCGTCAACTCGTCGCGCAACATTTTGACAAAAAGATCGGTTCCCCCTTGGAACGTATAGACGCCCTTCGACATAAAATTCGAGAAAACGACGCCGTAAGTAAGCGCGGGGTCTTCCAAAGTCGACCCGTTGGCGTAAGTGATCGGCTCCATTAAGAGTCTTACGACGTCGGGTCTGTTCGGAAAGAACTTTTCGAAGAACTCGCGCGCGGTCGTCGTCGGGTCGTCGTAATGCGTCTGATTGCGAGCTTCGTCAAAGAACGCTTTGACGGTTTCTTCGGCAAGTCCAAAACGTTCGACGAGCAAACGCGTAAAATCTTCGCGCGTGAACGTCGTCGTCAGCGAAAACTGCGGATTGTCAAATTTAATTCGGGGCAACTGCACGATTCGGTCGGCGATTTCTTTGTTCCAGTAACGACGACAGCTCTTAATCATCCCGACGGGAAATCCGTGCAGAGAAACGTCGAAGACATGCTCGCCGGAACCGCGACGAAACCACGTCGCCAAGCCGCCAAGTTTGTAATGACGTTCCAAAAGGAGGACTTTATACCCGGAACGCCCAAGGACGTTCGCCGCCGTCATACCGGCCAAGCCCGCCCCGACGACTACGACGTCGTATTCCTCGGCAAAGCGCGACTCTTCTTGAGCGACCGATTCCTGTTCTTTTGACCCGTTGACGACAATTTCGTTAGTCTTTTGCATAGCTTCTGAAGCGCAAACGCGCTCGTAATAAACGTTGGACGACGACAAATAAAACAACGCTTGACTTCCTCTCGACAAAGAACGCAAAACGTCGAGCCTATTGTAACTGATTTTTTCGCCTGTTAAAAGGGTCGAAAGATTTTTTCTTGCGATTTATTCGACAATTTAACGACAAAATCGTAAGTTTCAACGTAAAAAAAGACCTAAGCCAAGCTCGCGCAAGACGAAAATATAAAAAATCAAAAAATTTGAAAGAATCGCTTGACAGAACAAATAGCTGGGTTAAAATTCCAATGAAATTTGTCGACAGACAGTTTTCTGGCCCCATCGTTTAGTCGGTTAGGACACGGCCCTTTCAAGGCCGTAATATGGGTTCGAGTCCCATTGGGGTCATTGCGAATTTCGCGCGAGTTTTGTTTCGGCGGGGTTCGTTGTCGTCCAAGCAGTTGTCGTCCGAGCAAGAGCTTTTTGGCCCCATCGTTTAGTCGGTTAGGACACGGCCCTTTCAAGGCCGTAATATGGGTTCGAGTCCCATTGGGGTCATTCTTTTCTACGATTTTTTCGTAGTACGAGCTTTTGTAACCGAAATTCAGCGGCCCCATCGTTTAGTCGGTTAGGACACGGCCCTTTCAAGGCCGTAATATGGGTTCGAGTCCCATTGGGGTCATTGCAGAAAACCGCTCTTGCGATTCGTCGTTAGAGCGGTTTTTTTGTTGCGCGCTCAACTTTCGTTTGACGCC
>JAZRWW010000289.1:0-6695 GCA_045599865.1 Thermoguttaceae bacterium
AAAATTCGACGGTTGAACTTAATGAAAGCGTCGCTCGAGGATTCGTTTTTCGCAGAAGCGAAAAACGCGCGAAAGCCGCCTGCATTGCAGGCGGATGGGCGGAATTTTACGAAACTCTCGACAAACGAGTTTTCATTAAGCGTCTAATCCGCCCCGTATATAGATTCCAGAAGCGCGAACATTCGCACCCCATCCGCCCGCAATGCGGGCGGCTTTCGCGCGCCGCTTTCGCGGCGATTCTTGCGCGTCGTTTTCCGTGAACGCTTACGCGGATTCCGATTACTCCAAACGACGCTTAATCGTCGTTCGAAACGGAGCCGACGAATTCTAAATAATCGTCCAGAACGTAAGTCGCTCCGTTTTCGATCAGCGCGATAGCGGCGCCAATTTCAGCAAGCGCCTTCGTAATAAAATAACCGGCGACTTTCTTTTTACGGTCGCATTTCGTCGCTTGTCCAAGAAGATAATGCCCGATAAGAATCGCGACGCCCGCGTCGACGATCTTGCGCGCGCGAAGTTCGACGTAGGAAACGCCCTTCGTTCGCGCGAAAGCGATCGCGTCGTCCAATTTTGCTCGCGCGGCGATTAATTTTTCTTTAAGCGCGTCGAGCGTCTCGTCGCCAAGTTCCTTCGCTTCAAATTCGGCGACGTAATTTTGATAGACGCCGGAAGTCAAGCCTCGTATCGCCGCGACGACTTGGAGTTGAGACGTGCCCTCGTAAATCGTCGTAATACGCGCGTCGCGATAGTAACGTTCCGCCGCGTAGTCTTTCATATATCCGCTTCCTCCGAGAACTTGAATCGCGTCCGTCGTAACGGAAATACTCGTCTCGCTGCAGAAGTATTTGCTCATTGGCGTGAGCATAGCGTTCAGTTTTTTGTAGTAACGGGCGTTTTGGCGGAACGCTTTCTTTTCCTCGGCGGAAAGCGCGTCGGCGTTGCGCTCAAGTAGACGGTTCGCGTTGTTTTCGTAATCGCAAACGCGCGCCGTTTCATAAGCCAACGCGCGAGCCGCCTCGATGCGAACGTTCATATCGACGATCATTTCGGCGACGGCGGGCAGGCGTTCGATCGGCGCTCCGAACTGCTCGCGCGAATTTGCGTAATTGCGCGCAAGGCGCATAGCGGCTTCCGCGACGCCTAGCGATTGCGCGGCGATGCCAAGTCGCGCGCCGTTCATAAGCGCCATAACGTAAGTGATCAGCCCGCGTTGACGTTCGCCGATCAAACGACAAGGCGCGTCTTTAAAGACAAGTTCGCAAGTGGGAGAGCCGTGAATTCCGAGTTTGTTTTCAAGATGGCGAACTTTGACGGACGGTCCGCGATCGCAAATGAAAAGGCTCAACCCGCGTCCGTCGGAAATTTCCGCCTCGCTACGCGCCAAAACGAGCAGAACTTCGCCGCAACCGTTCGTGATAAAGCGTTTGACGCCGTTCAAGCGCCAATTTCCGGCTTCGTCTTGATCGGCGCGAAGACGAACCGCCTGAAGATCCGACCCGGCGTCCGGCTCGGTCAAGACCATTGCGCCCGTTACTTCGCCGCTCGCAAAACGGGGCAAATATTCGTCTTTAATTTCCTCGGACGCGAAAGCGTAAATCGTGTCGGCGATTCCTTGAAGCCCGAACATATTCATAAAAGAACAGTCGCCGCGCGCGACGATTTCCGTCGCCATCGTATAAATCAAAATCGGACAGTTGATTCCCCCGTATTTTCGGGGCAACGTGAAGCCTTGCAAGTCGGCTCTTTTCATTAGGTCAAGATTCTTCTGAACGAGCGGATGCAACGCAACCGTCTGATCCGCGTTGAGAGCGTTGCCTTCGGCGTCGACGCGTTCCGCGTTTGCCGCCAACGCGTCTCCGGCGATTTTTCCGACGATATTGAGAACGTTACGGTAATTGTCGATAGCGTCGTCGACGTCGCGCGGGGCGTAATCGGCGTCTCCGTTTGGCGTTTCGCGCTCTTGCAACGCCGCGATTTCCGCAAGATCAAAGTAGTCGAATAAGAACTTAATGTCTTGATTGTCTGCAAAATAGTTGGCCATACTGTCCTCAATATTTACGTGGTAAGTCGTCCTAATCGTTCGAATAGGGAACGCTTGCGCATCATACGCAAATTAGCGCGAGAAGAATAGATCAATTTTGTGGTTTTAACGTTTCCATTAGACGCGAAACGCGACAAACAAACGACAAAACGCCAACGACTCGCGCTTACTAATAGCGCGACCCTTGGCGTTTACGCGTTAAAAGTTCCGCAGAATACAAACGCGCGGTTCGACGAATATTCTTTCGATTTATTCTTTCGATTTATTCTTCCGGCTAATTCTTCAGACTTGTTCTTTCGAATTATTCTTCAGACGCGTCTTTAGACGACTCGACTTTTTTATCCGCCGCTTTAGAAGCGGCGTCGATTTCGTCTTCAATCCCGTTGACGCCTTTTTTAAACTCGGTAACGCTACGACCAAGAGAACGCATTACGGACGGAAGACGATTGCCAAAGAGCAAAAAAGCGATAGCGGCGATTATAATTAACTGAGTAGGCGAACCAACCATTCCGAAGAGGGACATAATAATAACCTTTCAGCAAATATTAACGATCAAATCGAAGCCGAGTCTCTGGAACCTATGCCAAACAACCCCAACGACGCCGATAAATCGTAAAATTCAACAAATAAATATCTAACTTACGGAAGACAAGCGCCCTCGTCAGGCTCCCTCGTCCCAATCTGCGACGTCGACGCGCAAAAGACGCCGCCGTCCCGATATTTTAACTAATTTAAATCGCGCGTCAACAACGCCAAGCGGAAATTCAAACGAAAACGCTTGTTTGCCTTGTTTACCGACGTTTCGTCGAATATTTCGTCGACGTTTTGTCGAATGTTTTACGACAAAAAACGAGGTCGACGCGCGTCGTTCAACTCAACACGAACTGTTCTTCAGGAGGAAAGAGCGCTCGAAAACGCTCCGAAAGCGCCAAAATAGTCTTAACGCTCAAGGTTTCCGCGCGAATCTCGCCGCGAAGATCCATTTCGTCTAAAATTTTGTCGACGTTTTCTTTTTCAACGCGATTCTTAAAGGCGCTGCAAAGAACCGAACGAATAAACTTGCGTCGGTGGAAAAAGAGCGCGCGAACAAACTCGTGGAAGAATTTTAAATTGGGAATCTTAGCGCGTTTTTTCTCGTTGTAGATCGTCTGAACGATCGCAGAATCGACTTTAGGACGAGGCCAAAACACGCTAGGCGGCATAATTCTAACGATACGACAATCGCATTGCGCTTGCATCCAAACGGCCAGCGCCCCGTAATCCTTTGTACGCGGCTTGGCGACGATTCTATCTCCGACTTCCTTTTGAATCGTAACCGTCATCGAAACGGGCGGAATATCCGTGAGAAGCAGATTCGACATTAAAGGCGTCGCAATTTGATAGGGCAAGTTGGCGCATAATTTGAAGCGACGCTCGGGCGACTTTGCCAGTTCTTCGCGCACAACGTCCAACACTTCGCGATTGAGACGGTTCTTATTTTCAAGAATGTCCGCAAACAGAAAACGAACGTTGTTTTTGTCCCAATGTTCCTGTTTTGCCATTTCGTGCATCACGGAATCGACTTCGACCGTAACGACGGAACCGGCTTCAAGCGCCATCGCGCCCGTCAAAGAGCCCGTCCCTGTGCCGACTTCCAACACGACGTCGTTTTGGTCGAGATTTGCCGACTCGTGCAAGAGATGCAAGAGGTTTAAATCAATAAGAAAATTTTGCCCCAACTTGCCGCGAGGATGAATCCCCAACGTTTCAAATCGTTGCATCAAGTAGGTTCGAGTTTGGTTATTGGAAGAGCCTTCGCTCATAAAGACGCCTCTAAACAAGGGGGGTTGCGTGATAGGTTCAACGTTCTCGAGAGTATAACACAAATTGTTTTTTCTAAAACCGCAGGCGGATTATTTTGATAGAAATTGTCGAGAAAGCGCAGCTTCTTTGTCGATTTTCTCTTGGGCGAGAAGGATCGACTTAGTTCGTCTGAGACGCCCGTATAAAACGCGCGCCAATTCTAATTTCGTCGAGTAAAAGACGCCATACGCTCTTGATTAATCCTTAATTCTACGTAAAATAGACTTACGTGTTGTTGCGCTTTTGTTTTAGCGCGCTTATGAACGCGGCTCCGTTTCGGTTGCGTATGAGACTAAGTTTATTAAATTTGCAGGTTGAGAAAATGGCAACGCCGCTTATTATTAGCGTTTCTGGTTTGAGAGGTGAAATTGGTCAAACTTTGACGCCCGACGTCGCGGTTCGTTACGCGTTGGCGTATTCTTCGACGGTCGCTTCGAAAGGCTCTTTCGTGATCGCATACGACGGTCGACGTTCAGGCTCGCTCTTTGCCGACGCGATTTGTTCCGCGTTGAACGCGGTCGGTCGGTTGACGCTCGACGCGGGCGTCGCGGCGACGCCTACGGTCGGCGTTTTAGTTCGCGAATTTGGCGCGGCGGGCGGAATTCAAATTTCCGCTAGTCATAATCCGCGCCAATTTAACGGGCTTAAGCTCTTTTCCTCCGAAGGGCGCGTCGTTCCGAAAGCGGAAGGGCAAAAAGTTCTTGACGTCTATAACCAAGAGGACTTTTGGCAGAACGTGAAGTGGGTCGACGTCGAGTCCTTGGGCGATCGCGTTAAAATCGAGGATTCGACGAAAGCGCATCTTGACGCCGTTTTGAAGACGGTCGACGTCGAGTTAATTCGTTCGAAGGGGTTCAAAGTCTTGATCGACTCGAACAACGCGTCGGGAAGTTTGCTCGGGAAGCGTCTCTTGACGGCTTTGGGTTGCGACGTCGTAATGCGCGGCGACGCGCCCAACGGCGATTTCTTGCATACGCCGGAGCCGACGGTCGACAATTTGAAAGGCGTTTTGAAAGATATTGTCGACGCGGGCGCCGCCGTCGGATTCTGTCAGGATCCCGACGCCGACAGACTGGCGTTAGTCGACGAAAACGGTCGTTACGTCGGCGAAGAGTACACGACGGCGATTTGCTGTAAAAATCGGCTCCAGAAACTTGCGAGTCAAGGGGATTCTCGAGCGCGCAATCTCGTCATTAATTGCGCTTCGAGTCGTATGTCGCTCGATATTGCCGCCGAATTTGGAGGAGAAGGGTTCCGATCTCCCGTCGGCGAGGCGAACGTCGTCGATTTGATGATCGCAAAGAACGCCGTCTACGGCGGAGAAGGGAACGGCGGACCGATCGATCCTAGCGTTGGATTCGTTCGCGATTCCTTTGTCGGCATGGCTCAAGTGTTGGAAGCGATGGCGCGCAGCGACTCGCCTCTTTCGCAAATTGCCGACGAAATCAAAGGATACTCGATTATCAAGCGTAAATTGTCCTTGCCCGAGGGCGGCTTTGAAAGCGTCGTGAAACGTCTTTCCGAAGCGTTTGCCAACGAGCAAAAGGATTATCAAGACGGCTTGAGAATCGATTGGGCGGACGCGTGGGTTTTGGCGCGTCCGAGTAATACGGAACCGATTATGCGCGTTATCGCCGAGGCTCCGACCGACGAAAGAGCGAACGCTTTGTGCGATTCTATTGAAGAATTGATTAAGGCGGAGTAGTTCGTTTTGCGCGGTTCGTTTTGTATAGCTTGTTTTGCGTAATTGGTTTTGCCGCTTTCTTTGTTTGGCGTTTTCCGCGCCGAACGGAGAAGTTGGTTCGTTGGAAGAATCTACGCCCGACATATCGTCCATACGACGGCGGACGTCGTTAAAGAAGTTGAATTGGCGCCGTTATGAAAATAATGATAGGAAGCGATCACCACGGAATAGAAACACGGTTGCACTTGGGACGACTTGTCGAATCCCTTGGTCATCAGGCGTTCGACGTCGGTCCCCTTTCGAGTCAAGGTTCCGTCGATTATCCCGACGTCGCCGCCAAAGTCGCCGAAGGCGTGTCGCGCGGCGAGTACGAGCGCGGAATTTTGATTTGCGGCACCGGCATCGGCATGAGCATCGTTGCGAATAAATTTCCGGGCGTTCGAGCCGCGCCCGTCGCGGACGTGTTTTCCGCCGAGTTGAGTCGTCGTCATAACGATTTGAACGTTCTTTGTCTGTCTGCGGAACTACTGACGGAAGAAACGATCAACGACGTTGTGAAATCTTGGCTTATCGCGCAGTTTTCCGGCGAGGCTCGCCATATCAGACGTCTTGGACTCGTCGCGGAAATAGAACGCGAACAAGCGCGAAAGAACGGCGTCAATTTGGAAATCGAAGCGGAATAGACGCGGACGGCGCGAGCAATACGACGGTTCAAGTCAACGAACGCAGCGTCGAAGCGGACGCTTCCGTAACTGGCGCAAACGACGCGGATCGGGTTAGAATTCGCATCGACGAGCGACGAGCGTCGAGTCAAGCGATTTGCCAAAGACGTTTTGGGCGCGTCTGTTTTTTGAAGTTCTTCTTCCGCCCAAAGCCCTGCGTCAACTCGATCTCGAGACGTTGCGCGCCGTTCCGACAAAGGTAAGCGTTCACTGAAAGGGTTGCGTAAGGATTCGTTTTTCGCGTAAGCGAAAAACGCGCGAAAGCCGCCCGCATTGCGGGCGGATGGGGACGGGGCTACGACGCTCAAACGACCAAAAGAGGAAGCCTCCGACGGGTCTAATCCGATCCCGTATGAGATTCCAAAAGCGCGGACATTCGCAACCCATCCGCCTGCAATGCAGGCGG
>JAZRWW010000290.1:0-3352 GCA_045599865.1 Thermoguttaceae bacterium
AGCCGCGTTACTTCTTGCCTCCTAACGCGCGTTTCTTTCCCAGACCGGCGCGCGCGATCACGGCGACGCAAATCTTTTCGGCGCCCGACGCGCGGAGTAATTTCGAAATTTCGTGAGTCGTCGCGCCCGTCGTCAAAGCGTCGTCGACTAGAAGAACGCGTTTGCCTGCAAAAGGACGTTCTTGCGCGACGTCTCGAATCGCGAATGCGCCCGCGACGTTGCGCGCGCGGTCTTCCCACGAAACGGAAGTTTGCGTAGGAGTCGCGCGCGTGCGAATCAACCGTCGTTTCGCATAGGGAACGTTCAGAAAAAACGCCAGCAGTTTAGCGACGCGCTCGGGCGCGTTAATTCCCTTGCGCAGAAATTTCCGGCGCCAATTCATCGGAACGGCGACTACGCAGTCGGGCTGAAACGCTTCCAAAACGTCGCGGCGTTCCTCAAAATAGAGCCGCGCGATCAAATAAGCAAGCGCTCCGTCCCTGTCTCTTTTGAGACGCAACACGACTCCGCGAGTCAATCCCCGGTAAAATTGCAAAGGGCGCGCCTCGTCAAACGCAAAGACGCCTTCTTGACACTGCCCGCAATATTCGCCGATCTGCCAAGGTAAAACGGGACGAGCGCAACGTTTGCAGAACTGACTCGTCGGCGAAACTAATTTCTTGCGGCATTCGGGGCAAAGAATCGCGCTCAAAGGGGGACGGCGCCAAAAACGCTCGAAAGGAGCGCGCGGGGTCGGCGTTCCGCACAATAAGCACGAACTAGGATAGACGACTTCGACGAGATAGTCTAAGGAACGCGCAAGCTTCGCAAGCGCGTAAAAAAGTCGAATCAAAGGGCGATTCCGCATAACGCCTAACCTATGCTGAAAAAAACGAACGCGCGGATTGACGCAAGGTCTCCGTTTGGCGCTTATTTGCCGATTTCTTCCCACTTGTTTCGCTTTTTCGGCAGTTTTTGCATACGTTGCGCGACAAATTGTCGAATAGTCGTCGGCACGCCAAAGGCTTCGAAGAGCAACAGATCGACGCCTTGCTTTTCCGTCTTAATCGCGGCGATCGGACAGACTTTGTCTTCGGGCGGCAGTTCCGCGTCGTTTTTTCCGCCTAGTTTCTGCTGGATTTTTTTGGCGTCTTCCAGCTTCTCTTCGTTCATATCGCCGGTAACGACGACGAATCCCATAACCGCGCCCTTCGCTTTTTTATGAAGCGTTTCGAGTGAAACCAACGCGTCGTACTTTCCATTGTCGCTCGAGGCGTCGGGGGACAATAAGGCGACGCCGACGACGTTTTGTCCATAGTCGCCCTTCGCGTTCCAGTCGCTCTTCGCCCACGAAGCCGCCAGCGCCGCGCCAAAGCCCGCGCCGACGATTACCGTCTTTTTCATATTGCAATATTCGTTGTTGTGCAAATAGAGAAGGAAATTGAACCAGACCGAACGATCCGTTTGAATCATTGCGCGAACGTCGTAGGGCGAAATCCCCTCTTTGATCTGTCTGCGGTCGTTCGGCGGATTATTGTCGCCCGCGCCTCGAGCTTGCGCTCCGCTCCCGTTTTGACCGCGAAGGTCGGGAATTAAAACCGCGCAACCGTCTTGCGCCAAAGCGGCGCCCAACTGTTCCAACGTTTCTTTAGAACCGTTAAGGTCGTTCAAGAGAATAACGACCGGCGCGTCCGTAGAACCCTTGCCTTTATAGAACGTACCCGTCAGTCTCACGCCGTCGGGCGCCGTGAATTCTCGTTGATTCAGACGAATCGGAGTCGTTCCGTTCGACGACTGAAGCGCCTGATCCAACGAAATCGGTTTCTCTTGCGCTTGTCCCTCTTCCTTTTTCTCGCCGTCTTGTTTGCCGTTTTG
Source organism: Thermoguttaceae bacterium (assembly GCA_045599865.1). Taxonomy (GTDB): domain Bacteria; phylum Planctomycetota; class Planctomycetia; order Pirellulales; family Thermoguttaceae; genus RUG369. Next base: position 1,855 of record JAZRWW010000290.1, read on the forward strand.
ACTCTCGTTTTGTTGATCGTCGCGTCTTTGACGCGCGCTACGGTCGCCTCGACCGCTCCAACGCTCGAATCCGGAGCCGCCGCGCATACCGGGCGGTTGCGCGTTCGCCGCGCCCAAGACGAACAACAAGGAAAGAAGCGACGCGACGCTTATTAAGCCGCGTTTCAAAAAAGGGAACGTTCCCGACGTTTTCTTGATCGACGTCATATTTTGTCCTTCTAAGATGAAAATAAATTCAACGCCGCGTCGTGCGTCGGCGAAACTATTTAATTGTCAGCGCCGATTAAATCGAAGCGCAAAATCTCTGCGTCGAGCTATTCGTCGGCTCGACCGTTTGTTCAATACGATTAAATTGAACGACGACAATCTGCTCAAACCGCTCCCGATTTTCCGTAGTCCAAAGAACCTCGTAGACGTCCGCCAAAACTTCAAGGACGTCGATTCGTCCAGTCTTTCCCTTAAGGAACTAGAACTTTGCGTTGGTATTTCGTTTGAAATTTCTCGACGTCCTCAGACAAAAACGGCGTAGGTCTCCAAGGCGTTCGGCTTTGATCGCTTGCGTTTTAGACGTAACTCGTTGAAACGTCTCGCGTCGTTACTTCAAAACGTCAGTTCTGCAATTCTCGATTTCTCTGTCGACTAGTCGTTCAAAACGCTCCAGATTTTCCGCCTTCCAAAGGGCTTCATATAAGTTCGTCAAGGCGTTTAAACCGTCAATTCGCTCTAATTTTTCCCGTAAAGAATCTGAAATCTCACGTTGATACTCCATTTGAAATTTCTTGAATATCCTCTGACGAAAACATTGTCGTTCTGCGACGCGTTCCGCTTCCGACGCTAGACGTCCGGCTCTTTCCTCTAGACGTCCCGCTTCCGACTCTTGATACCTAGCTTCAGCCTCGTCGCGTTGAGCCAAGACGGGCGTGATAACGTCGGGAAACCATTCCGTAAATTGCGATAGAACGTCCATCTTGACGCCTTGCCTTTCTTTAACGCGTTCGTAAACTTGTCTCACTGTCGGCGCAAACGGTTGCGTCGCTTTTATTTCCGACAAATAATTCATACAGGCTTGAACGCCCGCCGAGATTCGTTCGTCGGGATTTTTAATTTTCCACAGGTTCTCGAAACAGTCCGCAATTTCGTCGAGTTCGGAACCGCTCGACTTCCTTTTCCGCGCCAACGCTTCCAATTGAAAAAACGCGCGCATCAACGGCTCGGAACGTTTAATTCTTTCGATAGGCAGTTCCGAAGCGCGAACGTGTTGAAACCAGAAAGTCGGAACCGTACGGCGCATTTTCGGAAGCCAGTAGAGAATTCTATGCAAGAAGGGAACTTTCTTCGTCGCGTTCCAGTCTTGCGAAAAGACGAGCGCGTAAGGAGTCGGCAACTTCCCGTTTTTGTCGGCAAATTCCTCGGGGCGTTCTTTCATATAGTCTAGCCAAGCCCAGACGTATCCCAGCAACTGAATCGAGACGTAGACGTAATCGTCCGCTTTATGTTC
>JAZRWW010000291.1:0-1185 GCA_045599865.1 Thermoguttaceae bacterium
AACGCTCCTGAATCCTTCCGCGTAATCCTTGTTTTTGTCCCTTGCAAAAGCGACCGCTTGCAAAAGTCCGCTTGTTTGAACGAGCGCGGGAAAACGTCTCGCGAATTGATTGGGGTCTTTGTCGCCCGAGGCGTTCTTCCAAGCCGAGACGACTTTTATCGCTTCTTGCGCTAATTTTTGCGAACGCGTTTGCATAATTACGCCTCCTTGAATCGACATTGACAACGTCCGAGCCCAGTCGACGCTTTCCCGCCAAATTGCAGGTAGTCGTCTTTACAGAAGGACTCCAGTAAATCTTGTTCTTTAACGGAACGATCATAAACTTTGTCGCAATAGACGAACGAATACAAAAAAGTTTCGGGCGGAAGCGTTTCTTGATACCATAGCGCGCCCTTTTGAACGATTCCCGTTTCGGAGTTGATCTTGATATGCGCGTTAATCTCCGTTCCCGTCTCGCATAAAAACGCGAAGGCGTCGTCGGAAACGAGGGCGAATCGTTCGACCAACCCCGCCTCGCCGAAATTCTCGAATCTTTGAACAAGGTCTTTGGCGAGTCTGTCGACGTTTTCAACGACGTCGAAATCGACGTCCTCGAGATAGACTTTTTTGCCTTTGGCAAGCGGCGAGCCCGAGACGACGGCAATTTCCGCGTCTTTCAACGAAGGGATTTTCGGCGCGTCGACTTTAACGCGGTAGGCTTCGAGATCGGCGTACAGGCGTTTAATAATCGCGGGGCAGGAAACAGCGGCGAAAGTTCCGAAAAAGCTACGAATCGGCAACGCCAAGAGTCTTGCGTCGGCGAAGATTAGCGAACCGGCGGTCGTTTCGTCGGAACCGTCCCCCTTTTTATCGCCGAACGCGACGGCAAAATCGGGCGCGTCTTCGTACTTGTCGCGCAAGACGCCTTTGAGCGCCGAGCCCGGCAAATAGGGATAATTGGTCGTTTTTTCACGCGCGACGGGCAAATCGATATGTCCAAGTCCGCGACCCGCGCCGACGTGCAACGACGTGATCGCTTTAATTCCTAATAATTTAACGTTCATTATCTAACCTTATTGCAAAAAGAATCAAACTTTCGTTCGTCGTTTAACCAATCAATAGACGCCCCACAAAGCGACGCCAAATCCGTCGCGCGCGTCTTGCTCGTCGTCGCAAACGGAACGGAACCACGCGTCGTTAAAAAGC
>JAZRWW010000292.1:0-18036 GCA_045599865.1 Thermoguttaceae bacterium
CGACCAAGAGCGCGTATTCGTAATTAGTTGAAAACTCGACCGGTCCGAAGACGGAATCTCTTTTTCTTTCCTCTTTCAAGACCTTCATTCCGGCGTCGAAGAGCGCGTCGGCGACTCGCTGATCGTTAATTGATTCGTAAAAACCGAACATTCCGACGTTGGAATTGTTTTCCTGATTGAAACGATCGTCGTCCGAAACAAGGATTCGCCCCAAAACTTCGCCGCCTTCGACGGCGATAAAAGCCTGCGCCCAACCGTGTTGAAAAAAAGGATTCTTTTTAGGGTCGAGTTTTTCACGAACGATAAAATCGAATTGCGGCGTCCAATTCGGATCGTTTCGATAGATTTTTTTGGGTAGCGCAATAAATCTATCGCGATCGTAAGTCGTTTGTACTGGTATTATGTTCATTGGTTAATTTCGCGGTTAAACAAGTGTTTTCTCGTATGGAAAGAACGAAAGAGACGCCGTTACTCTATCTTTTTGTCGTAGACTCGATAGGTCTTGTTGCAGATAGCTCCGCCTTTTTCCAAACTACCGCGAGAATACTGGTTCGATTCCAGAACCCATGAGAATTCCGCTTCCTGTACGCCGCATTCGATCGCTTTGGGCACCAGCGCGTTGAGTAAGACAAGCCCTAGACCCGTCATTTGATATTCGGGCAAAACGTTCGTGCTAATAATACGAATTCGTTTAATCGCTTCTTCGCGTTTACGCAACAACTTAATGAACCCAAAGGGGAAGAGCCGACCGTTAATCGCCTTAATTCTTGGATTATAGTCGGGCAAACAGAAAGTCGCGCCGACTGGTTTGCCGTCCATTTCCGCCACGATCGCCAACTCGGGTATCATCAACAATTTTAGCGACGCGGCCATCGTTTTGATTTCTCGTTCCGAAAGGGGAACGAATCCCCACGTGTTCGTTAAGGAACGATTGTAAATATCCAAGAACATTTCGTAATCTTCGGTAAAGCGCTTCTTATTGAGCGGTCGAATTTTGACGTCGAAACGTTCTTGAATCATTTCCGCAGTATGGAGGAAACGTTGACGAACTTTCGGCAACATATCGACCTTGCCCCAGAACGAATACATGTCTTGCGATTTGACAAATCCGGCACGTTCGACCAACTGAACGTAATATTTCGGATTGTACGTCATCATAAAGAACGGGGAAGAATCAAAACCGTCGATGAGAAGCCCCACCGTATGATTCATCGAAGGATTCATCGGTCCGCGAACAACTTTGCACCCTTTTTCTTTAAGCCAGTTTGTCGCCGATTCAAAGAGCGCGTCGGCAACGTCTTGGTCGTTGATCGATTCGAAGAACCCAAAGAAGCCGACGCCGTCGTTATAACGTTTGAGATGACCGACGTTTAATATAGCGGCGATCCGACCGACGGGCTTGCCGTCTTTACAAGCTAAAAAAGTTTTAACTTCGTTTTCGTCGTAAAACGGATCCTTGCCGTAACCGAGCAATCCTTTTTCGTCCACAAGAAGAGGAGGAATCCACAAAGGATCGTTGCGATAAATCTCCCAAGGAAACAACATCAGACGTTTTTTATCCCGTTTTGTCGTTGGCGAAACTATCTCGATCTTACTCATTTTGGCGCAATTCTCCATTTTGTTATGACGTTAATCCGTCGTTTTTCCTAAGAGACGACGAAATCTAATTAAATTTATAATTTCGCAAATTCCAATAATTCCAAAGGTTCGATTTCGGAAAATTCGAAAGGAACCGACGTCGCAAGAAGCATCGATCAGCGAACGACGCCTTTAATCGAGGCGACGTTGACCAGACTTGCACTAGGCGACGCGTTAATTTCCGACCGCTAAACGATCGAAATCTCGTTCGAAATCTTCAAACGAGGAACGCGATTGAAGAACTTCGTAAATTTGGGAAAGGACGGAAACTTTTGTAATAGAAAACAAACGTTGCATAATTGGCGTTGGAAACGGAACTTTAAAACGTTCATTCGCGTCAAGGAGAATCGAACGTTGCAACGACGACGCTTCTTTGTCTAAATTGAGCTTGGCAATTTGCTTGTCTTTTTTAGTAATTTGCTTGTCTTTTTTTGCAAGTTGCTCTTTTTGATTTGCCACTTGAACGTAATAGTCTTCGTATTTAGCTTCGAGATTTTTGTAATATTCCGGCATTTGGTCGCCGAATAGTTGGCTCAAGAACGACTTAAAAGGCTTTCTATTTTGGACAGGTAGGTCTTGCATTATCTTCTCCGTAAATTTCCTAAGGTTAAATCCTCCGTTTCTCGTAAACCAAGAAGTATGCCTCATTAAAACTTCGAGAAAATACGGAAAATTCGAGGGAACGGAAGGATCGCGATTTAACGCGACCGAAAAAATCTCTTTCAATTCCGCATCGCGCGCGTCGCTCCATTTTCCGTCCGCCACGCGATACGCAAGGCGAGACAGCGCCATAGCGACGTAAAGCATCGGCTCGTCGTCTATAATATCGTCGAAATTTTCCTTTTGTAAGTTAATCAAGTGAAATTTGAAGAAAGGACCGAATTGTCGCGTTCCGTCGACCCAATAGAAAAGATCGTCTAATTGCGGAACTTCGTATTGCGCCAACACGACGGTGAAGGGCGCCGGATAACGTCCCTCGGCGTTTTTGAACGTTTCGGGCTCGAGCATCGTCCGCTTCATCATATCGACTTCGTATCCCAAAGTCTGAAGTGCGACGTTGCGAGCCGACCCCGACTTATGTTCAAGCAGTATGACAAGCATCATTCCGTCGCCGTCTACCGTGTCGACCAAGTAGAAAAGGTCGCCTTCCGTTTTCTTTCCGCTTTTTCCGACCATTTTTGTCGGAAATCGTCGCAACGTTTCCAATTTGACGTTTTTCAAAATTTCGGGCGGAAGAAAACGTCTGAAAAAACTTCGCGCAAAGGACAAAATCGACCAAATCACATAGACAAACGTATCGTGCGTGAAGAATTCGTCCGAAATAGCCGTCGCTTGACGCAAAATTTCAACGTCTTCAGTCGTCAAATGCACGACGTGTTTTTTCACTTTTCTTTTTTTGCCGTCTGAGGAACGAGTCGTCATTTTCTTTCTATAACCGTTCACGGAAAGCCGCGTGTCAACGATACGCGGATCCGCTGAATCGCCAAAAGACTTCGCTAATGGTGAAAAGCAAGGGCTTAACGGCTTTCTTACTTTCTAAGTTTGGGCGTTGTTTTTAAACAAGCGTTCTCGAACCGAACGTATCCGCGCATCGTTGATGCGCGGCTTTCCATTGACACGCGGCTTTTCGTGAACGCTTACTTGCAAACGGTCGCTATTGCGCGATATGGAAGAGCAACACGTCGCCCTCTTTCACGACGTACTCTTTGGTTTCGCGATGATTCAAGCCCGCCGCCTTGACTTCGCGTTCGCTTCCTAATCTAACGAGATCGTCGCAAGCGATCACTTCGCAACGAATGAATTTCTTGACAAAATCGGAATGAATTTTTCCAGCCGCTTCAAGAGCGGTTCCGTTTTTACTCGTCAACCAACTACGAACTTCCTTTTCGCCCGCCGTTAAGAAGACCATTTGTCCGGAATAATCCATTATGGATCGCACGATCGAATCGCGTCCTACGCGCTTCAACCCCATCTCTTGACAAAACGCTTCGGCTTCTTCCTTGGACGTTTTGTCAAGTTCCGTTTCTAGACCGACCGACGCGGCTAAGAGCGGCTCTTTTTCCGTTGCGAAACGTTGGTATTGCTCGAAATCCGTCTCGTCGTCGCCCGTATTGACGAAAATCATACGACGTTTTTCCGTAAGAAAACGGAAAGAACGCGTCGCGTGATAATGTTCGTCGGACATTTCTTCGGCAAGGATCGGATTACCCGATTCGAGACGCGTTCGAATTAATTCCAGCGCGTCGTTTTCGATCGCCAATTTCTCCAAATCTTCTTTAGGAAGATGCTTTTTTCGTTGTTCGGCTAATTTTTCCAGACGATTGACGACAATTTCCAAGTCGGCAAGAATCATATCTTCGACAAAGGACTGAATTTCAACGTCGACCTTTGCGCCGCTAAAAGCCGGAACGAGGCAAACTAAATAATCGGCTTCACGCAAACGCCCCAATTTAGCGACGTTTCCGACGTGGTCGCGACTCAAGCCGGGCGTGTCGACGATTTCAAGGGACGCGTAAGTAACTTTTTTCGGCTTGTAAATTTTGCACAAATCCAAAATACGAGGCTCGGGAATGGAGACCGTCGCGATTTGAGAAGAATTGACGGCGGAAGGATCCGCTTCTACGCCGCTCAACCAAGTAAACAACGAACTTTTACCGCTTCCCGAATAACCTACTAAACCAATTCTCATTTTTTACTCTTTAGTCGACGTTTTTTTAATGACAGTTACGTTTGATACGACCGTTTCCGTAGTCGAACCGACTTTTACGACGATTTTTACAACTTGGCGTCAAATAAGTCTTGAACGTCGTCGACCGCGTTCATCATCGGATAAAAAAAGAAAATATCCTTAAAATTATCTTCAAAAAACGCGGACTTAGACGCCGGAACCGCGCGTCGTAACTTTTCATAGGGAAAACAGACGCGCCGCGTATGCGCGCGACATACGCGGCTTAAAACGTTTTAAACGGAACGCCTTGTTTTAAAACTTATTCCAAAGCGACGTTGAACACGAACGTATATTTTCCGTCGCGCTCTTCGTGGCTCATATAGAAGGGACAAGTCGCCGACGTCGGCAACGTAACGACGCCTTCGGAATCAACGGCGAGTTTCAAGTCGGCGATTTTGTCGACGGGGGCGTCTTTCATAACCCAGACGTTCGGACCGAATCGCAAGACGCATTCTTCAAATTTGGCGCCTTTCGCGGCGTCGGACAATTTGTGGAATCGGCGATCTTCAAAATAGGGAACGGCGGCGTAGGAAACGGTAATTTCGTCGCCGACTTGAATTTCAACGACGGCGTAACCGTCTTTAATCGTCGCTTGAAGCGTTTCGTCGCCTCGTTGCAAGGTTACGTTTTTCGCCCATTCTGGAACGCGAACCGCAAGCGCGACGGCGCCGCCTTCGCCGGAGGTGCGAATAGTCGCCTTAACTACGCCTTTTTCTCTCAATTTGTCTTCGACGCTTGAAACGACTTGCGCCTTTTCGTCGCCAAAATCGAGCGGGGTGGAGAAGTTCAAGGGGAAGTTGTAATAGACGGTTTTTTTACCCGACGCGTCCTTCGAACCGACGGCAAGGAATTCTTTGAGTTCGTAGTATCCGAGCGGACCGTGATAACTACAACACCAGTAAGATTCCGCGTAACGTTCGCCCCAAGCGTAAACGCCTTTGTCGTCGGCAATATAGTAACGATGCCCAAAACCTCCGGTATGCCATTGGTTCATTTGGTATTCGTTAAACAACATTCGTTCGGCAAAATCCAAATATTTGACGTCGCCGGTATTGCGCCAAATCATCAAGTTGAGGCGCAACCAATCCGCTTCGGAACAACCTTCGTCCGAATGTCCTTTAATAATAAAGTTTTCACAAACGCCGCCGCTAGGATTGACGAACCCTCCGTAAACGGCGTCGTTCCAACGTTTGACGACGCGATCAAGATATTTTTTCTCGTCGGTATCCTCGTAAAGCATAATAAGCGCTTCGTGCGTACTAATACTTCCGTGGCTATGACCGACGGGCAACGTGTCAAAATGCTCGTGGAAATCGGCCATTTCAACAGCGCAGTCGAGATATTTCTTTTCGCCCGTCAAACGATAAGCGCGAACCAAGCCCTCGATTCCGTGGAAAACGCAGGTGACGTAAGCGGCGGCGTAACCCTTGGCGGTTTGTTCGTATTCGTCCATACGTTTGGGATCGCAGAAACGTTTGGCGACGATATTGACGTAGAAGTCGGCCATTTTTTTCGCCGCTTCGAACGCTTTTTCGTTGCCGAAACGTTCGTATGCGGCAAAGAGCCCCAACATAAGGCGTCCGTTGCCCCAAAGAATCGGCATTTCAAGAGATTGGTCGGTCGAACCGGCGACGTCGATCGTTTTGTTCCAGTCGACTTCGCGTCCGAAGTGTCCGTCGGGCTGTTGATATTGAACGATCTCGTCGATAACTTCAAGCAGAATCTTGGTCGTCGGCTTGTCTTTGAGCGAAGTCAAGGAACCGACTTCAATATAACGCCCGGAAATATCGCCGCTGTAGTTATAGAAACGTCGCTTCTGATTGAAATTGACGTCGTCCAAAACAAAATTTACTTTGTCGATCGGTTCTTCGCCGAGACGATCGAGCGATTTCTGGTATCTAGCGCCGAAGAACCCCTTGAATTGAACGTCGTTCGATTTCGCAAACAACAAATTCAAACGATTAAAATCGGCGCCGACTTCCTCTTGCGCGCTCGCGCTGAGCAAATCGGGACGAACAAGCGCAAGAAGCGCGGTCGAAAGTAAAAACGTTCTACGATTCAGAGTCATAACCAATTCCTTCTCGATAGTAAAAAATAACGCAACGCGACTCTTGCGCGTTTCGTTTTCTTATTCAAACGCGTTTTCCGCGCTTACGACGTTTCGTCATCGATACGACGCCAAGTGTCGGTAGTAGACTTCTAGGCAAAGAATCGACATACATGTAACGTAAAGTCGACCGCCGCCGAAAGCGTATTCGTCAAATTTGGGGCTCCAGCTCCCGGCTTCGCGCGACGATTTAGGTTCTTGTTGTTTTGGTAGCTCGCGACTGAGCGCCGTATTCCAACGACGCCAATATTTATTGTAAGGTCCGAGCCCCTTGAGCGCCGTCGACGTGGAATACCAGCCGTAAACGTTCAAATTATAATCATAAATTTCGTCTTCCGTTTCTTTTTCCGACGTCGATTCCTCAGGAAATTTTATTAAATTTTCTTCCGAAGCCAACGCTTCCGCGCCCTTCTTTAGCGCGGGATTGTCGGGCTCCCAGCCTAGATATTCGCGACACATCAGCCCCGTCGCCGTCATTGACGGGCGTTTATCCGTTTCGGACGCTTCTCCGTTGTTGAGTTGATAGACGTAACCCGCGCCGTCGTCGTAGGATACGGAATCTAAAAAGGCGGATATGCGATCATAATTGTCCTTTGGAATCTCAAAGCCCGCCATTTCGGCGGTTTTAAGCGCCATTAGGCACCAGCCCGTTACGGATAAGTCGCTGCCTTCTTGAGGAAAGTATTTCCATCCGCCAAGTTCTTTATTTTGATTTTCGAGAAGATAATCGATCGCCGCGCGCGCTTGCTTGCGCAGTTGCGGCGCGCTCTTTTTTTCCATCGCGATAAGTTCGCAAAGCGCGATCGTACAAATTGCGTGCGTATAAAACAACGACGAGGAGGCATGTTCGACGGGCGTGAAACAACCGTCTGAACCCTGTTGTTTTAGAAGCCAGAGCCAACCTCGTTCGACGACGAGCGAATATTCGCCCGAAGAACGCGTATTGCCGTCCCCTTGGAACGCGAGCAACGCCAACGCCGTCGCGGCGGGTCTATTGTCAAGCGAAGCAATTCCGTTGGAATAGGAACCTTTTAAACTCCACGAGCCGTCTTTTTGCTGTTGTTTGCGCAACCATTTTAGTCCGTTTGCGACGGCTTCTTGCGTCAGTTTATTGCCTCCGTATTTTGACAAAAGGTCGTTCTTCGTACCCGGATCGGTTCGACCTGAAAGCATATCGCTCGTTTCGATGCGCGATCGTTCGAAAATCGGCGCGGCTACGTCGCGAACAAAGGGCAGTTCTTTTTCTTCGAAAATAATCGCGTCGTCTATTTTTAATTCTTCTGGAACCGTCAACGCGTAATTTTCGGCGTCGTTAGGATTTAAATTGCCTTCGTCGTCCGTTAAGAACTCGAGTTGGTCGCCGATTTCCGTGCTAAACGTCGCTTCGATTTCCGTTTTTTTCTCTATGTTTGGCAAAATAATCAACGCCAAAAGGACGGCAAGAATCAAGTGGACGACCAGACTTAAGCCCCACGAAGAAACGCGTTCTTTTACCGACGTCGACGAAACGTCGTCGGAAAGGAAAGGATCGTCCGTTTGAACTTTTTCATTAAGCGTCGGCAAGGGAACGTCGCACGGCTTTTTGCGAAGATTTTGCGGAGTTCTTATGATCGGCGGCGGCTGATTTAACATACGAATCTTGATTTTTGCCTAAAACATAGAGTCAAACATAAGGTTGTTTTTAACGAACAAACTTCCTTGTCGCATTGGGAAAAAGCGTCGCGCGCTTGACGTAACGGTAATTTCTCCGTCAATGGAACGTTAGCGCTTGACTTTTTTGAACGCGGTAAGAAAAGCGTCGTAATTCGCCGCTTCTTTAGCCGTCGATAAAACAAACGCTAAACTCTCATACGACGATATTTTTTCCAACGCGTTTGTCAAATCGCTTGGCGTTTCTTTGAACCAACGACGAGAATCGAGCGTTCCATAGATTTTTTCGCGCGTATTTTCACACAAAAGACGTTCGAGCGCGTCCGCTCTTGCGTTAGCTTCGTCCACTCTTGCAATAGCTTCGTCCGCCCTTGCCATAGCTTCGTTCGCTCTAGTATTAGCGACAAAGATTTGCTGTTGGAGTTCTTGCGCCTCTTTGGGAAAAATAGACGCAAAGACGTCGGGAAACAACGCATAACCCATTTCTTTTTCCTTTTCCGTATCAACCAAACTGCGTGCGAATCGTCCTATTTCAAAATCGTGCTTACGCATCAATCTTGAAAGATAGTTAAACGAGACGTCAAAAATAAGCTCCCAGATTTCGCGACGTTGTTCTCTTTTCGACGGATCGTAATACAACAACGCTTGAAAAAGTTTGACAAGCTCGTCCTGACTCTTTCCTCTTTTTTTATCGGAGTAGCTCGCAAAACGAGACAATCCCATTGCGATTTGTAGGAAAGGCTCGTCGGATAACGAATCAAGATCGACTTCGTTGAAATTAATCGTTTGAAATCTTGACCTTGGTCCATATTCGACCCCTTCGCAACGAGAAGTCAATTCTTCCAATTGCGGACAACGTTTAGGACGCAGCAAAATCGAATAAGGCGTCGGCAAACGCCCGTCGTCGTCGGCAAATTGTTTGAAATTCTGCGCCATATATTCGAGAACGTCGACTTCGTAACGCAGAATCTGAATCGCGACGAAACGAGCGTATCTCGCTTTATGTTCGACAACGACGACCAGCACGCCCCGTTTTCCCGATTTGAATCGAAATTTATAATAAACGTCTCCGACCGAATCGCGTCCTTTTTTGGTCGTATTACGGGTTGGCGCGAGTTCTAGCGAATCAAGATCGATCTCGGACAAAACCTCCGGCGCCAAGTAACGTTCCATAAATAATCTGGCGACGAAGAGGTTCGACCAAATAATATGGACGAACTGATCGTGCGTCATTTCTCGCGAAAGCAGTTCTTTCTTAGGCTTCGTTTTTTTCATCGTCGCTACGTTTTCCTAGTTCGATCGCCTTTGCGAATCGATCAAATTCAATTCGACAAACGCGCGTTCATTTTGCGCCGAGTTCTCGCGAACGTTTCGTACCCGCCTCGACCGCTTCGATGAGCGCGGAACGAAAACCGCGCGCCTCGAGCGCCGCGACGCCCGCGATCGTCGTGCCGGCGGGACTCGTCACCGCGTCTTTAAGCGCGCCGGGGTGTCGTTTCGTCTTGAGATACATTTCCGCCGAGCCTTTAAGCGTTTGAGCCGCTAACTCGATCGCGACGTCGCGAGGCAGTCCGGATTTGACGCCGCCGTCCGCCAGCGCTTCGATCGCCATAAAAACGTAGGCGGGACCCGAGCCGGAAAGTCCCGTCACGGCGTCCAATTGGCTTTCGGGCAGTTCAAACGCGACGCCTACCGTTTCCAACAACGTCTTGAGCAGAGCGCCGTCTTCCTTCGTCGCGTTGGCGTTGAGCGCGAAACCGCTTGCCGATTCGCCGACGAGGCACGGAGTGTTCGGCATAACGCGCGCTAGGCGCGTTTGGGAAGAAAGCGTCTTTTCGAAATACGAAATTGGCAAGCCGGCGGCGATCGAGACGAAAAACTTTTGCGTCGATTTTTCTACGATCTCTTTAATCGGCGCCAAGGCGGAATCCATATATTGGGGCTTAACCGCGAAGAACACGACGTCCGCTTTTGAAACGACGTCGACGGGCGACTTCTCGATCAAAGCGTTTGTCGCGTCGGCAAATTTTGACGCGGCGTTTGAAGAGACGTCGAATCCGAAAAGTCGTTCGGAAACGACTTGTTGCGAACGTATGAACCCTGACGCCAAAGCCGTCGCCATCTGACCTAAGCCGATAAAACCAATGCTAAATTCTTGCGACATAATCTCGCGCTTTCCCATAAAACGATAGTTTGCCAACCGACAAGATTCTAAAGACGAATAGAATCTAGTCCTCCCCTTCCATTATAACCTATCGCGTGATAAATGGAACGGGCTTCGAAAATAAGAGCCGTTTTTAGCCTTTTGGCGTTTGACGTTAAACGTATATTTTTCACATAGACTTGTAAAAAGCGCTTGATTTTGAACGGATCGTAAATTACAATGTAATCGACAAGGCGTCAAATTTTTATCGCCGTAGTTTGTTAAAGACGTTAGGAGTCCGTATGTCGTTATTATCAAAGAATTGTCGATTTTTGTCGATCGCGGCTTTTGTTTTGCTTGCCGCCGGTTCGTCCTTCGCTCAAGTTCCCAAAGTAACGTTGGAGACGTTGCTTGACGAACAAACGGATCGTTGCGCGTTGACGAAAGTTCCGAACTACGTTTGCAAGCAGGCGAGCAGTTACGACCGCGCCGCGAAAAGCCCGGAGGAGAATTGGTTTGCCAACGCCGACGCTTCGCAGTTTATTCGCGAGGAGCAAAACGGCGACAGAAAAGAAAGCGTCTTAATGGAAGCCGAAGGACCGGGCGCCGTCGTTCGGTGGTGGATTACCGCTCCGCATTACAAGAACAATTTCTACGTCTATATCGACGGCGAGGAAACGCCCGCAATTTCAGGCAATATCGCCGACGTCGTCGGAGGCGAAGCGCTTGTCGGCGCGCCCCTTTCCGCCGAACGTTCGCGCGGACGAGACTTGTATTTGCCGATTCCTTACGCCAAGAGTATTAAAATTACTTGCGACAATATGGAAGAGCAGGGCAATCTTTACTATCAAGTCGATTATCGAACTTACCCGCAAGACGTCGAAGTCGAATCTTTTTCGACGGACGCTTTGACGAAATATCAAGACAAAATCGCCGCGACGCAAAAGCTTCTACTTGAACCGAATCAAACGCGTAATCCGAAATCTGAAACGCAAGGCTTTAAGCGTCGCCTTGTCGCCGAGGAAATTGAAGGGAGTTACGAAAACCATTCGATCAAAGGACCGGGCGCCATTACTGAAATCGACGTCAAATTGACCGCCGAGGACGTTCCCGCCGCGACGCGCAATATCGTTTTGGCGATTTCGTTTGACGACGAGGAGACCGTTTGGGTTCCCGTCGGCGAATTTTTCGGATCGGGCGTCGGCGTCAATCCGAACAAAACGTGGTTTACCGAAGTTCTGCCCGACGGAACGATGAAAGCGTATTGGCGCATGCCCTTTGCGCAAGTCGCGAAGGTTTCTTTCCTTGATTTCGGAAAGCAAGACGTCGTTTTAGATTACGCCGTCTACTACGAGAAGGCGCCCTTTACTGAAGACACGATGTATTTCCACGCGAATTGGCGTCAAGAGCGCGCAATTCAAACGATAGCCGGCAATGGGACTAAAGACTGGAATTACACGACGTTAAAAGGAACCGGCGTTTACGTCGGCGACGTGTTGTCCGTCGTCAATCCGACCTCGGCTTGGTGGGGCGAAGGGGACGAAAAAATCTACGTCGACGGCGAAAAGTTTCCTTCCCATTTCGGAACCGGAACCGAAGACTATTACGGTTACGCGTGGTGTACGCCGGAGTTTTTCGAAGCGCCTTTCCACGCGCAACCGCGTTGCGAAGGACCCGGTAATTTTGGCAATACGACGAATTTGCGTTTGCGTTCGTTGGACGCGATCCCGTTCCGAACCGATTTTCGATTTGATATGGAAGTTTGGCACTGGGAAGCGGCGCTTGTGAATTACGCCGTCGCAACGTTCTGGTATGGGCTCAAAGGAACGTCGATCGTCGAAGGCGTCGGTCCTAATCGCGAAGAACTTGAAGACGAAGCGGAGGCGCCGGTTTCGTACAAATCGAAGTTTACTTTCAAATTTGACGATTTCGACGCGACTGAAGTTTCCGGCGGTCGTATTTCCGTTCAAGATATGAAAGGCTTTGAGAACGAAAACAACGCCTGGAAAAATAGCAAGCAACTTTGGTGGACGGAAGGCAAGCCGGGGGACTTCTTAACGTTGAACGTCAAAAACGTCGAACTGGGCAAAACGAAATTGTACGTCGGCGCCGCAGTCGCGCGAGATTACGGAAAAGCTAACTTTTGTTGGAACGGCGAAAAAATCGGCGAATCCGTCGATTTCTTCCATTCGCCCGAAGTGGAGAAGCGCGTCGTCGCTTTCGACGTTCCTGAGACGACCGAGACGGAAGGAGTACTTACCGTCGAACTTGTCGGAAAGAACGACGAGTCGATCGGGACGATGATCGGAATCGATTCGATTCAATGGGGCGACAAAGTCGAAGGAGAAGGAGACGCCGTTCGATCAGACGAAGACGAATCGAAGTCGGAAGAGACTTCTTCGACGTCGAACGTCGGCGAAGACTGCGGAGCCGTTGCGCAAACGACTGGTTTAAAACGACTTAATCGCGTTCGTCTCTTGGGGGCGAAAAGAAGCCCGCAACTCTTTAGAACGAGACCGCGATTATTTTGACGTTCGTCGACTTGACGGAAAACGCCGCGTAAACGCGACAAGAAAGAGTTGATTCTAAGAAAATTACAAAGCGCGAAGGTTGATATTTCGACGACCTTCGCGCTTTGTCCCCGCGATTTCGCGCGGGGATTCTTTAAGACGTCGTTTACCCTTTGACGACAAAGTTGACCGTCTTGCCGGGTATAATAATCTTTTTGACGATCTCTTTATTTTCCAAGAGCGCGGCGATTTTCGGATCGGCAAGCGCGGCTTTTTCGGCGGCGCTTGCGTCGGCGTCGGCGGGCAGTTCGATGCGAGATCGCAGTTTCCCATTGACTAAGACGGGCACGACGATCGACGATTCTTTCAGCGCGTCTTCGTTCCAAGTCGGCCACGGCTCGTAAGCCAAGGTCTTTTCGCCGCCCAAAATACTCCACAACTCTTCCGCGATATGGGGCGCAAAAGGCGAGAGAAGAAGGACGAACGCTTTCATCGCGGACTTCGGGCGAACTTGACTTCGACTGAAGAAATTGGCGAATTCCATCATTTTGGCGATCGCCGTGTTGTACGAAAGGTTCTTTACGTCTTCCGTAACGGCCTTGATCGTCTTATGAAGAATTCTGTTTTGTTCTTCGGTCGGCTCGACGTCTTGAACGGCTTCGTTGAGTTCGTCCGATTCGAAATCGGCGGTCACGATCATACGCCACGCGCGGTCTAGGAAACTACGCACGCCGCTTACGCCGTCTTGGTTCCACGGCTTGACCGCTTCGAGCGGTCCCATAAACATTTCGTAGAGGCGGAGCGAGTCGGCGCCGAACTGCGCGACCACGTCGTCGGGATTGATCACGTTTCCGCGACTCTTCGACATTTTTTCCGATTTGCCGACGACGACGATCTTTGAATCGCTCGCCAAAACGTAAGAATCGCCCGATTTGCCGACGTCTTTCGGCGCCAATTTAACGGACGTCGCGGTCGTTCCGTCTTTGAACGTTCCGACGCCCTGCTTGTCGATTTCAAGTTCGCGCGCGGAAACCCAAGCGCCCGAGGCGTCTTGATAGCCCGTAAATTCCATTTCGCCAAGGATCATGCCTTGGTTGACGAGACGTTGGAACGGCTCTTTCGTCGAGACGTAGCCGAAATCGTACAGAACCTTGTGCCAGAAACGCGCGTAAAGCAAGTGCAAGACGGCGTGTTCGGCTCCTCCGACGTACAAATCGACGGGCGCCCAAGCGCGTTCAATTTCGGGATCGACGAGGCGTTCCGAATTTCGCGGGTCAAGATAACGGAGATAATACCAGCAGGAACCGGCCCATTGGGGCATCGTGTTCGTTTCGCGCTTGTATTTCTTGCCGTTGCGTTCGACGTAAAGCCAATCTTTCGGCGCTTGTTCGAAGGGCGGCTCGGGCGAATGTTTATTCGCGTCGAATTTGACGTTTTGAGGCAGATCGAGCGGGAGTTCGGAAGGTTCCAAAGGAACGACGACGCCCGTCGGCTTGCCTTCGTCGTCGAGTTCGTGGAGGAGCGGGAAGGGCTCGCCCCAGAAATGCTGACGGCTAAAGAGCCAGTCGCGCAACTTGTAATTGACGGTTTTACGCCCCAATCCTAACGATTCGAGTTCGGCGGTAATCAACGGCTTAAATTCCGCCGTCGGAGTTCCGTCGAATTTGCCGCTGTTGACCGCGACGCCAAGTTCAGTGAACGCGACTTCCATTTTCGCGACTTCCTCTTGAGTGAAACTCGATTCGGAAGTCGGCGCCACGACTTGCTTGATCGGCAAATCGAATTGCTTGGCGAATTCAAAGTCGCGCGTATCGTGCGCCGGCACCGCCATAATCGCGCCCGTCCCGTAAGACGCCAAAACGTAGTCGGCGATCCAAATCGGAATAAGTTGGTCGTTGATCGGATTATGCGCGTAGGCGCCGGTGAAGACGCCCGTCTTTTCTTTCGCTAAGTCGGTTCTGTCCAAGTCGGACTTCGAAGCGGCGTATTGACGATACGCTTCGACCGCCTCTTTTTGCTCGGGCGTCGTCAGTTTGTCGACGATCGCGTGTTCGGGGGCGACGACCATATATGAGGCGCCAAAGAGCGTGTCGGGTCGAGTCGTGAAGACGCGCAAGGCGGAATCGCCCGGCTTACGCGCGAAGCCCGACGCCTTGCGCGCGGCTTTCCAAGCGGCGTAATCTTCGTCGGAACCGATGTAGAAATCGACTTCCGCGCCGACGCTCTTGCCGATCCAGTTGCGCTGGAGCGCTTTTACGCCGTCGGTCCAGTCGAGTAGGGCAAGGTCTTCTTCCAAACGATCCGCGTAAGCGGTGATGCGCAACATCCACTGGCGCAAGGGCATTCTGACGACGGGATAGCCGCCGCGCTCGCTGACTCCGCCGACGACTTCTTCGTTAGCCAGCACGACGCCAAGGTCGGGGCACCAGTTGACCGGCGCTTCCACTTGGTACGCAAGTCGACAATCGTCGACGTATTGACGAACGGCTTTTTCGCCTTCCGCTTTGACGTCTTCAGGAATCGGAAGTTCGGAAATCGGTCGCGCTTTCTGTTGTTCTTTGTCGAACCACGCGTTATAGAGAAGCAGAAAGATTCGTTGCGTCCAACGGAAATATTCGACGTCGGTCGTCGCGATTTCACGATCCCAATCGTAACTGAACCCCAACATTTTTAACTGACGTCGGAAGTTGGCGATATTTTTTTCGGTCGTGAGTCGGGGATGAATACCGGTCTTTTTCGCGTGTTGTTCGGCGGGAAGTCCGAACGCGTCCCAGCCCATAGGGTGCATAACTGCGACGCCGTTCATTCTCATAAATCGGCAGTAAATGTCAGTCGCGGTATATCCTTCCGGATGCCCGACGTGAAGCCCTTGCGCGCTCGGGTAGGGGAACATGTCTAAAACGTAGGCTTTTTTCCCGTCAGGATTATTCGGCATATCTTTAGGAAGTCTTGGCGCCGCGAACGTTTTGTTCGTTTCCCAATATTCGCGCCATTTCGCTTCGACGACAGAAGGATTATATCTGGACATTTTTTTCTAATAAGTTGGTTCTAAGATCGTTCGAATCGAAGGAAAATCGATTCTGATCGCCGCAAGGCTAACATGAGAAAAAGAAACAAGGAAAAACGACCGAAACGAACGCGCGTCGTCTTTCCCCAAAGGCGCGCGAACGCGTCGCGCGCTCGCGCTTGACAAACGATCGAATTATTCGATTAAAGTTTCTCGCTGCAAAGTTGTTTGAAGGCTTCTTGAACGCGCGCGCATTGCCCGTCGTCGACGATGAAAAATCGCGCGTTGCCGTCGGCGCTTGCCGCGAAGGACGTATAGCCTTCGGCGTCGACCGTAATTTTGCCCGGCTCGGAAAGCGTGAAGAAACCTTGGTCTTGGCGCGCGGCGAAGAGAATCGTCGTCAAGTCCCAAGTGCATTGATTGGCGTCAAGAGTCCCGCGATAGTACTTGAAGGCTTCTTTCAAGGGGTGATATTTGACGTATTCGTAATCGTTTTTCACCATATCGCCGGTGATGAAGATGCGTTCGCCGACTTCGAAGCCGGACGCGTAGATCGGCGTAGGCCATTCGGCAAAGAATTTTTGCGCGGCGGGCACGTCTTTCATTACGTTGTATTCAAGCTGATGCTTACGGAAATTACCCGCCATCGCGACGACGTACTTCACCTTTTTAGCGGCAAGCTCGCGCCCCGTCAGCGGCGAATAATCGTCGGCGGGCGAGTCGAGCAGGCGCGCCAAGTTCGTGGAGAATCCGACTTGCGCGATCACGACGGAACCGTCTTCTTGAGCGGCGAGCGTCTTGCGAAGCAACGCGGTCGCTTCCATATACTCCGTTTTGTCTTCCTTGTAATTATAGAACGGGAAAAGCAAATTCCCGTTTTCGTCTTTCGCTTCGAGAGACTGTTTCGTATATTTTCCGTCGAACGTCTCGACTCCGCTCCCTTTGACGATTCCGATCGGAACGTCGGGGTTGCCGTAAAAGACGTCGATCATTTGGCAATAGGGCGCGGCGTATTTGTTGTCTTTGGTGATCGTCATCGCGAGGAAGTCGATTTCGCCGCGCTTTTCAAGATTGTTAATCATCGCCAACGCGAACACGTCGTCAATGTCGTTGCCCATGTCGGTGTCGTAAATCAACTTGACGGGCTCGGCGGCGTTCGTCGGAACGGACGAAACGCTAAGAAAACCAAGGACGACGGCGCAAGCGCACGCTTTTAAAAGGAAGGACTTTTTCAAGATTCGAACCTTTCGTAATCGATGTTGGTGATAAAACCGCGCTCAAAAAGCGCAAAACGTTTAATACGTAAGCGTTCACGGAAAAACGACGCGTAAGAACCGCCGCGTAGCGGCGCGCGACAAGCCGCCCGTCAACGACGGGCGGACCGGCGTTTCGCTTGACGTTGCGCAAACGATTTTTTTTTTACAGTCGAAGCGTCGTCTGAAAGTTCGTATGTTTTCGCAAAACCTTCAAACGCTAATTCTTCCGATAAACTCGGTTCTCCGTAAACGGGAGTTTTGGGGTTTGTCGGATAATTTTGCTTTGATAACGGACTCGTTTTCGGCGGCGCCGATCCGACCGTCGCGAGGGGCGGCTTATCGCGCGACGGCTAGCGCCGTCGGTTCTTACGCAAACCTTGGTCGGCGTATTGCGTGAACGATTACGAAAGTTCTCTTACGTTCGGTAAGTCGCTGGAAACGTTGTTTTGATTTGAGAACGTTAACCCGACGGCTTTAATCGCACGCTTTCACAAGCCGAATCAGTCCGCGCATCGTTGATACGCGGCTTTCCGTGAACGCTTACTCGACGTATAAGCCGTTCCGCCTCGTTCGAATTAAACGGACGGAACCGATAATCGTCAAACGCGGCGCGTTTAGTCCGTTGAGTTCGCGTAGGATCGATTAGGAGTCCCTACGGCGAAAATTCTTCCCCTTGCCGCGCGAGTCGTCTCGTTTGCGGAAATTGCGCGCGCCGCCGAACTTTTTACCGCCGAATCCGCCGCGCACGCCGTCCTTCGAACCAAATTTCTTCCCGCCGGAATTGCGCGCGCCGCCCTCAAAACTGCGTCGAGACTCGCCTTCGCCCCCTTCGGATCGAGGCGCGCGACTACGGAAGCCGTCGTTAGACGATTCGAAACGCGAACGACCGTTTTCTCCGTCGGGTCTACGCGATCGAAACTTGCCTTGACCGCCGAAAGAACGTCGACCGGCGGACGCGCCGCCAAAACGACGAGACGAATCTTCGCTCGAATCTTCA
>JAZRWW010000293.1:0-1493 GCA_045599865.1 Thermoguttaceae bacterium
TTTGCCGCGTCGTTTGGAACGTCAAGCGCGCCGCCTATCTCCCATTCAACGCCCGCCGCATCGCCGTTAATCGTCGCGTTTCCTGTTGTCGTAAGGTCGTCGACGTTACATGCGCCTGTCGTCGTCAACGTCGCAATAGTCCAATTATTACCGGAAGCCGTCGCGCACGAAACGTTCGTCGTTCCGACGCCGTTTAGCGTTTGGATCGATAAGTCGCCGCCTCGTGTTATCGTGGTCGTTCCGTCGGTCGTGAGTTCTTCGGCGTCGATTTCCGTCCCGTCGCAACTCAACGATCCGCTAATCGTCGCGTCGGTCGCCGTCAACGTTCCTCCCGTCAACGAAAGGGAAGAGCCGACGGGTAAATTATACGACGCATCGAAAACGACGTCGGCGTCTTCGCCCGTCGCGTTTATTTCGGCGTCGTTCGTCAATTCGACCGACGACGGCAAAACGCCGCAAAAACTTCCACCGTCAAAAATGATCGTCGTGCCGCTTGGCGTTTCCATTCCACAACTCGCAACAGTCTAAATAAACGCGTCGACAAAACGCGTCGTAAATCTCAACGAAAAAACCGATCATTTGCGCGCCACCAACTTAAACCAGAAGAACTGCGCCCTTGGTCTATTTTATATTCGACGCGCCCTTCTTGTTTTAACTGATACAAAAGCAATCGAGCATACGACTTCGAAATATTCGCTTCTTCCGCAATTCTGTAAACGGTTTTCCAGTCGCCAGTAATTACGTCGTAAATTTTATTTTTTATGTACTTCGTTGGCGTCTCGAGCGTATAACCCGCTTTATAGACGAAATTCTCCTTTTCTCCTTTCGCGTGCCGTCTTGATACAATGCCGTCGACAATTAAGCCCCTCATAATCGGAAGCCAGCTTTTCGCGGTTCCGCCTAACGACTCCGCGATCATACCTGCAGACGTCCACCGTCCCTCATTCGCAAGTAAACAACAAAGCGCGGCTTTTCGTTTCGCTTTTTCATAACTTATAGAACCTTCCGACCAACCAATCTTGCGCCGCCGCTGATCTCGTATTTGAAAGAAATCGGTCTTACTTTTACTCAGTTCAATAAGGCAGGTTGCTTTTTCTTCGTATTCCGAAAATACGTTGTAAACGCGCTTTCTTCGGCTCTTGGCTTTTCCTGCTTTTGCTTCCTCTTCCTTTTCCTTTTTTTTCGTCTTAATCCAAAGGACGCCATAATCCTTGTTTTTTCGGATAACACACCCTTCGCCTAATAGATAAAACAAAGCGCCTTCGACTTCCTCGTAAGATTCGCCGATATTTCGCCTTAAAATATCTTCAGTAGTTCCTGCGCCGCTTTTTTCGAGGCTCTTTAGAATTTCGAGCCTCAATAAAAGCCTGTTCTGACATATGTTTTTTTTTCGTCTGCCCATATCGTCAAAAAACGCGGCGCCGTATTCCAACGCCGCGCCTTGTCAATTATCTCCGTCGTTTTCCGGCTCTTCGTCTGGATAGTCTTTTCCG
>JAZRWW010000294.1:0-5112 GCA_045599865.1 Thermoguttaceae bacterium
TTTAAAATTGAAGGCGACGAAGACGATCTCGCTTCGACGTTCGCCAAATTGTTCGTCTGGTTAAGCGCGAGTATTCAGTCGGCAAGCCAAGGCGTCGGCGACGATTTCTTTTCAAAGAAGGAAAATATGCCCGAAGGCGTCGAACTTGTGCCGGACGACTGTCCCGCTCCGCGTCCGACGACGCAGACTCCTTTTGCTTTTTTCCATACGCTTTGTTCGGCGAAACGCAAGAAGGTTCTTGTGCGTTTTCGATACGACAAAGAAGAATGTTCGTATCATCACGGACGCGCTTTTCCTATTCCCGCCTCGTTCTTCGACGACGGAGGTTTTCCTTCGTCGCGCGTTTCCAACGACTTGGTAAGTTATTGGCCGTCGTGTCCTTGTTGCGGCAATCCGTACTGGTCGCTTTGCGGCGAATGCGGGGCGATCTTTTGCAACGAGGAACCGGGCGCCGAAGTTACGTGTCCCTCTTGTCGCGCGTCCTTGGGCGGGGTCGGCGACGGCGATTTTGAACTGGAGAGTTCGGTCGGTTGACGTTGATTATGAAACGTTTTTTTCGTATAATCGGCACGCGTTTTGGTTGCGCGTAAATTTTGACAGTATGATAAGATTGGACGAAAATCCCAATGGCGGAAAAAGATAATAACGACGCTTCGACGTCGACGCTCGATTTAAGGTCGAACGACGCGACGAACGAAATTCTTTTGGGCGATTACAAGTATTCGCTCGAATCCGGCTTGACTTCGAGTCAAGCGGTTGAATCGCGTGTGAAATACGGGCGCAACGAACTGACCCCGCCCGCGCGAGAGCCGTGGTGGCGCGAGTTGCTTTCGAAGTTTGACGATCCGACGATTAAAATTCTGCTTGCGTCGGCGGCGCTGTCGCTGATCGTAACGTCGATCGAAAAGTTTGTTTTACATAACGAAGAGGCGAATTTTATCGACACGATCGGCGTTTTTATCGCCGTCGCGCTCGCAACGCTTGTCGGATTCTTTAGCGAACGTAAAAGCGCTAAAGAATTTGAAGCGTTGAATAAAATTAAAGAAGACGTTCCGATCAAAGTCGTTCGCGACGGGCAACTTGACAAAATCAGCATTAAAGACGTCGCGGTCGGCGACGTCGTTCGCATCGAGTCGGGCGACAAATTGCCCGCCGACGGCGTCGTGCTGGAATCGACAAATTTGTACGTCGACCAAGCGACGTTTACCGGCGAGTCCGTGCCCGTGCGCAAGACGCCGACGCCCTATGTTTGGGACGTCGAAAAACAAGCGACCGCGACGAAACTTGGAAACGACGATTTCGTCGTTCGCGGTTCGACGGTTTCCGACGGGCGAGGTTTCTTCCTTGTAACGTCCGTCGGGGACAAAACGGAAATGGGCAAGATAGCCGACGCGCTCGCTTCCGCCGCGATCGACGATTCCGAAACGCCGTTGACGCAAAAACTTGCGAAACTTGCGAAACAAATCAGCGTCGTCGGCGTTTCCGCCGCCACGTTGATCTTTACGGTAATGAGTCTGATCGCCGTCGTGAAATCGCCGCTTCTTCAAGGCGCTTGCGACGCGCTTGTGCAAGGCTTGGGCGTCTTGGTCGGCGCGGTCGTCGTCGGCGTTTTGCTCGAACGTTTCGCCGCGCGTCCCTTCTTTGACAGTATGGGAACGCCGATTACGTCGAAACGCGTTCATTGGTTGGTCGCGCTTCCTTGCGTCGCGGCGGCTGGAACGATTATTTTGGGCGTTTGCGGAATGTGCGCGGGCAACGTGGATTCCGGCGTCGAATTGCTCAAAGCCGTGTTGCTCGCCTTTGTCGTCGCCGTCACGATTATCGTCGTCGCCGTTCCGGAAGGGTTGCCGATGATGGTTACGATCAGTTTGGCGCTCAACACGATGAAGATGGCGCGCGAAAACTGCCTTGTGCGCAAATTGATCGCGTCGGAAACGATAGGCTCCGCGACGGTTATTTGCACCGACAAAACGGGCACGCTGACTGAAAATAAAATGACGCCCGCGCGCGTTTTCGCCGAAGGCAAGGATTTTGAACCGAAATCGTTCGACGAACTGACGAAAACGCCCGCGTGGAAGCGTTTCGTTCGTGGAATCGCCGTAAATAGTCAAGCGAATTTACATGTCGAGCCCGATCCGAACGATCCTTCCAAGGAAAAAGTCTCGGGCGTCGGCAATCCGACGGAATGCGCGCTTTTGACGTTCTTACGTCAACGCGGCGTCGATTATCATACGGAACGCGAGAACGCGCCGACGCGTATTTACGAACTTGGACACAGTTCCGAACGAAAATTCTCCGCGTCCGCTTACGAATCGAAGGACGGCGAGCGTCGTTGTCTCGTGAAAGGCGCGCCCGAAAGGGTTTTGGCGCGTTGTTCGACGATTTTGATCGACGGCGAAGCCAAGCCGATCGAGCCGTATATGGAGACGATCCAAAAGAGCTTGACCGACGCCTCCGACGCCGCGCTCCGCGTTCTGGGTTTTAGCGAGAGAAGTTTGGAAGGGGACGGCTGTTGCGAGAATTGCAAGGGCGGCGCGCAAGACGAAAAAGAGTGCGTTTCCTGTAAGAATCGCTGTTTGATCGGATTCGTCGGCATTGCCGACCCCGCGCGCCCCGAAGTGCCCGAGGCGATCTAACGTTGTCGAACGGCGGGTATTCAGGTCAAGATGATTACCGGCGACGCGAAGCCGACTGCGGTCGCGATCGCAAAGAACGTCGGCATTTTTACCGGCGCGTCCGACGAACTCGCCTTGACTTCCGAAGAATTCGCGCAAATTACCGACGAGGAACTGCCCGAAGTCGCCGAAAAAATTCGCGTTTTGGCGCGTTCCACTCCGTCCGATAAATTGCGGCTCGTTCAAGCGTTGCATCGCAAGGGCGAAGTCGTCGCAATGACGGGCGACGGCACGAACGACGCGCCAGCGCTCAAGGCGGCAGACGTCGGTTTGTCGATGGGCGTGGCGGGTACGGAAGTCGCGAAAGAAGCGAGCGACGTCATTCTTGTCGACGACAATTTCAAGAGCGTGGTAACCGGCGTTTGGTGGGGGCGCACGCTCTTCCAGAATATTCGTCGATTCTTGCAATTCCAGTTGTCCGTCAACTTTGTCGCGTTGCTTTGTTCGACGCTCGGTCCGCTCTTTGGCGTTCCTCTTCCGTTGACGGTCACGCAGTTGCTTTGGATCAACATTATTATGGACACGTTCGCCGCGCTTGCCTTGTCGACCGATCCGCCTCGTCCTCAAACGATGCGTGCGAAGCCGATTCCTCGCGACGCGGGCGTAATTACGGGCTCAATGGGCGTTTCTATTCTTGTTACCGGGTTGTATCAAGTCGTTATGATGTTCCTGACGCTTTTCTGCGGTTGGTTTGTCGACCCGGAACACGCCTACAAAGTCGCCGACGCCGCGCGAGACAATTTGCCGAACAACGGCAATTTACAAGCGTTGACGGTCTTTTTCACCGTCTTGGTGATGTTCCAGTTCTGGCACAAATTCAACTGCCGAACGTTGAAGCATAGCGAGTCGCCTTTCGCGTTGCTTAGCAAGAACAAGCTGTTCCTTGGGATTGTGTTTTCGATTACCGCGTTGCAGATTGTTTTGGTTCAAATTCCAGCAGTCGGAGCGTTCTTTAGAACGGAGCCGCTTCATTTGATGCAATGGGTTGAAATTACGATCTTTACCGCGACGATCGTGCCCGTCGCTTGGTTTGGACGTTGGCTGAGTTTCAAGTTAGGACTTGAAAAAGACGACTGACGTTAGATTTAGGAACGCGCCTCCCGCGTCGATACGGAAGGCGCGTTCTTTTCTTTGCCTCTTTAACGAAGTAAAATTAATGTTTCCTCAACTTTGCGCGTTATTTGTCGCGGGCGGTCTTGGCGCCCTTTCTCGTTTCGGACTTTCGACGTTTTTTTCGTGCGTCTTTGGCAAGGGCGCGCCTTGGGGAACGGCGATAATCAACGTCGTAGGGTGTTTCTGTTTCGGCTTGATTGCTTCTCTTTTCGCGTCGCGTTCTCATTGGGACGCGGAAACGAAGACGATTATTTTGACGGGCTTTTTTGGCGCTTTCACGACCTTTTCAACTTATATGTTTGAAATTCACGCGCTCGTGAAAGAGGGCGCCTTCGGGCGTGCGTTTGGCGATTTTCTCCTGCAAAACGCTCTAGGTTTTGGCGCCGTCGCGTTAGGAATTTCTCTTGCGCGACGCTTTTTCGCGTGACGGATTGACGCCCGACGTTTTCTTGTCGCGGCGTTCTCTCTTTTTTACGAAAAAAGTTTGACTTTTCTCTTTTGCGGCGTTATCATTGCCGAAACGCCTCGCGCGTTGTGGTTTTGTCGAATTTTTTCCAAAAGGAGTCGTTGATATGGCGTTAAATCGTCGAACGTTTTTGAAAGCCGGAACCGCCTTAAGCGCGATCGCGGCGTCTTCGTCTTTTTTACCTTGGGACGGCGCCGATGCGCGCGCGTTGGAAAACGAAAGCGCCGAAGCGCCGAAATTTGTTAAGGCGACGCCCGTATGGGCTAAGGGACGCGCCGAAGAAATGAACGTTACGCTTGGTTTCAAGGCGAGCGTAAACGTCGCGCAAGAAAATATTCAAGGCGCGATCTTACGTTCGACCGGCTCGACGATTATGCGCGTCGTCGTCAACGGAAATTACGTCGGATACGGACCGGCGCGCGGACCGCACGGCTGGTTCCGCGTCGACGAATGGGATTTGTCGAATTTTTTGAAGGAAGGCGAGAACGATATTGGCATTGAAATCGCCGGATATAATTGCAACAGTTATTATCTGCTCGACCAACCGTCCTTCCTTCAGGCGGAAGTCGTCGACGGCTCCGGCGCCGTTTTGGCGTCGACCTCGACCGACGACGGAGAAAGCGTCTTTCAAGCGTTCGACTTGACGGGCGCGCGCGTTCAAAAGGTTCAGCGCTTCAGTTTTCAGCGTCCTTTTATCGAAGTTTACGATTATCGAATCCAAGACGAGATTGCAAAGGTCGCGTTGGAACGACAGGCTGACGTCAAATATCTTCCGCGCCGCGTTCCGTATCCCGAATTTGCGATCATCGAGCCCGCCGCGTGGGGGAAGACCGGCAAAGCGACGCCTCGCGCGACGCT
>JAZRWW010000295.1:0-1308 GCA_045599865.1 Thermoguttaceae bacterium
CGGCGGCGGGATTTGCGTGCAGTATGGAGGGAGCGCGACGTTAAAGAACTCGATCATAACGGAGAATTACGCTTCTTATGGCGACGCTGACGTTAGCGGAAGTTACTCTGGTCAAAACAATATGATAGGCGTCGATCCTTCTTTTGTATATGCGCCGCAATTTGTCGACGGCAAGCCAATTAACGTCGACTCTTGGAATTTACGATTGACGAAAACCAGCGGAGCGATCGACGCTGGGAACAACGCATACGTCGTCGGCGAATATGACTGCGACGGCAACGCTCGCGTTCTCAGCGGAAAAAAGGGAACGTCGGAACCGACGGTCGACCTTGGGGCTTACGAGTTCGAATTTGTCGATCCGGGTAGTAAGACGTTTACTGTAGACTCGCTTGGCGGCGGCGACGGCTCCGACGTCGACGGCGCGCGAACCCTTCGTTGGGCGATCAGCCAAGCGTCTTCGTCCGAATGGGAGGACTACGACGTTTTGATTACGTTTGCTAACGATCTAAACGGCGCGATTTACCTTGGCGCGACGGGCGAACTCTCGATTAGTCGTTCTTTAGCGATAGACGCTTCTAATCTTTCGGACGGAATTACGATCAGCGCGGCGAGCGACGCAAGCGAAGCCTACGGAACCCATCGCGTCTTTAATATTTGCGGTTCCGGCGTTGATACGACGAAGGTTGAAATGATCGGCGTAACGATAAAGGACGGTCGTTACTTCCCGAGCGATTGGGACGGCGGGGGCGGAATTTGCGTAACAAACGCAAATTTGACGCTAACAAACTCGCGCGTCGAGAATAATTGCGTCAAGAGTGATTATTACGCGTATGGCGGCGGAATTTACGCGGAGAATTCGGAGTTGACGTTGACGAATTCGACGATAGCCGATAATTCCGTAACGGGCGGGTACGTTCCTTGTGGAGGCGGCGTTTATGCGACGAGTTCAACGGTAACGTTGACGAGTTCGACGATCACGGGAAATTCCGTTTCCGAGGGGCTATATGGAGCCGACGGGGGAGGAATTTACGGATTTTATTCAACGACGATAAATTTGATAAGTTCGACGATCTTTGGCAATACCGCCGACAGCGGCGGCGGGATTTGCATACAACAAGCCGAAGCGAACTTGACGAACGCGACGGTCGCGGGCAATAGCGCCTACGACGGCGGCGGGATTTGCGTGCAGTATGGAGGGAGCGCGACGTTAAAGAACTCGATCATAACGGAGAATTACGCTTCTTATGGCGACGCTGACGTTAGCGGAAGTTACTCTGGTCAAAACAATATGATAGGCGTCGATCCTTC
>JAZRWW010000296.1:0-4283 GCA_045599865.1 Thermoguttaceae bacterium
TTATATAAGACCTCCGCGCCGCGCCGCTTCAATTAACGCGTCGCGTTCGCGCGTCAAAAATTCCGCTTCTTCGCGCGCCTTTTTCTCTTCGGCTTTTAGACGCGCGTAATCCTCGCCTAACAACGTCGTTCTAAGTCGCGCAAGCAAGCCGCGCCTCTGATCGCCGCGCGTCGACCGACGCGCTCTTGCGGCGTTTGCGTCGTTTGTTCTTTCTATTGTCAATGTCATGTCAACCCCCCTATATTATTCAAAGAACGCGCGCCGCGCGCGTCCGTTTCCTATTATACCCTATTCAAGTCTTCTTAGCAAGCGGGCAAGGAACGCGCGACGCAATCTTGAAAAAAAAGAAGACGACCTCTTGTCAAGAACCGAAAAGGCGTTAAAATGCGCCTAATGGTTCGTTTTTTTGACGCGAACCGAAAAAAGCCGCCTTATAAAACGCCTGGGCGGCTTTTTTTTTGCGCCAAAAGAACGGGAGTTTTCTATGCCGGCTTATTCCGACTGTTATCAACGAAACAAAGAACGCGCGGCGGCTCGATCGCGCTCGGTCTCTCTTGCGGGTCGCGAAATCGCGCCCTTGCCTCCGATCGCGGACGCGCGACGACGCGCCGAAGGCGCCGCTTCCTTGCTCGCCTTTTGCAAGACTTACTTTCCAATGAAGTTTAAAAAGGCGTTCGGCTCTTGCCACTTGCAACTTATCGACGCTCTTGAACGGGTAATTTGCGACGGGGGCAAGCAAGCGGTCGCAATGCCGCGCGGGTCGGGCAAGTCGACGATATGCAAAGCGGCGGTCGTTTGGGGCGTCTTGACGCGGAAGCGTCGGTTCGTGGTCGTCGTATGCGCGAACGCGCGCGAAGCCAAGAACTGTTTGCGCGCGATCTATTCGGACGTTTCCACAAACCCGCTTCTTGTCGCCGATTTTCCCGAAATTTGCTATCCTTTGAATCTATTGAAGGGCTCGCAATCGTTGGCGCGCGGTCAACTCCTCAACGGCGAGCCGACGGCTTCCGTCTTCAATTCTCAAATTATCCGTTTTCCAACGGTCGACGGCTCGCCCGTCTCAGGAGCGACGATAGCCGCGTATGGAGTAAACGCGGCGTTGCGCGGAATGGCGGTCGAAAACCCCGACGGGTCGACCGACCGGCCGGACTGTCTTTTTCTCGACGACCTCTCGACCGACAAGCTGGCGTTGAATCCTAATCGCGTCGCGGAACTTGAAAACAAGGTCGCCGGAACGCTTGAAGGTTTAGCCGGGGCAGGCGAAACGTTGGCGATGATGCAAACCTGCACCGTGATCGCGCCCGACGATTACGCCGACCGCATATTAAACAAGGAACTTTACCCGCGCTGGAACGGCGTTCGGATCGCCGCGCTCGACGCGTTCCCGGAAGACGAAGCCGCTTGGAGAGAATACGGCGCGATTTGGGCGGAAGACCCCGAAAAAGCGACGGAGTTTTACCGCGCGAACTTGGAACGAATGCGCAAGGGCGCCGTCGTTACGTGGCCGGACGCTTACTCGGGCGACGAATGCGTCGACGCGCTTGAATATTTGATGCGCAAGAAAATTGAGAATCCGACGGCTTTTGCGGCGGAGCAGATGAATCAGCCTATCCAAGGGGACACGGGCAACGTCAAACTTTCGGCGAAGGTCATACGATCCAAGGTCAACGGCTTCGACCGGGGTCAAGTTCCTTCGGCGTCGTCTCGTTTGACCGCCGGGGTCGACGTTCACGGCGACGTGCTTTATTGGGTCGTCGTCGCTTGGTCGGATATGTTCACGGCGCGGATCGTCGACTATGGAACGTTCCCGGAGCAGAGGCGCGCGTATTTTTCGAAAAACGACGGGGGGCTTGAAACGCTGGAAAGGATTTTCTCCGGCTTGACGATTCAAGGGCGCGTTTACGAAGGGCTTGTCGCGCTCCTGTCGGAATTGCGCGAGCGGGAATTTCCGACGGAAAAAGAGGGCGACTACCGACGCGTCGACAGAATCTTGGTCGACGAAGGTTGGGAACCGACCGTCGTCGCGTCGGCGGCGCGCGCTATCGACGAACGACTCGTCGTTACTTCGAAGGGCTTCTCAATCCGCGCGACGTCTTCCCCGATGCAATATTGGCCGAAGCGTCAAGGGCGTTCAAAGGGCTGGCATATGATCGAAGAACGCGTCGACGACGCCGCGATCCAGCGTTCGCGCGCCATGTTCCTCTTGGACGTCAATTATATGAAGTCGACCCTTCATTCAATGTTCGCGCTTACCCCCGGCGAAAAGGACTCCTTTTCGCTATTTGGCAAGGAGCCGGAGGCGCATCGTATGTTTTCCGACCATTTGGCGGCGGAAACGGCCAAGCTGGTCGTATGCGCGTCTAATCGCGTCGTCGAATGGAGCCCGAATATCAACCGGCCGGACAACCATTTCTTCGACTGTTGCGTTATGGCGTTGGCGGGCGGTATTTCGCTCGGGGGGCGCCCCGCCGATTATCCCAATCGACGTTGACGCAAGGAACGCCGCGCGTCGACGAAATCGAACCGACGGCGCAAGCCGTCGCGCGAAAGCCGCCCGCATTGCGGGCGGATGGGTTAAACTTTACTAGACTAACATAGAAAAAGAAAGCGTTCCTTTATGGGGAGCCGCGTTTTAACGATTTGCGGGCGCGTTGAACAATCAAGGGCGCTCTGATTTAACCCATCCGCGTTTTAACGATTTGCGGGCGCGTCGAACAATCAAGGCTACTCTGATTTAACCCATCCGCCCGCAATGCGGGCGGCTTTCGCGCGCCGCTTGCGCGGCGGGTCGTCAAGCGATCGCGAGCGCGTCTTCTAATTCCGCGAACTCTTCGTCGTCGTCCTCTTCCTCTTCCTCCTCGTCTTCCTCTTCCATTTCGGCGTCAAGATCATATTTCACGTCTTCGATAATTCCTTCGACGTTCCCCCAGCCGGAGTCTTCGACGTATCGAGCGCATTTGATAAGCTGGTCGAACGTATGTCTTTCAAAAATAGATCCCTGTTCCTGTAAGATCCCCGCGACGTCGCCGTCCGCTTCCTCTTCGTTGATAATCTCGCAGAACTTTTCCGCCGCTTTAACAAATTGTTTCAACGCCTTGGCGCAAATCAACGCGCGGCGTCGGCGTTCCGCTCTTTCTTCCGCGTCGGCGCAATCTTCCCACTTAACCGCTTCCGCCGCGCCTTCGTAGTGTTCCGGATTGTCCGCATCTATCCTTGCTTGCATTTCGGCGTCTTGTCTCGCCATAAATTCTTCGAACGTTTCGTTGACGTTTTCCATTGTCTAGCCCTTCGTGATTCAAGATTTTTTTGTTTGACGCTTGCCGCGTCGTTTATTTCTTATGTGTTATATAATATCGCAAAAGTAGCGACTTGTCAACAGTTTTTTCTTGCTTTTTCAACATTTTTTTGAAAAAATTTCGTCTCGCTCGTAAAAAACCGGGGTTTTACGCGGAAAAATTTTTTCGATTTACCCTTGCGCTATGTTGCTTTTGCGGTATTATAGAAGAAAACAAGAGCGTTTCTTGTTGAATTTGCGATAAAGAACGATACAAAAGCGGGGTATTTTATCGCGCATATAGAAAGACGCTAGAAAGAACGAAGATGAAAGACAGAATTAAGCGGTTGCGCAAGGAACGGAAGTTAAATCAAGAGAAATTTGGGGAAGCGCTAGGCGTCGCGACGTCGACTATCGGATCGTGGGAATCGGGGGCGCGTTCGATTCCGAAAGCGCGCGTCTTTCAGATTTGTCAGATTTTTAACGTGCGTCAAGATTGGTTGGAACGGGGCGTCGGCTCGATGACGCCCCAAGCGGAAAACGCCGAAAACGAAGCGGAAGCGCGCCTTTTCGAACGCGTCGCGCGTCTTACGACGGAACAAAAGAACGCGGTCGCCGATTTTATCGACGCGTTCCTTTAATCGAACCGACGGCGCAAGCCGGCGCGCGAAAGCCGCCCGCATTGCGGGCGGATGGGTTAAATCAGAGTAGCCTTGGTTATTATACGAGCGCGCAAATCATTGAAACGGATGGGTTAAATCAGAGCGCCCTTGATTGTTCAACGCGCCCGCAAATCGTTAAGACGCGGCTTCTCATAAAGGAAAGGTTTCTTTTTCTATGTTAGTCTCGTAAAGTTTAACCCATCCGCCCGCAATGCGGGCGGATTTCGCGAGCGCCTTTCGGCGCGGTTCGATTAAAGGAACGCGTCGATAAAATCGGCGGCCGCGGTCTTTTGTTCCGTCGTAAGACGCGCGGCGCGTTCGAAAAGGGGCGCTTCCGCTTCGTTTTC
>JAZRWW010000297.1:0-8736 GCA_045599865.1 Thermoguttaceae bacterium
CTTGAAAACCTTGGGACGCTTAATGAACTTGTTTTGTCGAAAGTCTAGCAAAGTTCCGCCCTTCCGCCCGCAATGCGGGCGGCTTTCGCGCGACGGCTTACGCCGTCGGTTCTTGCGCGGCGTTTATTCCAAACCGAACGCGCGTAAAAAATTTGCGCGACTTTCCGTGAACGCTTACAAAGAAACGACGTTGTTTTTGGGCGCGACGTTGTTTTTGGGCGCGACGGTTGTTCATACGCCGACGTTTGGTTTGTCGGCGACGTTCCGCGAAGCGCTACGGGCGGCTTGTCGCGCGCCGCTTGCGCGGCGATTCCTACGCGACGGTTGTCCTGAAATTTATACGTCGATCGGATACTTTGTATAACTTTCTATGAACGTTTACATAGTCAAAATATTCCGCGAACGGTTTTCATTCGTAGGCGCTTGCGCCGTTCGACGCGTTATTTGGCGAAAAATTGGCAAAAATTCAAAATTGCCGTTCCTTAAAATCGTCGCGACTGTTATACTCGAGCTAGTCGATCGCGACGCGACAAGTTTTTTTCGGCGCGACGTTTTTAGGACGGGTTCAATGGACAAGCGGACGTTTTGCATAGCTAATCAAAAAGGGGGCGTCGGTAAGACGACGACGGCGATTTCGCTCGCGTCGTGCGCGGCTCGCGCGGGGGCGCGGGTTTTGCTCGTCGACCTCGACCCCCAATGCAACGCGACTAGCGGGCTCGGATTCGAACCGACGCCTCGTCATCCGTTCGCGACCGGCGCGCCCCTTCGCGAGACGATCAAAAAATCGCGTCAAGGACTCGAAGTTTTGCCCGGCTGTCGCAGTTTTGCGGACGTCGAACGTATCGCAAGCGTGAAAGACCCGGCGAAAATCGATCGAATAACGCGCCAGTTGTCGCGCGAAACCCAAGGCTACGACTACGTTTTCATCGACTGCCCGCCTTCCCTTGGTCCGTTGACTCAAGGGGCGCTCGCTTGGTCGACCGAAGTAATCACGCCGATTCAGTGCGAATATTTCGCAATGGAAGGGCTCGTTCAAATGATCGAGCTGATCGGTCAAGCGATGAAACGCAAGGACAAAGCGTTGGAATACGGGGGCGTCGTGCTGACGATGTGCGATCCGACGCTCGAATTGACTCGGGAAGTCGAGCGCGAAGTTCGCGATTTTTTCGGCGATATCGTGTTTAAAACAACCATTCCGCGCGACGTGGCGATCGCGGAAGCGCCAAGCCACGGCAAATCGATCGTCGAGTACGCTCCTCGATCGCGAGGCGCGCGCGCCTATGTCGAACTATGTTTGGAGGTAATGGATCGTGTCTAAAGACAATAGACGATTGGGTCGAGGGCTGGAAGCGTTGTTAGGCAAAGTGGCGGCGGCGCAGCCCGACGCGACGGAGGTCGAAGCGACGCTCGACAGTTACGAAATCGGCTCAAACGAGTCGCCAAACGTCTTAAGGTCCGCGCAAGAAACGCGGGTTCGGCGCGACGATCCGAACGAACGACGTTCCGTCGGCGCGCGACTCGAAGCGGAAAAAGACCGCGCGCTCGCGAAATTTTCCGACGGGCGCGTCGCGTCGGAAATTGAAATCGACAAAATCGAGCGCAATCCTTTCCAGCCGCGCCTCGATTTCGACGTCGACGAAATGGCGGAACTCAAGCGTAGTTTAAGTCAACACGGCATGCTTCAGCCGGTCGTCTTGCGTCAAAAGGGCGACAAATACGAACTCGTCGCGGGCGAGCGTCGTTTTCGCGCGGCAAAAGAACTAGGCTGGAAAAAGGCGCCGGCGTTGTTGCTCGTCGTCGAAGACCGTCAAATGGCGGAATTGGCGCTGACGGAAAACATGCAGCGTCGCGACCTTAACCCGATAGAAAAAGCGACCGCGTTTCGCAATTATCTCGACGAATACGGCGGCACGCACGACGAACTGGCGAATCGTCTCGCGCTTGATCGTTCGACCGTCACTAACCTTATGCGTCTGCTCGACTTGCACGAAGACGTTCAACAGATGACGCGACAAGGCGAAATCACGATGGGGCACGCGCGCGCCCTGTTGCCGCTCGAAGAGTGGGATCAAGTCGAAATGGCGAAAAGAATCGTCGAAGAGAGTTTAAGCGTTCGTCAGACGGAAGCGATCGTCAAGGAATTTCTCGACGACGCGGAAAACGGCGGCGAAACGCCGATCGCGAAGACGACGAAAGAAAAAGCGGAAGTCAGCCCGCGAATTCGCGACTTGGAACAGCAGTTTAGAACGTGGCTCGGTATGAAAATCAAATTGACGTCGAACGACAAGGGCAAAGGCAAACTCGTCGTTCATTTCAATTCGAACGACGAGTTTGAACGCGTCTATCAAGCGCTTAAGCCGCGCGACTTCTAATCGACGTTATTTCGTCGCGCCTTTCGTCGCTTTTGTGGTCTTATGAGGCGCGTCGGTTTTCTTCGACGTAACGCCCGCCTTCAGCGCGGGCAAGGCTTTTTCGGCGGTTCCCTTCGTCAAATTGAAGATCGTAAACCCTTGCGCGCCATTCTTTCGGGCAATTTCCGCCTGTAAAACGACGTCTTCCCCGTCCAGCGAAATACCCGTCGCGGTCATGCCGATTCCGGGATAGAGCGGAATTTTTCCTTGCGTAAAGGGGAGTTGTCTTTCAACGTAGCGCGCGAATACGGCGGGATCGCTCGAATAATCCATAGGACAGACGAAATCTAACAAGCCTTCGTCGATCCAAGCGCCCCAGTCTTGTCCGATAGAATTTCTCACGCCGGGATAATTGGGAAAGACGGCGGCGGAAATTTTAATTTCGGGTCGTTTCGACTTGAGCGACTTATGAACGTCGCGAACGAGCGCGGTTATCTGCGCGCGGCGCCATTCGTAGAACAATTCCTTGACGTCGGCGTCCTTGCGAACGCACGCCGGGAAATCCTTCAATTCTTTGCCGGTCTTCTCGCGATAGAAATTCCCAAATCGTTCTTTGCACCCGTCGCAGTAACAAGTAGACTCGTCGGGAAAGCGTATATAATCAAAATGAACGCCGTCGACGTCGTATTTTGTCGCGACTTCTTCGAGCGCCGCCAGTTGCAACGCGCGATTCTCGGGCGAAGAGGGACATAGCCACGGGCGTTCTTCTCCGTCGAAAGTTCGTTGAAGACGTCCTTCGTTTCTCATTTTGTCGAGAAATTCTTCGGTCGAATTAGACGCGTTAAAGCAGACCATCCACGTGTGAACTTCGACGCCGTATTTTTTACCCGCCGCGACCGCTTGTTCGATTTGATCGCCGTATTTTGCGACTTTCGGATCGATCGGCAAAACGTCGCTTTGATAATAAGCGTTTCCGCCCCAAAGCATATTCGGTATAACGCCGTTAAAACCAGCCTCGCTCAATTCTTTCATTGTGCGATCCCAGTCGCCGGGATAGGCGCCGCAACCGGAATGTTCCCACCAGAGCCGACCTTCGTTTTCTCGGGTCGGTCGACTCGCGCAATATTCCTTGACGCGCTCTTCGCGAATCGACGCGAGATCCTTGGCAAAACGCGCGAATTCGTCGTAGTTCGGCTCGCTCGAAGCGTTTTTGTCCATAAATCGGGCGGCGTCTTCTAGGCTCCAGCCTTTTTTGTTGAGACGCGCCTCGACGTCTTTTAACGTCTCGACGCGCCAATTCGCGACGTCGACGCCCGGTTCCAACCCGACGTTAAAACACGCGATCCATTCGGCGCGCGCGAAACTTCGCGAAACGCGAGGATTCGCGGCAAGAACAAACGCTTTAATAAGCGTCTTTTGCGCTTCAAAATCGGAATGTAAGAAGACGTGGGAACAATAAAGCCCGTTAGGTCCGGCGATTAACGCGGGATATTCGGTCGCGTTTCCGCCCTTTTCAAGCCAAGTCGCGACGACGCGCGCTTTCGAGTCGCCTAAAACGGGCGAAACGCGGTCGGAATTCCAGTCGTCGACGGGAGCGACTTTGAATATATTCCAAGATTTCTGGAGAAGCGTTTTCGGAATTTCGAAACCTTTTTTAGCGCAAGATTCGACGAACGCGGAGTCAAACTTCATTCCTTCGAGTTCAAGTCCGGCGTCGGAACAACGAACGTAACCGCGAACCTCAACGCCCAATTTCGCCAGCAATTCTTCGGGCGCGTTGTAAAAGCAAAAGACAAATCCGCCCTCGTCGACGTAATCGCGCAACGCGTCGACCGTCTGCGGCTTAATCTTACCGGCGATCGGCAAAAACACGGCGCTATAGCGCTTCAACGACTCGCTAGTTACGACGCTCGCGTCTAGGCGTTCGGCGGCAAGTCCGCTATGATCGAGAAAACGAGCGAACGCGCTGAAAATCGCGCCGTTTTCGCCGCCGTCGTCGTCGACGTCAAGAATAGCGTAGTCCAAAGACGCCGCGCGAAACGAACGAAAAACGAGCTTCGAATCGACGTTGGCGCCGCGCCAAAACGCAAAACGAACCGAATCGACTTTGTCCCATCCCTCGGGCTCGTCTTCAGTTCGGCACTCCTTGGAATCGAACTGGAACCGCCAAAGTCCGTCGGCGCCTTGGCGCGATTCGCCCGAAACGCTATACCAACCGCGCCCGCTATGAAAATAGAGCGTCGCGAAACCGACGGCGTTAATATTCTCGACGTCGACCGTAACTTCAAAAAAGCCAAATTTCGAACAATCGGCGCGAAGCGGCAAATCGAGAACCGCGCGAGACGCGTAAAGATCGGAACCGAACGGCGCCGCGATCTCTTTCCCGTCGGCGCCGAAATCAAGCAAGTCGACGCTCTCGGGCGCGTCGTAAAAAACGTCGAAAAAATCTTCCGAAAGGAAGAGCGAACGAGGATCGTCCGAAGCGCGCAAAAACGACGCGTTTACAACGATTAGGAACAGTAGCGCGGCGAAAATTTGAACGCGCCGATTAATACGCCAAACTTTTTGGACGACTTTTAGGAAGGAAAACGACATTCTAGCTCCCTCGCAGGAAATACAAGACATAACGACAAATACTTAAAAATGAACATATTGACGCTCGTCTTTACAGTAATCGCTCACGAAAAGCCGACGAATGAAATTCGGCGTTCAGAGAGGAACAAGACGACGCGCAAAAACCGACGAAGCGCTTCCCGCGTCGTAAGACGCGGGCGTGGAAGGCGCCGGTTATATACCGGCGGATGGCGTCGGTTCGCAAAACGTTGATCACGCGACGCGGAAAAAATACCGAACGTTTCAA
The DNA here is from genome assembly GCA_045599865.1 of Thermoguttaceae bacterium. GTDB lineage: Bacteria > Planctomycetota > Planctomycetia > Pirellulales > Thermoguttaceae > RUG369. The sequence continues at coordinate 5,212 of JAZRWW010000297.1, forward strand.
CGGTTCGTTTAATATCATAGTTTTTTGGTAATGAAGGCGTCCGCCGATATGTAATCGGCGGGTTCCACGCCCGCCTTACGGGCGGGGTTCGCTCCATACTCTATTCTAAATCCTGCAGTTGACTAGTCAATCCCAACGTCCGCAACGAAATCGCAAACAAACGCGTTCCACCGCGTCGTAAGACGCGGGCGCGAAAAGCAGGACTTGAAAATCAACGCGCCGACCGCTTCAAACCTTATTCTGAATCCTCCCCGCCAAATTCGCAATCGACCTTCAACGTCGAACTATTCGCCGCGACGACGCTCTTGTTTTCAGGGCTAATTCCCTCGGGAAATTGCGCGTCGATCGTCAAAAGCAACGTAACTTTGGCGCCGACGGGAAAACGCTCGATTATTTCCTTCTGGATTTGATCCAAATCTTTGACGGGTCGAAGCGAATTCAACGTCGCTTCCCCGCGATAAAACGTCGAAAGACGTTTTACAGATCGAACGTCGCGCGGCACGGGCGGCGTCGGCGCGACGGACGAATTCGAACCGACGGACGCGCCTCCGCTCGTCTTCGCGACGGACTTGATCGTCGGCGTTTGAGTCGCGTTCTTCGCCTCTTCCCTTTCGATTTGCTTTTGCGCGACTTCGCGCTTAACCAGAATCGTTTTTTTATCGATATTCGCGACGCGTCCGCTAAATTGCAAGCCGACGTATTCGTCCTCGGCGCGCTTGGAAGCGATCGCAAATAAATTCGCGTCAAGTCCTTTCTCAATCGTTTTTTGCAAAACGCTAAAATTCTTCAATCGGGGCGCGTAACAGTAAGTCGTCAAATAATCCCAGACGTCGGCGACCAAAACGTCGTTCTTCTCCGTTCCGTTCCATAGGTATTTGTCAAGTTCCGCTTTCAAGAACAGAGGCGCCCAGTCGAAGATCAACGTTTCGTTTTCCTTCATCGCGCGTTCGGCTTTGGCGTCGAGTCGCATATCCCCGGCGTCAAGCGCGTTCGCGTCCCAGACTATGCGGCTCAAATCGGCGTCGACGTCTATGCGCGGAGTCAGCAAAACGCCGTACGTCTCGTTGATTCGAGCGTCGACCGTCTTGGAGTCTTGTTCTTCTCCTCGACGCGCCTCCGCTTTTTGGCTCTCGTCTAAATTCAATTCGGTCGAATCCTTCAAAATCGATCCCCAAGCGAGATAATTTTTAATCGATTCGCGCAACGATTCCGCCCTACTGTCGTTCGGCGCGACAAACGCGAGAACGTTTTTTCGAACGCGAGGCGTCTCGCCCCGATAGTTCAAAATTTTCGACGCTTCTTTGACGGCGAGGCTCTCTTCGCCCAACGTTTTATTATGCGTCTTCGACAAGCCCAAAACGACCAAACGCGTCGAATCGTCGTCGGGAACGTCGGACGACGATTCGGGGCAGATATGAACGCCCGCGAAACAAGGGGTTCCGTATCTTGATTTCAGACTCTTGCCAAGACGCTCGACGACGACCTTTTCGACGTCTCTAGAATCGATTTTCTGCGCGCGCTCTTGCATCTTTTTACGCAACGAAGGGCGCGAGTCGTAATAATAAGTCGAATCGGCCTCGGCGCTATACAAATAAGACGAACGCATGCGCAACGCGCTCAACGCGTCCTTGAAAATATGCGCTTTGTCTTGTTCGTCGGGCTCGACGACGCCGAGCAAAACTTGCGGCGTTTTGACGCCGCGCGTCGTACCCTGTTCGCGCGACTGGGGCGCGGTTCGAAGAAAAACCGCGCGCGCGACCCGACGCGAAGCGTTGTATTGCCCGAAATTACCGTGTTCGCTATCGAGTTTGACCGATTCCGCGTTCTTCCCGTCGACTTCGCTTTCGAGAATCGTTTGCCAAACGTTTGATTCGGGCAAATATTTTAAAAATTCCTGACGAACTTCCGAAGAATCAAACGGAATCCAACCGGGCGCGATAAGAGGGCTCTTGTCGCCCCGCTTCCACAACTCTTGAACGATTTTCGCCGCCAAACGCAAGACGCCGCGCGTTCGTTGGAACTTTTCGAGCGTCGACCATTCCTTGTAAAGCGCGTCGAAAAATTCCGGGTGGAACGGGTAACAACGCGTCAAGCGTTCATAATAATCGGAGCTTTTCGCGTTTACGGGAAAAGAATCGGCTCGCGCGTCGTACATTCGCGAGTAAACGGCGCAAACGTGTTCGCTTTCGCGCTTTTTGTCGCAAGGTTTGAAGAGTCGACTTCGAACGATCTCAAAGCCTTCCTCTTCTTCGATCGGCTTCCAAACCGTCTCGACTCGTCCGAAATTCTTTTCGATCATCTTCAAGACAATTTCGCCGCCCACGCCGCCAAGCTCGATTTTCGACTCGGGTATCGACGCCACTAAAACGCTGTTTTTACTCGATTTAATCGCTTCCGTCAACTCTTGCAAAAAGGACGTAAAGGACTCGAAACGCGTCCTCGTTTTCTTTTTACCTTCCTCGGGATTGTAGAGTTTTCGTCCGTAAGCGACCAGCTCGTCGATCAAAATCAAACAGGGACTGCAAGCGTCGAAAATCTCGCGCAAGCGCTCGGAACCGGGAGAAATTCCAAGACGATTCGATTCTTTAATCGAGTCGAACAATTCTTCCTTGCCCGCGTTGCGCGCCAACTGACGAACGATCTCGCCCCAAATCGTCTTGCCAAAAGGATCGATAGCCGTGCCGACGACGACGGCGACGTTCGTCTTTGGAATCGAAACGACGCCCGCTTCGCTCAATACGGATTCGCACCCCATTTCGCCCGTTTTATCAGGATTGCGCAATAGATGATAAAGAGCGAGCATACTGTGCGTTTTGCCGCCTCCGAACGACGTCTTCAACTGAATTACGGGGTCGCCGTCAAGCCCGGAAACGCGTTTGACCGCCTGAGCTAAAAAATCCCTCATGCCCTTCGTCAAATACGTCCGCGAAAAAAATTCCGTCGGCTTCTGGTATATGTCGGCGGCGCGCTCAAGTACGACGTCGTTTAAATCGGCCGCAAAGTCCGCGTCTTGATAGGTTCCGCTCGAAACGTCTCGACGAGGCTCAACTACGTCGCGCCAACTCGGTAAATTCGCCCCTGAGGGTTTATTATTCGACTCTGACGGTCTTTTACCTGAAAATAAATTTTTCATTGTCGGCGCTTTCTAGTATGTTAATCGTGAAAATTTGTAATATTTTAGCGTTTTGAAACGCGACGCCCGCAGTAAAAAACGTCGGGTTCGTATCCCCCGGCGAAAGCCGGGCGTGGAAGCCGCCGGTTACATACCGGCGGATGGCGTCGGTTCGCAAAACGTTGATCGCACGACGAGGAAAAAAAACGTTTCAACGGCGCGGTAAAAACGCGACGATCAGTTATTACGTCGTTCCTTTAAAATCAAGTAATCGTTCACGAAAAGTATTCCCGAAAATTCGACGGTTGAACTTAATGAAAGCGTCGTTCGGGGATTCGTTTTTCGCAGAAGCGAAAAACGCGCGAAAGCCGCCTGCATTGCAGGCGGATGGGCGGAATTTTACGAGACTCTCG
>JAZRWW010000298.1:0-12100 GCA_045599865.1 Thermoguttaceae bacterium
TTGCGGCGTCGCGTTCAAATCCGTCGACGCAAAAACTCGCCAATCTTTAGCGTTAGCGTCGTCAATATATCGACTCAGAACCAAACGAATCGGGCGACCGTTCGTTATTCGCGTCGTTGCGATCATCGTTTTAAACTCGACCTTTCTGACTCCGCCGTATTGTTGCAAAGGTTCTCTAAACGTTTCACATTGTTTGTTTTCGATCCAATCTTTCAGTTTAAAACCGTCGCCGTAAATACGAGGGCGTCCACGTTTCGCCTTTGCAGGCGGTTCAGGAAGTTTGTAAAAATTTGTGTTATTTTTTAATCGAGTAACGACTTTGACGCCCAACTCGTCCAGCGCTTGGAATAATTTGACGGAAACATAACCGCTGTCAAACGCTACTTGAATTTGATTGTCCGTTACTTTTCTAATTGTTGCTAAAGAACGTCCTACAAGTTCCTCTCCTATTTTAAGTTTCGTTTGAAACTCGGGTCGAATTGCTTCGTCGATTTCTTCCAAATTTTTTTGGGGAACATAAAACCTCCAACGTAACGGCAAGTTAAGCGAACCCCATTTCGGATGGTTAACGATTAGCGAAAGCACAACCCAAGAATGTCCGTAACACTTTGCTTTTTTATCGGCTACATTAGTCGGATCGTGCATACGTCCAGCTCCTTCGATTTTGGGACCGTATCGTTTGATTGGCGTGTCGTCGAGCGCTAAACGAACAACTTTTTCTTTTTGCAAGAAGTCTTTAAAAAAGTAAACAAGCCAAGCCCCATAGGCGTTTTGTATCCTTTCGTCGAATCGTCCGAGACGTTGAAGATAACGATAAAACTTACGGTAACGCTTCTCTTCGTGAGAGTTACGTATCCAAGACGAAACTGTTCCGCAAACCGTTAAGGCTGAGAAAAAAATCTCGACAAACCAATAACGCAACCCCTTGCTAAGGACGTTTTGGATCGTTATAATAAAGTCGTGTGGGACGAAAGTTTCACGCATTGGGGACTCGCTAGGATTGTAGGGTTGTGTGTTTTTGTCTACAATACTAAACGAGTCCTTTTTTGTATACCTCAATTTGGGGGGATTTTTTCCTTATTTCTTAAAAAGTGGGGAAAGTACAGTATTAAATTAACGTCGTCTTTTTATCAAATAAAGGCGTTAGAGATGAGCTTGACCAAGGATCGACGTGAACGCGTTTGTGAAACGTATGATCGAACGAATTATTGCCGACGCTTCCGCAAACGACGCGTAAGGATTCGTTCCAACTCAACCGCCGCGTTAAATGCGGCGGTTTACCATAAACGAATACAAAAAAAACTCGCCTTCCAACGAAGACGAGTTTTTTTGTCATACGCGCAAGACGATGCCGATCGCGCTCGAATCAAGCGGCAAGCGTTCTCTGGTTTCTCCAAACGAAATTAACGTTTCGAGAATTGGGTTCCGCGACGAGCTTTGCGGAGACCGTACTTTTTACGTTCGACTTCGCGAGCGTCGCGGGTCAGCAAGCTCTTTTCGCGAAGGACGGGCTCGCATTCGGGATCGTATTCCTTGAGCGCGCGCGCTATGCCGAGTTTGCAAGCGTCCGCTTGACCGGTCGTTCCGCCGCCGCAAACGGTGATCACGACGTCGACGGATTCGCGTTTTTCCGTCGCGACAAGGGGCGCAAGGACGGAATTACGGAGTTGAAGCGAACGGAAGAATTCTTCGAATTCGCGATCATTGACGCTGATGCGCCCTTGACCGGGACGAATACGAACGCGCGCGATCGCGGTCTTACGACGACCAGTTCCCAATTTATCGTTCTTGCCGTTGCCTTCGATAACGTAGTTGCCGCGTTTAATCATCATTTTTATATTCCTTTATCGTCGAAAATGCTATCGTCGAAAAAACAAGTCTTGTTCGCTAATTACTTCTTGAGACCCAATTCGAGAACTTCCGGCTTTTGCGCTTGATGCGGGTGCTGTTGGTCGGAAGTGTACAACTTGAGCTTGTTCAACATTTTGACGGCAAGCTTGTTTTTCGGAAGCATACGACGAACGGCTTCGCGAAGGATCAGTTCGGGACGACGCGCAAGACGTTCGCCCGCCGATTCGCTTCGAAGGCGAGTGTAACCAGTCGTCCAAGTGTAGCGTTTGCCTTCCCATTTATTGCCGGTGAAGACGACTTTATCGACGTTCGTGACGATCACGTAATCGCCCGTGTCGCAGTGAGGCGTGTACGTCGGGCGGTGTTTGCCCATCAGAATCATCGCAATATCGCTGGCGAGACGACCGACGACTTTATCGGCGGCGTCGACGACGTACCATTTTTGTTCGACTTCGCCGGGTTTGGCCATAAACGTTTTGTGCGTTAATGTCATTTTTCTTTCCATCGCGGCAACCTTTTCACTTTAAATCTATTCAAACTACCTGACTTCGCCGTTGAAACGACGCTTTTTTTGCGGAAAACTATTTCGTTTCTCAACATTTGACGGCGTTCCAATAAAGGACGAACCTCGCAACAAGAAACGAATACGACAAAAACGCAAAGAGAAACAAATCTCAATATAAACCGCACAAGCGGCGCAAAACGTACAAACGAAACGCAACTGTTTGCGCGAAAGGAAACGGACAAACCGTTTTGGCGAATTGTCGTCTTGAACGGCCGTCGAAAGAACGACCTTCGACCTAATAAAAAGGTCGAGCAACGAGGGAGGCGCTCCGCACGCTCCTAGTTGTTCAAGGTTTGGGTAAAATTCTACAAAGATTTTTTTCTAACGCAAGGGGCGCCGACAATTTTTTTCAAAGAAGACGTTTTTTTGAGTAGAAAACGCGTAAAATTTAACGCCAAGCGTATTGAATCAGCGTCCAGACGCGCTCGAGCCGTATTTAATTTGCGAATTATTATGAGCTTCTTCGCGCAGTTTTGTCGCTTCTTCAAAGAGTTCGTCGTCGGGCACGGTTCTCTTGGGCGTCAATTCTATATTGCACGTCTGTTCGTCGCGCAGTTCGCCCGGCGTGAAATTTTCCGAAAAGAAGTCGAAGCCCGGATAGAGATACCAAGGCGTTCCGGCTTTATAGAGCCGTTCCTCCATCTCGTACCCTTCTTTATAACAGCGTATCTTGTACGCGCCGGAATAGACGAAATTTTTTGAGATCGGCGCGCGTCCTAATTCTTTGTCGTTCAAGTAGACGATCGCGCCCGGCGGATCGGTGCGTATGGTCAAACGACGCCGAACGCCGTTGCAACCGTAAGAAGAAAAGGCGACGACGCTAAGAAACAACGTCGCTATGATCGCGACGTCTCTTTTTGAACGTCGTAAACTCGATATTTTGCCGTCGTCGCTTCGCACTTTGCTTGACCTTCTGGAAGTTTGGAACGCGCCTTTTCCCGACTACGCCGTAAGGGAAGATCGCCGTTTCGATATGCTACCGTTTTTTTGAGAAAGACGCCATAGCAGTTTCTATTGGCGGAAGTCGGCGGAGAAATTTTGACTTTTTAGGAGAGAATATCGATTTGTATTCTTTACGGAGATTTTCCGTCGTCGTTTTGGTCGTTCGGCGCCTTCGAAGAAAACTTTAGGGGAAAAAACGTCTTTTTTTTGATTTTTCTGTAGTTTTTTGCTCGCCGTTTTCGTACTATGTGACGCCGACTTGAGGGAATTTATCGCATTTTTTCTCTTGTCGCAAACGTTTCAACAACTTTCGCCCCTTGGGAACGCGACAAGTTGCGACCTACGGCGTCGATTTCCCCCCGACGACGTCCTATGTCGCGTTTGTTACGACGAGCTTTTTCAGTATAGTTCCGTTGGCTAAATGGAATAAGAGCGTTTTGACGAAGTTTAAAAATTTTTGCTTTTTTACAGAAAAAAGTGGAAATAGGCTTTGTCCAAACGTCGTTTCCTTTGTATACTAACCCCCGTCGGATTCCGTCTTGACGTCGGGCTCCTTGCGAGCTTCGGTTTGGATCGATTCGACCGCCCTAGGTAGGTAAAAATGAACGCCTTGTTGAATTCCCGCGCGCGCGACTCCTTTTTGGCAGAACTTACCGACGAAGAACTTTTTTCCGAACGTTCCGAAGTCGGCGATTTCGAACTTGACGACGCGAGGCGTTTTGAAGAGTTGGTACGACGTTATCGTCCCGTGTTCGCTCGTTATTTTGGGAAACGGTTTGATTTGTCGCCCGATATGCTTGAAGAAGCGTTGCAATCGACTTTTGTTCGATTGTGGAGAAGACGCGCTTCCTACGATCCCGCGCGACCTTTTCGTCCTTGGGCGTATCGAGTCGCGGCGTCGCAGGTCGTCGACGTTTTGCGAGCGAATCGCGACGCGCGGCGCGCTTTTTCCTTGGACGCGCCGTGCGAATCCGAAGACGGAACTTTTTTAGGCGAGTCGGAATTTGCCGATCAAGGAGCGTCGGATCCGTCGAGCGAATTGGAACGTCGCGAACTTGTCGTCGCGTTGCGCAACGCGTTGAAAAGATTGCCGACTCGTTTGCAGCAGGCGATCGAACTTGTGTTTTACCAAGGGATGACGTTTCAAGGGGCTTCCAAGATATTGAACGTGACGGCGGCGACGATTTCGCAACGAGTCGCGCGCGGCGCCAAGTTGTTGCGATTCCATATGCTTGAAGGTTCTGCGAGCGCGCCTAAGCGTTGCGCGGCGTTTTGAGTCGAGGAGAGAAATCGCCCCGACGAAAGATCGAGTTTTTACGATAATTTTGGCGAGTCGCGTCGAATAAATCGATTTGACGCGCAACTTGTCTTTGGGGGCGTCTTTGCGCATTCGCGCGAAGTCGGAAAGAAGTGAACGTTTCGAATCGCGACGTCTTGATCGGCTATATTCTTGGTCGTTTGAGTCAAGCCGAGGCCGAAGCCGTTGAGAAACAAGCGCGCGTCGACTCGGAATTGGCTCAAACGCTCGAGACGTTGCGTCGCGAATTATCCGACGTTGGTTCTTTTCCCAATTTGCGCGGATTGCCTAACGCGTTTCAACGACGTTTGCATACGTCCGCATCGTCCGCCTTTAGCGCCGTTCGTGCGGAAACTAAAGTCGACGATCCTACCGACGAAAAGAAAGAACAGACGGAAAAAACGTCCGTCGCGAGCGTTTCTACCGACGAAGCGCCCGAAGAAAAGTCGAACGAAGATTCTATTTCGTCCTCCGGCGAGAACTCGAAGCGCGCTTCTTGGGATTCTCTACTGTCCGACGCATTCGCCAGTTTTGCCAACGAGAACGCCGAAGCTCGAGAAAGAGCCGTTGCGAAGTCTCGAAAAAAAGCTAAAAACGCGGAAATCAAGCCCGTTTCCGTCGTTCAGACAAGCGATCGACGCCGAGACGTCAAGTCGGAAGAATCTTCTAATCTCAACGACGTCCAAAATCAAGCGAACGAAACGCGCTCCGACGTCGACAAAAAATCTTCAAGAGCCGTTTCTCTGTACGACGTCGAGGTGCGAACTTCCAGTCTGCCCGTTCGACGCCGCAAACCGTTTGAATTCATACCGAAACAAGCCCAAGCGCCGACGCGCGCCGACGCTTTTGGGTTCACGTTCAAACACGCCGTCGCGAATTCGGACGAACAAGAAAAAACGCGCCGTCGGTCGAGTCGCGTCGAGGCGTCGGTTCCCGTTTTGGGCGAGCGCGTCGTTTTGAGTCGCGCGTCGTTCGATTTTGTCGATTCGATACCCGATTCTTCCTCCTCGTTGGTCGTTTGCGCGCGCGTCTTACGTTCCAAAATTGCTTTTAGCGCGTTCTGTTCGAGCGTCGAGGATTCCGTTTCGTTCAGTTTAAGGGGCGGTCGGCGAAGTTTCGCCGGTTTTTTCACGCGCGCGTCGGTTGAATCGACCGTTGATCGCGCGGAAGAGCGTTTTACCGCGTTTCCAAACGCCGAACGGGGAAACGTCGCGTTATGTCGCGGAACGATCGACGCCGATTTTCTCGGAGTCGACGTCGCGCCTTCGTTGGTCGAAACGTCGTTCTGGACGCTTGGTTGCGTCGACTCGCCGGTCGCCTATCTTGTCGCGTCGTTGCCTTTCGCGTCCTCCGCGTCGGATTGGAGACTCAAACGCCGCGTCGAAAACGCATTGGAAAATAACACGCCGACAAGCGCGACTGAAGAAACGCTCGAACGGACGATCGAAGCCGTCGAAGACGCGGCGTCTTCCGTTTGCGAGGCAGTTCCTTATCCCGAAACGGAACTTTTGGCGGAAGAATCCTCGGACGTTGCCGAAACGACTTCGAACGTCGACGACGAAACGTCTTCCGTTTCCGAGGCAGTTCCTTATCCCGAAACGGAACTTTTGGCGGAAGCGCCTTCCGCCGTTGCCGAAACGTCTTTGATCGTCGACGACGAAGCGTCTTCCGTTTGCGAGGCAGTTCCTTATCCCGAAACGGAACTTTTGGAGGAAGAATCCTCGGACGTTGCAGAAACTCCTTCGAGCGTCGAAGACGAATCGTCTTCCGTTTGCGAGGCAGTTCCTTATCCCGAAACGGAACTTTTGGCGGAAGAATCCTCGGACGTTGCCGAAACGTCTTCGATCATCGACGACGAATCGTCTTTCGTTTGCGAGGCAGTTCCTTATCCCGAAACGGAACTTTTGGAGGAAGAGCCTTCCACCGTTGCCGAAACTCCTTTGAGCGTCGAAGAGGCGGCGTCTTCCGTTTGCGGCGCAGTTCCTTATCCCGAAACGGAACTTTTGGAGGAAGAATCCTCGGACGTTGCAGAAACGTCTTCGAGCGTCGACGACGAAACGTCTTCAGTTAGCGAGGCAGTTCCTTATCCCGAAACGGAACTTTTGGCGGAAGAATCCTCCGTCGTTGCCGAAACTCCTTCGCGCGTCGAAGAGGCGGCGTCTTCCGTTAGCGAGGCAGTTCCTTATCCCGAAACGGAACTTTTGGCGGAAGAATCCTCTGTCGTTGCCGAAACTCCTTCGATCGTCGACGACGAATCGTCTTCCGTTAGCGAGGCAGTTCCTTATCCCGAAACGGAACTTTCGGAAACGGAGTCTTCGGACGTCGAAGGATCGATTTCCGCGTCCGATACGGCGGAATCTATTTCGAACTCGCCGAAAAGTCGACCCACGTTCGCTTATCCCGTCGCGCCGTTCGACGTCGAGACGTCGACTTCGAGCGCGCCCGAATACGTCGCGCCTGAACTTTCCGCTCCGCAGTCAAAAGACGAGCCGGAGCCGGAACTTTTAGAGCCCTGCGAGTCCGTCGCGGAGGAGGCGGACGAGACGTTGTTGCAGAACGCGCTTATCGTTCCTCAACAGGCGGATTCGTATTACGCTTCCGACGACGCGGCGATTAAAGACGCCGAAGAATACGGACCGACGTTAAGCGCCGAAGACCGACGTCTTGCCGAATTGCTCGGACACGCGCCCACGCCGTTGGAACTTGACGAATTTTACTGGGAAGATTGGGACGAGTCGCTCCAAAAAACGAGAAAGAGAGGGACAAAACCGAACGCGGCGTTTCAGATTCTCGAAGGCGTCTTTTATGTCGCAAGCGCGCCCGTCGTGCTTGTGGGACGCGCCGCTATTGGCGTGGGAGGCTTATTTTTGCCGCGGCGTTACGAACAAAGCGTTTTACACGAAAAGAATCGCGCGTCCAATAAACGGCGTAAGAGCGACGCGTTGTTAGACGTCGCCATTCCCTGCGTCGTCGGCGTCCTTATCGCCATATTTGTGGTTTTTCCCATTTTGCTTCGTTCGTTTGATTATGCGGTCAGTACGATCGGTTTGGATATCTTTCGTAAAGCGACCGGCAAAGTAGCGGTTCCTAGCGCCTTTGAGGAGAATTTTGGCGCCGTTATGTCCGCAAAAATCATCGAGTCGCAACTAGGCGTGCAAAACAAAAACGACGCCGCGCCCGACGAACAGGTCGACGAGACTCAGGAAATTCTAGTCGTTCCAAACGAATAGCGACGCTCGACGCTCGAACCTTTCTCGCAAGTGTTCCGTCCCCTTTATTTTAGGGCGGCGTCGATCTCTCGAAGCAACGCGTTGAGATTTTCTTGTTGAAAGAGCGACAGTTTTTCCTCGGGGCGCGGCAATTCCGAATTGTCGAAGGAACCGTATCCGCGCAAGAGAACGAGGCGCCCACCCGTCGGCGTTTCGAATCGTTCGACGCGTTTTTTGAGCGACGGAGCGTCGTTTGTTTCGGCGTTCGCGTTTTGAGCTTTGCTTTTCGCGCGCGTCGCTTGCAAAACTTTCGCAACGCCCGAGGACTTGTCGTTTACGACGTCCTTTGCCGGATCGAGCGCGATTAGCGTCTTGCCCCGTTTCAACTGCTTGACGCCCAAATCGACGCCAAGTTGCGAAATTTCCGCGCCGCCTCCTATCCATAACAACGCGTCGGCTTCCAAGCCCAAATCAGAATCGTCGTTTGCGGTACAAAAGACGTTGTAACGACGGCACAGTTCCGTATAGACGTGATAATATCCGTTAGAATCGGGATTGCCAAATCTTTTAGCGTTTTTTTTCAATTCTTCCCAGCATAACAACGTCCGTTCTTTACGGGCGCCTTCGAAATACGTTTTGACGTCGGCAAGATCGGGACGGTCCAGGGTCCAAGCAAAAATATTGAGCCACAGGCGATAATTGTCGAGGTACTGCAAGAAAAAGGCGGAAAAGAGATTTTGATCTCCGACGACGACGATTTTTCCTTGTCCGAATTTCTTTGCGGAGACGGCGCCGCTGGAACCGACCGGCTCGTCTTCGTCGCGCGCGAAATTGCCAAAATACGCGAGGTCGGTTTCTCCGTAAATCGGCATTCCGGCTTTGTCTTGCCACGAGTCTTCGCTTGACCAGACGACGGCGTCGCGCGGATCGACGCCGCCGCCCGTTTGAAACGCTATTTGACGCAAACCTTGCGTAATAGGCGACTTTGTAAATTTATTGAAGTAAATCCAGCCGAATCCTTCGCCCAGATTTTGAGTCGCGTCGCAGACGCCGTAATATTGGGGCGCGACGTCGAGTTCGCAAAAGAGCGGAGCTAAACGCGACTGATGAAAATAACAATTCGTATGGTCGACGATAAAGAAGACCGAACCGCCTTTTTTGACAAAATCGACGATCGCTAAAATTTCCGAAACGAAGAACGGCGATTTGTCGCCCGAGGGAAGATTGAGAAACAACGTTTTGCAACGCGCCAGCGTTTCCGCGTCTATGGGAACGTCGCGCGAGTATTTCGCGACGACGACGCCCCGATCTTGCAGACGACTAAACGCTTTGTTGAAGGAGTAAATACGATGATAAAATCGATCGTCGATCGTCAACGGATAATTGGAAAAATCGTGCGCATGCCTCGTATCGATAAGGACGTCGCATTTGTCCGTCGTTTCGTTCAGTTCGGCGATCTGATCGGAGGGAACGCGTTCTTGCGCAAAGGATAGGAACGCGCTCGAAAGGACAAGCGCCGGAACTAAGATCGATCGAATCAGGCGGCGTAGGAACGACGAAGGCGACGTCGCGTCGAAAGGTTGATAGTCCATTTTTAAGCTCCTTGCGTATTGTTATGTCTCGAGCCCGTCGTAATGAAAGCGCTTTCCCATTTTATTTTAACGTCGTTTTCTGCTCGTTGGTTTCGTTTTTCTTTATTTTTTTATTAACAATTCGCGTTTTCTTCCATTTTTTTAAGCGATCGTTCCTTGAGACGGAGGTTGAGGTCGTTAGCGCGTCTAAAAAAAACAAAAAATAGGAAGAAGCGTTTAAATTGTCGTTTCTTTTTTTTTTGTTTTATTCGGCGTTCGGTTCGAAAAAGAAACGGATTTTTTGTTCGTATCAATGTTCTTTTTGACGTTTATTTCCCGATAAACTCGACACGGACGGTTTTGATTGTCCGTCGCTCGTATGGCAGTTTGCTTTTGAAGGCGGTTAGGGTTCCTCTTGTCGGCAAAAACAAGCGCGAACTTTAGATATTTTTTTGTTTTTTATGAAATTTTTACTGCGGAACCGAGTTTTTAACGACTTCGACGCAAACGTTGCAACCGACGACAAATCAACGAGTTATAAAAGAATTCGTTTCGTTTGACTTTTGCGTTGCAAATCGTTTGACGTTAAGAACTTGTAGTTGTCGACGGGGAACGCGAATTTCGTCTTTTCCAAAATGAAAAATTTTGTTATCCTCCGTATGCTTTTGGAACGTTTCCAGCGTTTCGTCGTTGGATCGGCAAGGATAACGGGCGAGCGTTTTATTTAATTTTGGGATTTTGAGCATGGATGATCAAACCGCGACGATCGAGTTGAACTCTGGATTGGCGTATAGCGAACTTTGGGAAGCCTACAAGGGCAATCCCAACGACGTAGATTCTCGGAATTGCATTGTCGAACGGTATATGCCTCTGGTTCGAAAACGGGCGGAGCGAATTCGTTCGCGTCTGCCTCACGAAATCGAACTTGACGATTTAGTTTCGGCGGGTTCCGTCGGTTTGATCGACGCGATTAAAGCCTTTGAGCCTGAAAGGGGCGTTAAATTTGAGACGTTCTGCATTCCGCGCGTGCAGGGCGCTATGCTCGACGAATTACGTTCGATGGACTGGGCGCCAAGAATGGTGCGTTCGAAGACTTCGAAATTGAACGAGGCGGATAAAGTTCTCGTCGGCACGTTCGGACGCCGTCCTACCGAAGAAGAACTTGCGGTCTTTCTTGAACAGCCGATCGAAGACGTGCGCCAAACGATCGTCGATTCAAGTCGCGTCAATATGTCGAGTCTCGACAAAAAATGGAACGATCAATCCGGGGACGGAGACGCTTCCGAGGCGGACGTCTTACCCGACGCGCGCGCCGCTTGTCCTTCGCAGAATTTGGAACGTAAGGACGTCATTCGCAAATGTATGCAGAATCTGAAAAACGACGAGCGTCTGATCGTCATTATGTATTACTTCGAAGAAATGACGATGAAAGAAATCGGCGCCGTGTTGAATCTTAGCGAGAGTCGCGTCAGTCAAATGCATTCGGCGATTTTGGCGCAAATGAAGCGAATTATGAAGAAAATGAACAAATTGTCGACCAACGAAGGGCTTTGACGCCAAACGGTTCGCGAACCTTCCAAAAGTAAAAAAGCGACGCTCTTTTCGTGGAGCGTCGCTTTTTTTAGCTTCTTGACGCGAATCCCCAAAAAACGCGTCGACGATCGATCGACGCGTCAATTTGGCGTTCTGCGGCGTTTAATCCTTCGAGAGATCGAGCCCGTCTTTGGATTCGCCGTCCTTCTTTTCGCCATCCTTTCTCTTAGCGTCGCCTTTTTTCTTGGCGTCGTCCTTTTTGGCTTCCTCTTTAGCGGCGTCTTTAGCGGCTAGCTTTTCGCGGAAATTTTTCACGATTTCCGACTCTTTTTCTTCGGACGTAAGTTCGTCGAGTTTCTTCGCTTTGAAGACAATCTTCTTGCGTTTCGTTTCGTCGTCCAAGGAGTCGTAAGCGTTTTCTAAACTATTGATCGGTTCTTCAGTTTCTTCCGTTTCGACGTAGATCGCGTCGCTTCCGTCGAAAATTCCGCTTAGCAAGTTTTCGGAAAGCGGGTCTTCCAAATTCGACTCGATAGCGCGCCGCAAAGGACGCGCGCCGAAATCAAGATTACTCCCGCGCTTGACGAGCGTTTTCTTGGCGTCGTCGGAAACGAGCAAACACAGCCGCTTTTCAATCAAACGATCGCGAAGTTTTTTCAATTCCATATCGACGACGCCGACAAGATCGTTTTCAGTCAAGTGTCTGAAAACGATGACGTCGTTGAAACGATTGATGAATTCAGGACGGAAAACGCGCTCGATTTCGTCGTTGACGCGGCTCTTCATACTGGCGTAGGAAGCGTCGCCGTCGGGACGCTGGAACCCGAAAGCCGACTCGTTCTTGATCGCTTCGGCGCCCGCGTTCGTCGTCATAATGACGATCGTGTTGCGGAAATCGACGACTCGTCCGAAACTGTCGGTTAAACGTCCTTCTTCCAAAACTTGGAGAAGAATGTTGTAAACGTCCGGGTGAGCCTTTTCGATTTCGTCGAGCAGGACGACGGAGTAGGGACGTCGCCGTATTTTTTCGGTCAACTGTCCTCCTTCGTCGTGTCCGACGTATCCCGGAGGCGCGCCGACTAGTCTGCTGACGTTGTGCTTTTCCATATACTCGCTCATATCGACTTGAACG
>JAZRWW010000299.1:0-2595 GCA_045599865.1 Thermoguttaceae bacterium
AAATGGCAAAAGCCGCGCTCGAATATATGAACCTTCAGCCGGGCGCGCCAATTACCTCGATTAAATTGGACTGGGTTTTCATCGGGTCTTGCACCAACGGTCGAATCGAAGACTTCCGCGCCGCCGCCGCCGTCGTCAAAGGCTACAAACTGGCGGAAGGTATTCGCGCGATCGCCGTGCCCGG
The DNA here is from genome assembly GCA_045599865.1 of Thermoguttaceae bacterium. Taxonomy (GTDB): domain Bacteria; phylum Planctomycetota; class Planctomycetia; order Pirellulales; family Thermoguttaceae; genus RUG369. The sequence continues at coordinate 185 of JAZRWW010000299.1, forward strand.
AAGCGGAATCGTCAAGAAGCAAGCGGAAGCCGAAGGACTCGACAAAATTTTCAAAGACGCAGGATTCGAATGGCGCGAGCCGGGTTGCAGCATGTGCTTGGCGATGAATCCTGATCGGCTCCAGCCGGGCGAGCGTTGCGCGGGCACGAGCAATCGCAACTTTGAAGGACGAATGGGCAAAGGAGGACGCACGCACCTTGTTTCGCCCGCGATGGCTGCTGCGGCGGCCATCGCCGGACGTTTTGTCGATATTCGCGATTGGAACTACAAATAACGCAAAAATCATAGGCTGAAAACACGGATACTAAGGCGGTAAAAAAATGAATGCTTTTGTTCAACATCGCGGTCTTGTCGTTCCTATGGATCGTAGCGATATCGACACCGACCAGCTTGTGCCCAAACAGTTCCTCAAACGCGTGGAACGTAGCGGCTTTGGCAAGTTTCTTTTCTTCGACTGGCGTTATTTGAACGACGAATACGAAGAAAACCCCGAATTTGAATTGAATCGTCCCGATTATCGAGACGCCACGATTCTGCTCGCGCGACGAAATTTCGGCTGCGGTTCGAGTCGCGAACACGCGCCTTGGGCGATCGCAGACTACGGTTTTCGCGTGATTTTGGCGTCGAGTTACGCGGATATTTTCTACAACAATTCCTTTAAAAACGGATACTTGCCCGTCAAGTTGTCGGAAGAGCAAATCGAGGAATTGTTCCAGCGCGAGGCGAAATATAAGCCGTATAGCCTGAACGTCGATCTTCAAAACAAAATCGTTTCGGACGATTACGGACTCGAAATTTCCTTTGAAATCGACGATTTCAGACGAGACTGCCTCTTGAACGGCTGGGACGACGTCGGACTGACTCTTCGTTTTGAAGACAAAATCAAAGAATACGAAAGAAAGCGCGGTATCTGTTGAGCGATTTGCAAATTCGAGCAAGCGAGACGAAAAAGAGAAAGCGCGCCGTGCTTTTGGGCAACGGCGCGCGCGAAGGCGTTTTGGAGGGCGTGGCGAAGTTGCGTCCCGAAATTGCGCGATACCTCGACGTGGCGCTTGTCGACTTTAACAACGAAAAAAATCTGGCGAACGTGGAAGCGGATCTGGCGATCGTCTTCGGCGGAGACGGCTCCGTTTTGCGCGCCGCGCGCCAAATGGGCGAAAATCAACTTCCGATCCTAGCCGTCAACTTGGGCGCGCTTGGATTTCTTTCAAGCGTCGATCCCAACGAATTGGTTCCTTTTCTACTCTCGCCCGCCTTTGATCGCTTTACCGCGCGCGAACAAACCCTTTTTATTTGTTCGTTATGGAAAAGTAAGACAAACGCGAAATCGGAAGTCGATTTTGACGAGAGTCAGTCTAAACTTAGCTCGGTATGCAAGCCCGTCTATCCGTCGAGTCGATTTGCGGAATCCAACGAAGCGCGTTATTGCGCGGGCAGTTGTCTTGTCGTGAACGAAACGGTCGTTATGGGCGGCTATCCTTTCTCCGTGCGTAAATTTGAACTGTTCGTCGACGGAACGCTCGTCTCGGCTTTTCGCGGCGACGGGCTGATTATATCCTCGCCGGTCGGTTCCACCGGGCATTCTCTTTCCGCCGGAGGTCCGATTCTGCGCGACGAGCTGGACGCCGTAGTCATTACGCCGCTGGCGCCCCAAGCGCTAAATTTCAGACCCGTCGTCGATTCCGCCGCTCGAGTGTACGAAATTCACATTATTTCCGGAGCCCCGTATTTGATCGTCGACGGCGACCCGCAACGTCGATTGGATTCCGACGACCTAGTCGTCGTGCGACGCGCGCCTTTCGTAATGAAAACTATTAGAGTTCCCAATAAGAACTACTATAAAAATCTGCAAAGAAAACTCGGCTGGGGCGTCGACGCGATCAACGCAAGTCGTAGAAATTAAGCGCCGTTCACGGTAAGCCGCCGCATATAACGCGGCGGTTGAGGTTGAACAAAGAACCGCATTAATCGCGCGGCGGCTTACCAGGCTCGTTCTCCGTGAACGCTAACTTTTGTCTAACGTCGAAGCTCTTGAATCTCGTCCTTGTATTTGTTTATGATTCTCGCAACCTTCCTTTTGAACGCGTCAAGGGAGGGCGCCTTCAAAATTGCCAATTGGATTTCTTCAAGCGCGGGATAATAATTTATGTCGTCGAGTCTTTGTTTCAGTCTGTCCGAAACCGCGTTTTGACCGAATTTCGAACGGAGATTGCCGTAAATAGTCTTGTAAATACTCGTTTGCATTCCCGTTTGCATTCCAGCTTGCATTCCGTCTTGTCTTGCTTCTTCGCACCGTTCGGAAACTTCCCTCTCAAAAAATTGCAAAATACCGCTTTCCATAGGTTCGCCTTTCTGTTTTTCCATTTCTTTTCTGAGTTCGGGCAAGGTCGGCATACCCGGTCGTCTTTTTC
>JAZRWW010000300.1:0-4487 GCA_045599865.1 Thermoguttaceae bacterium
CGTCGAAATTGGGACGTGGGAACGAAGCGCAACGGAATTGACGGCTTTGCGTCCTCGCTGGGACGATGCAAAACGTCGTCCGTCGCACAAGAACAAACGTGATTTAGTATCGAGAAAAATAGTGTTTGAGAATTTTTCAAAGAATATCCTTGGCGCAAAAACCGAGGATATTCAGAAGGAAATTCTTCGTTTGGCGTGTCTGTTAGGACTCGCCGTTTGAAAAAGTGGGGAAAGTACAGATGACATAGTAAGTAATCGTTTATTGTTGATACTTAATACAAAGCCCTTCAAACGTTGCGTTTGGTAATATCTTGTCGTGAGGAATCAGCAATAATCTCCATTTTTTGGAGTCAAATTGAGAAGCGCGTTCCGTCCATAGTAAAGCGGCTTTCGCTTTGGCTTGTACTTCTTCGTCGTTGAGTTCCGAAACGCGTTTGACTTCGCAAAGGAATTTCTTATCGCTTGTCTCGACGACAAAATCAGGCACGTAGAGCTTGTCGTCGCCTTGGAACCGATAATAAACGTTAAAGACGTTTTTACTCGGTTTGAACCATTTGAGAACGGCAATATCGTTTTCCAAAATCCTCGAAAACTCTAATTCTGAATTAGAATCAAATTTCTGCAAGGAGTAGAGACACTTGGAAAAACCTGCAAAGACCATCGACGTTATTTGTTCAAGACGTCCAGACGGCAAGTTTGTTCTGAAATCGCGAGGCTCTTCCGAACTATAGATCGTTCCATATTCCGACTTGAGCGTTCGAAAACCTTTACAAGGCGAAATTTCATAATCATCGGTCGGCGGTTCGATCCAATGCTGAAGCATTTGCGCGTGAATTAAATCAACGAGAACTTGTTGGCAATTTCGCGCGACGTTTTCGACGTCTTCGGGACTCAAATACTCTCGGAGACGCTTGATTGCTTGATCCGCAAGTTTGTAAACTAAGGAACGGTCGTAGGCTGAATTTACGTCGTTGTAGTCCAATAGACCTCTAATCAAATAATTTTCTGGTCGAGGTTCCGGCGTAGGCGCTTCTATTCCAGACAAGCGCTCCACGTCTCCTTTACGCAAACCGTGAACAAGAACATCCTGAGGAATAGGCTGAAGATCGATCCTGCTTACGTCAAGATCAAAATCTTGGAAGTACGTATAACGCGTTTCTTTCGGAATAACGGTGAAACAAGGAATATCGATTAAATACTCGTTAAACTTTTGCACGGTCTTTTGTACGATTTCGGCAAGATGCGAGTCTTCGACGCTTTCGGTAGACGTTTCCTTGACTTTCTCAACTATTTGCGCTAGCGTTTCGGGGTCTTGAAGGCAAGAGCTATGTTTTAATAGTTCTTGTCCTTTGATGATTTCATACGTTTTCTTTACAACTAAACGCTCTTTTTCGTCTAAAAAGAGCGGCGTCGACCACGAATGGGAATTTTTATTCGAAGTCGACGAAACGTCGAAGGTCGCAGAGACTCCTTGAGAGGAACCGTTCGGCAAAGGCGAATCAATCAGTTTTTCTATCACGGGCTCGAGCGTAATCGTTTTACGTCCCGCCAAGGGAACGTCGCGTCCAACGATCACGCTTGACCGAATAATGGAATTGGGATCGTTTGCATAGTCGATAATTTCTTTGAATTTATCGTGGGAAACTATGGTTAGACGGTCGATCGCTTTTACGCCGGTTCGCTTGCCATAGGGAAGACGCAACCCTCTCCCGATCGATTGTTCGACGAGCGTTCGTGAATTCGCCTTACGTAACGGAACTATCGTGTAAAGATTGGTTACGTCCCAACCTTCTTTAAGCATATTGACGTGAATCACAATTTCCGTCGGTTCGTCCGAATCTTCCACGTTTAAAAGACGCGTAATATTTTCTTCTTTTTCCTCGCCCGACTGATTTGAATGAACTTGAATTACTTTTCCTCGATAACGTCCTTCAAAAAAGTCGTCGGATTCGATCTGCTTTTGCAACGCGTCCGCGTGTTCCGTGTCGCTTGCGACGACCAGCATAAAGGGCTTAATACGTCGTTCGTTATTGGTTCTTGCATATGTTTCTAGTTCGACTTTAACGTCTTCGTGCAGACGAACGCCGTCTTCCAATTTGATTTTTTCAAGCGCTTCGGGCGTGTACGCGTCGACGTCGAAATTCTCGCGCGTAGCGACGGCAGGTTCTTTGACAAAACCGTCGTTCATCGCGGACGCCAAGGGATAGTTATAGACGACGTTCTTGAATTTGATCGATTTGCTTCCTTTTTCAACCTGCGGAGTCGCCGTTAATTCCAATCCCAAAAGCGGACGGAGTTCTTCGATCGCTTTTAAACCTGCCGACGCGCGGTAATGGTGCGATTCGTCCATTAAAACGACGAGATCGTCAAGTTCCGACAAATAGTCAAAATAACTTGTTCCAATATACTCGCTCAATCGTTTAATACGAGGCGTTCCGTTTTTACTTTCACCGTTTATCTTTGAGACGTTGAAGACGTTGATAATACATTCGTCGTCAAGCAATCGATTGCGTCGAACGCCGCGCCCGGCTTCGTAGTTCTCGCCCGTTACAATAAGAGGAACATTTGTTGCGAAATAGTTTAGACCTTGAAAAACGTACTTAGGACTGTTCGGTTGAAAATCGGCGATCAACTTATTATAGATCGTTAGATTGGGCGCCACAACGAAGAAATCGCGACTTATGCCCATACGATAGAGATAGGCGATAAAAGCGCCCATAAGACGCGTTTTGCCGACTCCCGTCGCAAGCGAAAAACAAAGAGACGGAAAATCGTGTTCAAAGTCTTCGACGGAAGGATATTCCGTCTGAATTTGTTCAAGCGCTTTTTGAACGTCGAAAGACTTCGCGTCGTCGCCAAAAAAGCCCAAAAGCTCGCATACGCGCGCAAGAATATTCAGCGACTTGCTTTGAGGCGCGCGCAGACTTAAGCGCCGGTCAATTTCTCGCAACGTTTCTTGTCGGTTCATCGTCAAGTCTCTTTCGTTCAAAATAAAAGACCTTGGTCGGGAGAGGACGACTTCCGTTTAGACCTCTTCGGGGAAGGGGCGGCAAGCGTTTCGACCTCAGACGCTAAAGGCAAATTGGATACTGCAAGGGAATAATCGTCGTGTCCCCACTCGCAACGAGACAGAATCGACTTCGGAATTTTGTATACGGACAGATTGGTCAAATCGCTAACGTCGCCGCTAATTCCCCCGCAATAAATTGCAAGGGACGCCTTGCCGACTTGGGCGGATAAGTTTTCAAAGACGGCGCGCGTCAACGTTTGCGTGGTTACGTAGACGAAACTATTTTCCGTTCCATACCCCTGTTTCCAGTAGACGTTGGGGTCGGGATCGTAAACGAATCCTTCGACTTTGCAGACCGCTTCCGCAAGCGCCTCCGCGTTGTATTTCGGATTGAAAATCTGAAAGCCAAATTCGTCCGTTACAATTAACGACGGCGCCAACTTGAAATAACGAAAACCGCCGCCGCCGCGCCAATCGACGGATTTAGTTATTCCGCTAAGGTCTTCGCCGTCGATTACGCGGCGTAAGCGAGGAATACAATGTGTGTGGCAATGGTCGCCAAGTTCTATTCCGATCCAACGTCTGCCCATTTTATGCGCTACGGCCGCTGTCGTACCAGACCCAAGGAAAGAATCAAGAACCAGATCACCTGGATTGGTGAAGTGTTTGAAGATTGTCTGAAGTAGTATTTCTGGCTTTTTTCCACTTCTAAAATCGGCGCCTCCTTCAAGACGACAGTTTCCAAAGCTACCTGCCATATCATAAAAATTTTCAATCGGAGTGAAAACTTTTTTTTCAGGAGAGCCCAATTGGGTAAGTGGAACACCCTGATAATACTTTCCTTTCGAAGCCCCCTCTTTTTTAGGACCTGTAAAATATCGGAAGTCAAATTTATCGTCACCAATTCCATACACTTTGTATAGTACGCCGAGCCCGTCAATATTGGTTCGTCCAGAGAGATGGTCTCGAAAGAAACGACCAGATGAATTCCCGTCAAGAATTGTACCTGATGCCCACACTTCCTTACGACCTTCTTCACTTCCCTCTTTCTCCACTATGTCATATTCACCAGATTGAAATATGACAACTTTTTTACCACCTAATTCAATTTCTTTTCCTGACCCTTTTTCTGTAAAATAGTACCTAAATTTCTCAAAAGAAGCTGTTCGTTCGTTTTGATTAGGAATAGCTCCATATTGTTTCCGATAAATATGAATCTGTTCTATCTCTTTGTGGAAGGCCATATCTTGCTTGAGCGTCTTCTCCGGATAACGAACCTGAATAAAGAAAGTCGTGAGATAATTATCCCTTCCAAATATTTCGTCAAGCATAACCTTCTGTACTTTCCCCACTTTTTAAAAAATAAGGAGAAAATCCCCCCAAGTTGAGGTATACAAAAAAGGACTCGTTTGGTATTGTAAGCAAAACCAAAAACAACCCTACAATCCTAGCGAGTCCCAAATGCGCGAAACTTTCG
>JAZRWW010000301.1:0-2435 GCA_045599865.1 Thermoguttaceae bacterium
GCCTCCGACTTGAATAGACCCGAACGTCAAGTTCGTTCAACGCGCGCCCCCAAATTCCGCGCAACGTCGAAACTTGAAACTCCTCCGGGTTCTCAAACTGAAAGAGCGTCCGATACGGATAAATCGTTATCGGCGCCATCCAATTTAAAATACGTTCGCAAAGGTTCGATTCGTTCGACATAATTCCTCCTTGTCGCATCTTTCGACGACGCCGTTTTTATCGTCCGCCTCCGCCTCGTTGTATTGCGCGTTTTACAAAACGACGGGATGCGACGTTTAAACCGCCTATGATAAGAATAACAACGTCAATAATCGAACGCAAGTTTATTTATTAAAATTCGCACATAAAACAGTAAATATTCTTTCTTTTTCCGCCGATTAGCAGTATGCCGTTCCAAGCGGACGAGGCGTTAGATTTCCTCGTCTTGTTGGTTTATACTGTCTGCATCGGGTTATAAAGGACGTTTTATGCGAAACATAGATTCGAAAACGCTTGAACTGATGCGTAACGCCGTCGGTTTTACTCCTGAGTCCGCGTCGATTCAGAAGACTTATGAAATCGAAGTCGTAACGCCGATGTTTGGGGGCGGCGTCGACGCCGGAAACAACGACGAAAGCAAATTGATTCGCGAGACGTCTATTCGAGGCTCCTTGCGCTTTTGGTATAGAGCGACGGTCGGCGCCAAATTCCAAACGCCGGAAGAACTCTTTGAAAAAGAAAGCAAGATTTTTGGAACGACCGACGCTCCTAGCAATGTCGACGTTCGCGTTTCTCGGATTCAAGCCAAAGCGCCGGAGTCATACGGCAATTTAGTCCTAAGTTTGGCGCGCCGTTAGGATACGCGCTCTTTCCTTTTGCTCAAAACGGAGATTCGCCCGAAAGATCGGGGCGGCGAGTTACTTTCAAATTGACGCTTTCATACCCGAAAGAATGCGAAGAAACGATCAACGTCGCGCTTTGGGCGTGGTTCAACTTTGGCGGAATAGGCGCGCGAACGCGTCGAGGTTGCGGCGCGCTCTATTGTAAAGAATTTGCGCCAAGACAAAACGGAAACAAGGTCGTTTGGACGCAAGAATTTGCTTCCGTAGCGCTGAACGGCGCAACGAATATCGTTAGAAAATGGCCGACTCTTGGAAACGTCTTTCGACGTCCCGATGTTTGCGATCCGCAAAAGGCTTGGACGGAAGGAGTCGCCGACTACAGACATTACCGTCAAGGACTTGATTTTGCTCGTAACAAAGGACAAAACGGTTCGCGCCCAGGTCGTTCCTTTTGGCCTGAACCCGATGCCTTGCGAAAAATTACTAGGCAAAACGCTCCGCAACACGCGCCTTATCCGAAAAGACCGATCGCCTTCCCTCGCGCGGAACTCGGCGCGCCGATCGTCTTTCATTTCAAAGACAGAACCGATCCCCAAGACGTCAATCTCCTGCCCGTCGGTTATGAACGCGCAGGCAGTCCGATTATTGTCAAACCGCTGGTTTTCGACGATAAACCCGCCGCGCCTTGCGTCGTTTTCCTCAACGAACCGCGCGTAAGAAAAGTTTCCTTCAAAGGCGCGCCTGGAGAGTACGACGTCGTTGTTAGAGAAAACGCGACTTATAGAAATTCTCCGCTAAACGGTTATTCCGCCAAAGGCTCGGCGTTCGAAGGGTTCAAAAATTTCGTCAAAGACAACGATTACGAGGCGATTCAATGAGCGAGAACAAATTCATATTGACCCTATCGGTCGGACCGGTTCAAGGCTTTATTGCGGCGGCTCGCAAAACGCGCGATCTTTGGGCGGGCTCGCAACTGTTGTCGGATATTTCCAAAAGCGTCGCGCGCGCGTTGAAGAACGAATCGGACGTCGAACTCATATTTCCGGGCGTCGGTTCTAAGTCGGACGGCGTTTCCAAACGCGACGTTTCCAAATTACTTGACGATCCCAAATTTTCCGTTGCGAACGTCGTAACTTGCACGGTTGAAACGGAAGACGCGCAACGATTGCGTTCTTTAGCGAAAAGAGCGAAAGAAGCCGCCTATGCGGAATGGAACAAATTTGTCCGAGCGACGGAAAATAAAATCGAGAACGCCGGAGTCTGGAGCGAAATTCGTCAAGACTTCTGGAACGCGCAGACGAACGCCGAAGACGTCGTAGAATTTTGCGCCGCGTGGACGCCGATTAAAGACGGCGACGAAGCGAGCGCCTTGGCGCGCGCCGCCTCCTTGCTTGCCGGACGAAAGAATTGCCGCGAATTCGCGCAACCCGGCTACGACGGCTCCAGTGTTCCGAAATCGTCGCTAGACGGCGCGCGCGAGTCGGTTTTGTCGGAACGACTCGTCAAAAACGGAAACGACGAAATCTATTTGAAGCCGGGCGAACAACTCGACGCCGTCGGTTTGGTCAAGCGTCTCGGCGTTCAGGAAGAAGCGGGTAAAAAGAAGGGCCCTT
>JAZRWW010000302.1:0-2940 GCA_045599865.1 Thermoguttaceae bacterium
GAAGCGCAACGGAATTGACGGCTTTGCGTCCTCGCTGGGACGATGCAAAACGTCGTCCGTCGCACAAGAACAAACGTGATTTAGTATCGAGAAAAATAGTGTTTGAGAATTTTTCAAAGAATATCCTTGGCGCAAAAACAGAGGATATTCAGAAGGAAATTCTTCGTTTGGCGTGTCTGTTAGGACTCGCCGTTTGAAAAAGTGGAGAAAGTACAGGTCTATAGTACGCAAACGTATTGGGCGATATTCGGGTAAGAATCGCGACGGTCGCTTTGCGCGTCAAGCCCGTCTCTTCGGTAATTCGCCCGACAAGATCGAATTTGACCGCGTTGTTCGCGCGCGCCTCGATCTTTTCCTTCCTTGTCCTCTTCTTATTGAACGCCGCGCCGGACAAAAGCGTTTCTTTCGATTTGATCGAGTCCATTTCGCCCGATTCGACGGTAAAAGACGCGGCGGCGATATGAAGCTGGGCGTCGAGTTTTGCGACGGCTTGTTCAATTAACTCGTCGGAATCGAAGTCGACGCAATAGTAAGACTTTGCGTTAATACGCTTCCACAGCTCTTGAAACGCTTTACTATGCAATTTGTCTTCGTTAATTTTCGCCTCGACGTCGTTTTTTCGCGCGTCTTCGATCATGCCGCGCGGATCGTAGACCGACCTCAAAATATCGACGATTTGCGGCGTAAATTCTTTGACTTCGGGCGCGACGCTCGCCGCGTTCGATTTGAGATCCTCAAAGAATTTGTCCGTAAAAACGTCTTTCGAATCGAGATAGTCCTTTTTAATTAGATCGCGATAGATCGCGCTCGCAAGTTCTTCGTCGATCTCAACTTGGACTTCGCCTTGTTCGTCGACCAGCTTTTTACCGACAAACAATTCTTTCGTAAAGCGTCGGGGTCGATCCGAGACGGCTTCCGCAATTTCCGTCTGCAACCCGCGCGCGAATTCGTCGTAACTCTCGCTCGCGACGACCGTCAGGACGTTGACGTCGTGAACTTCGGAGCCTAAAATACTAGCGTCCATTCGTTCTCCGGCGCGGTTTACGCACAAGCGCAAGCCGCGCCCGACTTCCTGACGCTTGCGAACGTCGCTTTGCGCGTTTTTCAGCGTGCAAATCTGAAAAACGTTCGGATTGTCCCAGCCTTCGCGCAACGCCGAATGCGAGAAAATAAAGCGAACCGGCGATCGATTAGGATCAAGCTCGAGAAGCGCCTCTTTGTTCTTCATTATGAGGTCGTAAGCGCCCACGTCGTCCGAAACGCCCTCTTTGTTCGTCTTGCCGTCGACCATGTTCCCTTTGCCGTCGACCGAAAAATAGCCCGCGTGAGTCTTGGCGACGGGGATTTTTTTCAAGTACTCAAAGTAGGGCTCGTCCCCAAATTCCATTTGGAGATTCTCAACGACGTCGCTATACTCCTCTTCAAAAATACGCGCGTATAAACCCGGAACTTGCGCGCCGTTTTCGTATTGGCGATATTTCGCCACTTCGTCGATAAAGAAGAGGGAAAGAACCTTAATGCCGCGACGAAACAACTTGCGTTCGCGCTCGATATGAGAGAGGATCGTTTCGCGAATTTGAATTCGTCGTTTTTGTTCTTCGTTGAATTTGCCGACGACGCCGCCAAGGTAGAGCTTGACGCCGTTCACAAATTCGACCGACCCGTCCCGCCCGTCGATGCGTTTAACGGTAAAGCCGTCTTTGTATTCGTCGAGTTCGCCCGAATGAACGAAAAGACTATAGCCTTCTTCAACCTTCGCGCGTTTGTCTCGAACGCCGGTCTTGGTTTTGACGTCAAAATGAATCGTCGCCGTCGGGTTGTTTTTCGACAAGTTGATTCCTTCAAGGTAGACGTAACCCTCGGTCGCGGTCGTACCCGACTCGGAAATTCCTTTCACGGCGATTTTTTTGACTAAGCGTTTGTTGTACGCTTCCATTGCGTCCAAGCGATAGACCATGTTATAGATCGAGTCTTTTTTATGCGTCGCCGAATAGCGCAACGTGATTAGAGGGTTAAATTCCTTCAAGCCCTCTTTCGTCTTCTTACCCTCGACCGATTGAGGCTCGTCGATTATCATAATCGGATTCGTCGCCGCGAGAACGTCGATCGGGCGGCGACTTCGAAATTCGTCCAACTTCAATTTGATGCGACGCGCGTTTTCCCCGCGCGCGTTGAACGCTTGAGAGTTCACGATCATCACGTTGATCGAAGAATCGGACGCGAAACGGTCGATTTCGTTGAGACGCGCCGAATTATAGACGAAAACGCGAATCTTCGAATTGTATTCCTCCGCAAAATGCTCTTGCATCGTCGTAAAAGACTTGTAAACCCCTTCGCGAATCGCGACGCTCGGAACGACGACGATAAATTTGCGCCAGCCGTACCTCTTGCGCAGTTCGTACATCGTTTTAATATACGCGTAAGTTTTGCCGACGCCCGTCTCCATTTCGATCGTTAAATTGTATTTGCCTTCTAAGCGATTCGACGGCGCGAGTTGGTTCCGGCGCTGGACTTTTTGAAGATTCGCGAGTATTTGAGCGTCCGACAATTCGACGCGACGATTGTTAAATCCCTCGACGTAAGTCGTTTGCGAAAACCGACCGTCCTTTGAAACGCCGGGATCCACTATATACGTGTGATCCGAATAGGGCTGACCCGCGAATACGTCGCACACGGCGAGCGCCGCGTCCGTTTGAAACTGTTGATGCTTGAATTTTAATTTCATTGTTGCGACCTTCGGAATAAACGACCGATTCTAAAGCGTCTGTTTGGCAAAAAGCGACGATCCTATAACGTCTTAATCTTAGCGTCCGGCGCGAATCGCTTGAAAATTCCGTCAAGATTGATTTTACCCGCGACGGTTGAAAAACACGAATCCCGGAAAACGACCCGGAGCGGGTTGCGTTTCGCTATTTCTATGACGGCGCGTTCCGAAATATT
>JAZRWW010000303.1:0-1192 GCA_045599865.1 Thermoguttaceae bacterium
CGAGGTTCTCGACCGTCGTCTCGGAAGACGTCGGAGTTTCGCTCGTTTCGACAAGCGTCCCCTCCGCGTCGTAAGTTTCGACTATCGTCGTTACTTCAACGACCGTCGTCTTCGTACCGTTCGCTTCGTTCGAGTCCGCACTCAAGTTGCCGCCGACCGTCAAGCCGCCGGCAACGTAAGCCGCCCCGTAAGAAGCCGCGATATTGCCGCTGAACGTCGCGTCGCCCGTTATCTGAGCGGAACCGTTCGCAACGTGCAAAGCGCCGGACTTGCCGTAAACCGTCGTTATCGTCGTCTTCGTCGAAGTCCAACTCTTCGTCGTCAAACCCGTCTCGGAATCGACAAACTCTTCGGGGACGGATTCTACAGTCGTCTCTTGGACGTCAGAAACCAAGCCAGCTTGGTTCCCGCTAGCGACCAAAGAACCGTAAAGCGTCAAAGGAGTCGCAACCCCGTCCCCTTCAAAGTACGCCGCCCCGTAATCGCCGCCGGACTTATTGTCCTTCAACGTTACCGTTACCGACGTTTCAGACGTTCCCGCTACAAATGCGTTCGCATAGACCGCGCCGTAAGAACCGACCGCTTCGTTGTTTGTAAACGTCGCGTCACCGACTACCGTCAAAACGCCGTTCACGCCGAACGCCCCGACGTTCGCGCCGGCTGTGTTGCCAGTCGCAGTCAAAGAACCGACGATCAGCGCGTCGCTCGTCACGCCGACCGCCCCGATCTCGCCGCCCGCTTCGTTGTTCGTAAGCGTCGCAGAACCGCCGACCGTCAAATCAGAACCGACTTTCAATGCGCCGACAAAGCCGGACGCTTCGTTATTCGAAGCCGTCAAGTCGCCGCCAATTTCCGCCGACTTGCCGACGCTTAAAGCCCCGACCATACCGCCGGCTTCGTTCGCGTTCAGCAATACGCCGCCCTCGACTGTCAAACCGCCCTTGATCGCAAGACCTCCAAAGTCAGAACCAGCTTGGTTATCGGCTATCGTCAAGTCGCCGAACACGCTAGCGTCGCCGCCAACGTAACCCGCGCCAAACTCTTCTGTCGTCGCTTCGTTCTTCGCAAACGTCGCAGAGCCGTTAATCGTCGCGCCGCCTTCGATCTTCAAAGCGCCAAACCCTTTGCCGGCTACGTTGCCCGAAGCCGTCAACGCTACGACGCTCGTTTCGATCAGATTGCCTTCATCGTC
>JAZRWW010000304.1:0-34816 GCA_045599865.1 Thermoguttaceae bacterium
GCGCTTCAAGTATCTCCGGCGACGGCGGCGAAAATCTTACGGATTCGTTTTCAATTTCGTCAGCGGCTTCGCGCGGCATTACGACGACGTCCGGCGTATAAGACACCAGCGTAATCGGCGTTTCGACGGCGTATCCAACGCTTGCGCACGTCGACGCGACGACAAAAACCGCGAATTTTTTTAGTTTGTTCTTCATTGTTCTTCTCCTATTCCAACGGCGTTTCTTAGATTGAGTTTTTTAAGGACGCTTTCTGTAACGTTTTGTTTCGCATCCTCGATAGACTCAAACGTGTAAAGACTTCCGTCTGTTACCACCGGCTTGGGTTTTCCTGCTTTTGAAACGTACCACTCTCCATATGCAACGTCTTTGTACGTAATATAAACGTCGCAATCCGGGTCGGCTAGTCCTTCTTCAATTAGTCTTGCGCATTCGTTTTGCAATTCGCGGAGCGTCATTGCTTGTCCTTGTTTTCGTCTTTGAATAGAGAATCTCTGATTCTTGCAACCGCGGCTCGTAACGAATAATCCGCCCCGCGTACATTGTGTATTACGCTTTCTGCAAGAACAGAAAGTTCTCTTGCGTGGTCTATCACAACGTCGCTAAATAACTTTGCAAAGTCTGGGATAAACGTCTCTTTTTTGATTTTAACCTGAAGCGTCTTGTCGCCGTGTTTTAGCGTAACGACGCTCCCAACAGGGCGGTCCGAAAGGTCGACGACGTTTGACGTTTCTTTTTTACTTTGGCTTTCCGTCGTCTGGACGACGCGGGCGGTTGCCGCTTGCGTAGCCTCTGTTGACGTTGTTCCCCCTTTGAGGGCTTGCTCTGTTTTGTCCATTTGCCTTATTCTTTCTGTAAAATTTGTCAAACCACGCTATTGGCGGGGCTTTCTTCGTTGGCAAGGCTGAAGCGTAAACGTTTCCGCTAACGTCTCGCAACCGCCTTTCTATCCACCAGTCTTCGCCGTTTATTAACTCAGACTTTCGCGGCATATATCCGTTGCTTAGCTTCGCGAGTTCGTAAGGGTGTTTGTGTTGCGACCAAGACCCCCTTACTCTAAGATTTTCCCAAACCCATTCTCCCGCCGACGCGGCAAGGTATAGCGTTATCGCTTGATACTCGCTTACTTCGGAATATTTGTAAATCGGTCCAGGTCCGTCGCGCTCTCCTAGTCTCATTCCCGGCTCCCAGTGTTTGAACTGGATAAACAGCTCTTGACTCCGTTTGTCGTAAGCTATCGCGTGAACGTTAGAAGAACTTCCGACTTGAACAAAACGCCCGCTTTCCGCCCAGTCTCTTGCGGGATTTCCGCTGTTGCTTGCCCCCCCGGAGCCGTTGTCGCTCGACGGACCGAGGGGCGAAATGCCGTCGTTCGGCTCCGGGGGGGCTTGCGCGTCGTTACTTTGCCTCGCTTGTCTTGCGAGGTCTTCTTGCGCTTGCTGTTCTCTTTGCAGTTTGTCCGCTTCCGTCTCCGGGTTGAACCCCAGTTTTTTTGCTTGGCGTTCGACTCGTTTTTCGTGGTTTTGCGTCGACTTTTTGATTGGACTCATCGATTTTTCCTTCGTTTTGATTCTCGATAAGAATCTTTTTGGTCGCCCTGCCGTATTTTGGGTCGTTTTTAAAAATGATCCCAGTCGCGTTTCCTTCCACGTCCGTTACCAACCCTACCGTGTCGACTCTTTTGATTTCGCCGTCGGAGTCGCGGAAATAAAGCTCGACGTTTTCCGCCGTTGAACGCGCCAAGCCCTTGCTGAACATCTGCTCAAGGAACAGACCGTTCCAGCTGTGATGACAGGCCTCGCGCGGTTTTTCTTTTTCGTTTGCCATTTATCGCCCCCATATCGCTTCTTGCCATTCGCTGTTGTTTTTGTACGACGCTTCCGACGGTTTGTTCGCGCCTTGTTGCAATTCATAAGAGAAAAGCATATACCTAAGCGCGTCTACCGTGTCGTCGTTGCGCTTCAACGGCGCGGGTTTCGCCGCCGTCGGGTTTAAAACTCCGCCTTCCGTCGGTTTTTTCGACCTCATCCATTGATATGTTCGCATTTCGTCGATTAAGTGCCCGCACGTCCTAAAAATACGAATTTTAGGCTCTCTTGTCGTCGGATTGCACTTTAAATGGACTCGAACGCATTCTATTCCGTTAAAAACGTCGTTTACCGCAGGTTCAATCCACACGTTTTCGCGGTTGAAATACGCTATGTTGTCAGGACGCGACGGGTCGGCGAAAACAGGACCGTAATACGCGTTGTAAGCATAGTCTTCCGGGTATCCCCACGCCCTAGAACGCGCCTTTATCTCGTTCACGTGGTCGTCGATAGTCTTGTCTTGCGCCGTCGACCAGTACTCGTCGTAAATAGTCCACACTCCCTCCGCGTCGACGCAACCCCAAACGCATACAAACGGGTGTTCTTTCGAACTTCCCCAGTCGATAGCGCGGTAATGACAAGCTCCCGGTGGAAGACCGCAAGGGTCTATCGTGTGAACCGCGCGGCTAAACGTCGGATATATCGCGCCTTCGAACGTCGCAAGCGCGCCAGTCATACGAGTCGCTAGCATTTCGTCTGAAACCGACGCAAAAAACTGATCAAACCAGCCTTCCGCAAGGTTTTTCACGTTGCTTCGCGTGTTTGCTCTGTAAAAACCCCAGTCTTTTAGCTTGCGATTGTCTTCTCTCATCAACGCAAACTTGTAAGATTCTTCGTTTAACTCGCCGCTTTCTAGCTTTTTGTCTAAACGCGCCTTTACGTCCGCGTATTCCGCGTCCTCCGCGTTTTTCGTTTCCATAATTTTTTCGACCCAAACGCATAAAACAGGGTCAATAGGCGTAAATTCCGCAAATTGTCCGCCTTTAAACATATATTCGCGGCACCCTCGAAAGACTTCAAGAAAAACTTCGGCGGGGAATTGCTCTGAAAACCAAAATCCGCCGATAGAACGCGCTTGCATTGACGCGCGCCCTTGGTCGTAACTTTTGAACTCTAAACACCAGTTCTTCCCCGGAAGTCCAGGCCACGGCTTCAACGGAACTCGCTCCGGCCAGCCTTTCGCTCTGTCGTACCACGAAATTCTGTCCCAGTCGATTTCCGATTTCGGTATATGCCCGTGCCCTAGTAGCTTTTCGTGCCAGCAAGTCCAACAAACCTGCGAATACGTGTTCGATAAAATCCAAAACGGCGTGTCCCTGCGCGGCGGCGGTTGCTGTTGCAACACAAACAACGCCGTCTTGTACGCGCTCGCTTCCGTAGTTCCAGCGGCGTTTCCGCCGATTAGAAACGACATTGAATCCCGCGAGAAACAAAAAGAGTGTTGCTGGTCGAAGTTTGCCGGGTCGTCGGGACGCGGAACAAAGTTGTAAAAAGCAAGGTTTTCATAGTCTTCCATTCGCTGAACGACCTCTGGAAGACTGAAATACTTCTTCAACGCCGCTTTCACTTTCCTAGGCTCGACATACCTTGCTTTCGCTTCTTGCACCACCTTGTCTATAAACGCGTCGCGCCTAGGATTCGGCTTCCTCGCTTTCTGCTCTTTTTCTTTGTTTTCATTTAGAAACGATTCAAATTGATCCACTATAGCCCCGCGCTTACAATCTTCTCATTATTTGCTCTTCAACCTCTTTTGACGACAAACCCGCAACGCGAACGTTCTCTTCAATAGGCGACTTGTTCATAATTCCGTAAATATCTGAAATAGTTCGAATCACGCGCAGTTTGGCGTCTATCCATTTCGGCGTTAGGTCTTGGATTGGCGTGCTTAAAATCGCTTCGTCGCATTTCTGCTCAAGCCTGTGTAGCTTCCATAACACTATCTCGCGCGCTTGTTGATACTTTCTGTTGCCAACGACCCCCATTCGCTTCTTTATCAGCCGCGACAACTCCCTCTCGTCTACTTTCATCTCGCCCGCTATGCAAAGCAAGGACTTTCCCATTGCAAACGCGTCAAGCGCCGTCTCTACTTGATTGTTCGAAAGTTTCGAAACCGGCGTTAAGTCGCGCTTAGAAGCTCGCGGCAACGTTTCAGGCGTTTCCACCGTGTCTTCTCCAGCCTCTATCAACTCTTTCACTTGCTTCGACGCCTTCGCGTTGTAAAGCGTCCGACAAGAACCAAGCGTCGCTTTGCCTTTAAGTTTTCCAGCCATTACTCGTCGTTCCTTAACGCCCGAAATTCCTCGTACAACCTGCTTGACTGTATCCCCGTCGCGCCTTGATATTTAGCACGCCCGCAGCACCCGTAGAACGTCGGTTTTCCTATCACTTCGTGGAAGTATATTTGCGCTATCTCAACCCCCGCGTATATCTTGATTGGTTGAACGCAACTCAATTCCATTGTCCAACGTCCCGAAAAGCCAACGTCCCCAAATCCAGCCGTAACGTGTACGAATAATCCAAGACGCCCTATCGACGAACGCCCCTCCAGCATTGGCGCGTACTTGTTTGTCGCCGTTCGCTCCAAAGTCGAAGCAAGATATAACGTCCCCGGCTCAAGCCATATCCCCTCCGGCGGTATCTCGATCGTTCGCCCCGGATTGTCTTTCTTCATATCCAAATGAAGGTCGTCGTAGAAAAACAATTCGTTTCCAAGCCGAAGATTGTATGAGTTCGGATTCAACCTAGACGCGTCAAAGTCTTCTATCTCTATGACGCCCGCCTCAACCTCTTCGCGTATCCGTTCTCCCGATAATATCATCTTGCCACGCCCCTCTTGTTAAATAGCTTGCCGCTCTTAAAATCCTCGCGTATACGCGCGCGTTATATATTTGTCAATACGCGCCCAAGGGCATTTCGCGTTTTCGCGCTAGGGGGGGGGTAGCCGCCGTAGGCGGCGGCGAATCACTATAAAAAACGCCCCGCGCTTCCTTTCGGAAACGCGGGGCGCGTTATTTGCGGGGCGCGCTAGTGATTACGCCAGCGGGTTGAAAAGCTGGTCGGGAAGCGGCGCGCCGTCGAGCAACGCCTCGCATTCGCGTTCGCAACGGCGCGCCCAGCGGCAATACGCCATCCACATGCGGAACGCCGCGGGGTCTCTGCTAGCGCACCAGCTGCGCTTAAGCGCCTCGGCGTCGTCCATGAGCGCGCCGCCGAGGTAGGCGAGCGCTTGATAGGCGACGTCGCGCAAGGTTGCCTCGTCGTCGGCGGCGAGGGCGGGCGAGACGAGGCGCGTCCCCCTAGGACGCGCCGCAAGCGCGGTCAAGTGGGCGTTCCGCGCGGCGTCGTCGCTGAGGTTGCGGGCCGCGCGATAGACGGCGGCGTAATACGTCGAGATGGCTTGTTTTTCGGCGGCGGCGGCGGCGTTGAGGGCAGAGTTGTAGAACATGGTCAAATCTCCTATGTGTGGTGTAGTCGAGCGGCGTCCCTTACGCTGCTCATGCCCCTATTATACCACGCGCCGGGGCGTTTTCCTTTTTTTTGCCCCCCTCGGTAGGCGGCGGGGGGGGACGGTAGCGGCGAGCCGTCGGTCGCGTCTATTGCGGGGCGTGGGAAAAATAAAAAATTATTCCGCGCGCCGAAAAAAATATCACGAAATAAAATCGAGATACTCGCTCAATACGACCCCGGCGTAATATTGGGCGCGTTCGCGGCGCGTCTCGCCGCTATCGGGGGCGGGCGCGACAAACGCGGCGTATTGGTCGACGTAATGGCGCATAGCGTCCGGGGCGACCTTGACTCGACTCGTAACGGCGCCTAACGTTCCGCGCCCGAGGTAGTAGTCGACGATTAGGCTGATGATAGGCTTCATTTTTAGTTTCTCTCCTTGCCCCCTTGCGGGGGCTCTATGTGTGTGTGGGGGGGTATCACTCCGCCGGGACGTAGGTCTCGTCTTGCTCGTCGCGTCTAGCGGCGGCGAGCGCGGAGTCTGTGATATGCGCCCACTCTTGCGGCGCGCTAATATCCGCGAATACGACGCGCATACCGAAGGGGGACCGGAACATCAATAGCGCGCCGTGATGCGCGTCAGTTGGGCGCGCAAGTTGCACTCCATGGACGGCGAGACGTCCGCGCAACCCTGCCCACATCTCGATCGCGTCGTCCGCGCGTCCCATAGAGTGCAGGTCGGCAATATCCCGTATCAGTCGCGCAATTTCCGCTGTTGTCGACCAGTTGCCCTGTTTTGGCGCGCCAAATATTACGCCGCGCAGGTCTTGCGCGGTCTCAATGGTCGGGATGTAGATTTGCTCTTGTTTCATGATTACCTCGTGTGTTGATCGATAATTGATTGTGCCGTCGTTGGCAACGCCCATAGTATACGGCGGCCATTTGGGGACGTTCCTTTTTTTCGATCCGCGCGTCAACGTCGATAGAGGGCGCGCGCTAGCGCGTCTAGCGTCGTCCCCGGTATACGCGCGGCGAGCCGGAGGTCGTTGCGGGTCGTCTGTGAAAAAAATATCTCGTCAAAATTAAAAAAAACAATCGTCGCGCGATTGCGCGGCGTCCACTGCGGGTCGGGGTTGTCGCCCGTCGCGCCCAACACGACCTCGCCTGTCCTGCGACACGGAGCAAATAGAGCCTCTGCGAGGTTGTCAGTTGCCTGACGGATTATCCGATTAATGTAGCGTTGACGGTCTGTCATTGTGTCGCGCCTCCATAAAAAAAGAAAAATCGTTAGCAAAACAAACAAAACAACATTTTGCTTAACGTTTGCTTGTACGATTGCTATTATACCCCGTCAACAAACAGACAACGTTTTTTGTTTTAGCAACGCGTTTAAGCAAAACTTGATTTTGCTTGATTTTGCTACACTTTGATTAAAAAAGTGTAGCGTTTTGATACAATTTGCGCCGCGCCGCGCCCCAGCTGGTTTGTTTGTTTTGCCTATTCTGCGCTGTCGTAATTCTTCGCCTTTGGGCTCGGAAGGCAGTTTGTTTAATTAGCCCCTTCCTCCTACCCCGTAATTAGACCGTTCTGCGTGTTCAGACGGTCGTTTTTGGGCTGAGAAACGTCCTTGAAAACGGTTGTACTTGGCTTGATGTTGGTTTTAGCTGGAGTTTGAGGCGGAACTTTCTTTTTTTCTTTTTATTTATTTTTCTTTTTTTCTTTATATTTTTAAAAGTTTTTATATCTATTTAAAAGAATTATTATTAGAGTTATATAAAGATTTATAAAGATATACTTAAGAATATATATATATTAATATATATACTATAGGCGCGTTTTGAAATTTTTTTATTTCGCCGCGCGCCTTGAAAATTTTGTTTGATTGTTTGTTTGTTTTTTACTCTCCCTCTACAGGCGGTTCTATCTCGAGCCCGCGCCTGTCTAGCTCTAATATGTACTCGTAACCCGCGTTAAAATGTCTAGGTAGTCGCGGGTCTTTTTTTCGGTTCATTGCCGCCTCGGCGAATAAGCCGCGGGCAAGCCGTCTGTAATGTT
Source organism: Thermoguttaceae bacterium (assembly GCA_045599865.1). Lineage (GTDB taxonomy): Bacteria > Planctomycetota > Planctomycetia > Pirellulales > Thermoguttaceae > RUG369. Next base: position 7,366 of record JAZRWW010000304.1, read on the forward strand.
CGTGCGGCTCTCCCTCGTCGCGCGGGTCGATTACGACGTCGTATCCGTCGATCGCATAGCGTCTAATATCGTTGGCGGCCTTGTGTTTTTGGTCGATCGCGAACGTTGGCCCCTTTACGCCGTCGTTTTCGTCTTGGATTTCGCCCCATTCGAACATAGCCCAACGCTCGAGCGCCTTCCAAAATTCCGCGCGTGCGTAATAATCGTCGGGCGCGTTGTCGTCGGATTTTATCCGCTCGTATTTTGGCGGCTGTCCCGCCGTGTTAATCGAGCCTAGTAACCTTTTTGGCGCCGTTAGTATGACGCCGTACTGTCGTTTAGTCATTGTTTCCCCTTCTAGCCCGCCGTTTCGACGGGCTTGTTTAGAATATCGTTTTTGTTTTGTCGCGTCAATCGGGATTACGCCCAATAGAGCCTGTAACTAACGTGGTTGTCGTCCCATTCGACTCCGCAGTTTTCGTCAAGCGGCTCGTCCCAGTCCTCAAAACGTTTGTCGACCGTTTTAAACCACATATCGGGGTTAGATTCGTCAACAACGCTAACGAGCGTTTTTAGGTCGGGTATGTAGTTAAGCAAGTTTTCAAGCCGCGCTAGGGCTTCAACATCCTCGACTCGCGCCGCGTTTTTCGACCCGTGGCAGGGATCGTGCCAATCTAGGATAGTTGCAAGCGCATCGCATTCGTCGACGATTTTTTCAAATCGTTTTTTGTGGTCGGCGTCTTCCGACGCGTCGTCGAACATAAACGCCGCGTTTAGTATGTTTCCAATTCGCTCGGGAATAACTGCCATTAAGGAAATCGACGGCTCGGCGTTAATAATTTGCATGTCGTCTTCGATCAGATCGCGGATCAATTTATTCCAGTCGCCCTCGGCGTATATTGGATAATTCTGATTCGTCCATCCGTTGGTAACCGTAACAAGCGCTAAACAGTAGTTTTCTTTGTGTTCCGTTTCGTACCCCTTCAAGCCCCCTCGCGGGGGCTTTTGCTTAGTAGTGTTTAGCATTCCTCGAGCATCCACACGGCGCCGATTGACGACTCGTCAAACAACTCGTACTCGTTCAGTTTGGTCCCGTTGTCGGCGAGGGCGTATTTCCTGACGGTCCAGTATTCTTGACCGCCCTCTAGTCGGACGTCGCGCCCGTATGCCTCGTAATCGAAATAACGCGACAACACGTCGGGCGCGTTTTTGAACATTTCGTCGTTTACGTCCGCCCAATACAGACCGATCGCCTCGTCTATGTCGACAAGCCTCGGCTCGTATAAATTGCCGATTTCGACGAGCCTATATTTGCAAGACTCCTCCTCGTTCGCGAGCGCCATTAACTCCTCGGCGTCGTCGACGTATCCCCCGATTTCGTCTAGCCCCTGTTTGATCGCGTCAAGCACACGCCCTCGGCCTTCGATAACGACGTCCTGTCCTTTGAATTTTACGACGGTTTCCATTTTTGCCCCTTTTCGTTGTTATTGTTGTTTATTACAGAGCGCGCAACACCCAGACCTGCCCGAGGCTCTCGGTCGAGTCTACTAGCGCCGGGTCCTTGACAACCCAGTACTGATCGGCGCCCTCGAGCCGAATGTCGCGCCCATACGCGGCATAATCGAAATAGCGTTGCAACCGTTCGGGGAGGTTGTTAAGCTCTCCTGTTTCGTCGGCGTAATATTCGCCGATTTTTTCGTCAATGTCCGCCTGTTCGTGAAACGCCCAGACGGTTCCGATACAAACGAGTTCGTATTTTTCCGACTCGCCGAGGGCGATCTCACGAAGCTCTTTTCCGTTGTCGGCGTAATTTTCCCAGCAATCGTCAAAAGCCCTCATAGCGTCCGCGACGTCGGAAGCGTCTTCAGGAAGATTGAACGGCATGTTTTTGTATTCGATCGGTTTCATTTTTTAGGTCTCTTTCTGTGCTTTGACGATAGATGACTGACGTTTGATTTGTTTGTCCCGTTGCGCCTATTATACAACGGGTCTTTTTAGACGTTCTTTTTTTATTTAACGAGCCCCCGTCGGATTAGGGCTAATCCGACTCTATGCTGCGTCTCGTCGTCTAACGCCGTCCAAAGGCGGCAAATAAGGGATTTTCGGTCGGTATACGACCGCCAGCCTTCGGATCGCGGATTACGTTCAGTCGCCCGCAATTCCCTGAACATTCGAACATAATCTTTGACAATGCGTTTTTGTTGTTTAGTTGTTTTTGCCATCTTTTGTCTCCTAGGGCGTTGTTTTTTGATTGCGCGGCGCCGTTCGTCGCAACTGCCTATATTTTACGACGCCGTTTTTCGACCTTTCTTTTTTCTTCGCCGCTAGCCGCTCAAATTTAACGCGTGTGCAACGATCGACACGCGTCTTGCCTTGTTGGACGCGCAAAGCGAGCAAACGCGCGTATGGGCTTCTATGCGCGTTAAACGACTTTCCCAGAAAAAGAAAAAAGAAAAATTTACTCGATCGTTTGCGAACTGTCGCGAAGGCGTTGGCAAAAACCGCGCAACAATGCTTGATAAGGTCTGCTTTTGTCAAGTCTTTCGAAAAAATCCTTAACGTAACACTGTCGGAGCTTTCCTTCAAGCTCGTATACTATCGTTTCCGGCGTGTAGCGGTAGCGCAAAAAATCTTCAAGGTGATACGCCGCGATCGAATAATACTCGCGCGCGATTTTTCCGGGCTTTTCTTCGTTAAAAGCTTTCATCGCTATTTATCGTTATTTGTTTTTTCGTCTAAATGTCAATCGTGTTTAATCCCCAGTTTGTCGAGCCAATCGTAAACCGCTTTTTGGGCGTGTTTGTTTACGAGCATTTCCAAGGGGTACGCCCTCTTGTCTCTTCGTCTCGTTTCGGCGTGGTCGTCGCAATCCTTTTCCCTTGCGACAAGCAGCGCGTCGTCAAGTTCGCGCTTGTACTTTGTCGCGTTCTCCTTGCCGACGCGCTTTTCAAGCGCGTCTTGAATCGAACGCCATGCGTTGTTTACCGTTCTGGTTTTGTAATAACGCTCGCTATTATAAATCCCGATATGCGCCAAAAGATACGCGCCTGATTACTTGGTCGTTATCGTACATTATTTAACCCTCCTTTGTCTTTAGAGTTTGACTTCTTGCAAAAACCACACGTCGACGATTCTTTCGAGTTCAACCGACCATTCCGAGCGCGGCTTCGTTACGTAAACGTTTTCCAGCTTCCGACAAAGGTTTTGTGTTTTGCGGATTGCTTCAATATTCTTGTATCCATATCTTCTGACGCAATTCGTCAACTTCAACGCTTGCTCGCTTACTCGAAAGCCAATTTTTTTTGCGTCGCAACAATAGAGCGAATTACTGTTAATCTGCATCAACTCGCCCAGCTCAAACGCTCTTGCAAGAATAAGATTTTCTTCTTCTGTGATTTCTTTGATCATTGTTTTATATCCTTTTAGTGTTGACGCGCCAAAGACTTTGGCGCGTTGTTCGTTACGTCGATTATTATAACGCCCCTTCGATCGCTCTTTCTTTTTTTGCAAACGAAAGGACGTTGCGCGCTTAGTACGGATTGAATCCAAGCGCAAGCCTTTTAACGAGGTCGTTGACAATATGCGACGGCGATGCGTCTTTCACGCGGTTGTGTAAAAAAACGTCCGAGACGTGTTCGCAACATGCGCAACCGCGCAACGGATCAAGCCCATAATTTAGCTCGGTTGTAATATCCTCGACAAGAACCCAGTATTTGTCTTTGGGTTCGTTCAAAAGGCGTTTCACAAGGTCTAACAAATGTTTATATTTTTCCATTTTGATCGCTCAAAAAACTTTAATTGGAAACAGTTTCAGCATAAAAAGCCCGAGGCAAACGTCGATTTCTTTTCCGGCGCGTCTTTGCCATTCTTCGAACGTTCGTTGTTTTTTTGGAAGCGAAGCAAAGACGTCATACGCGAGTTCAAGACTGCTTTTAACTGTGTTTTTAAACGTCGACGCCATTTCTTCCGCTTGCTTCTCGTCGACCTTTCTAAGAAGTTCTTTCTTGAATCGATCAAGAAACATTTTCTCCATACTTGCGCCGACTTTGGTCTCTCTGTTCGCCGTTTGCGAAATTGCAACGCCAAACGCCGCCGCGTAAATTGACGCTTCGAGGTTGTCTTGTTCGTTCATCTTTTTGGTCTCCTTCTTTCGACGCGCCTAGGAACGTCTAGGCGCGTCTTGCGGTTGTTTGCGATTAGTTTTTATGCGTTGCGTCAACGAACGGGATATAACCGCCGTTTCCAGTCCTCGCGCAAGACACAAAAATATTGTTCGGGTTGCCGTATTTTGCGTTTAACGTTCGCGTAAGCGAACTGTCGCCATACCACACGCCGTCGTTATATCCGCCCTCGCGAAGCCAGCGTCTTTTGTGCGCCTTCATCTCGGCGTGTTTTTCGCCGACTTCGCGGGCGCGCTTAACGTCCATACTGTGCAGTTTAGTAAACGCCTTGATTTTCAACCCGCGTTCCGTCGCGTCGGCAATAGCGTCCCAGTCGTCTTTGGCCCAGACGGTTGCGTTTTGGTAAGCTCTTGCAATCAAATAAAACATTTTAACGGCGCTTGAATACTCCCAGTCTCTTGCGTTGTTAAGATCGAATTGTCGTTCTTGTTCCGTTGTCATTTTTACCCCTTCGGCAAATCAAAGAACTGCGGCGATTCAAGACGTTCGCCGCTTGCTTGTTTGTATTATAAACCCTGCGTTTTCGAACGTTCTTTTTTTAAAAGAGCGTCTTTTGCTTCTTGTAAAACGCTTTCAACTCGCGCTTTGTCTCCCGTCGCTCTTTGGCGTCGTCTTCCCTTTGGCGTTGCGGCGTCTTTTGGAAGAGATACGCGACCGTGTTTTGTCCGTCGTCAAAAGCGATTCCGTAGGAAAAACGGGAGTTGAAATACGTTTCTTTCGTAACTTCGTCTTTAAATCCGATAAAACAAAGTCCCGCGTCGTTCATTTGCTTATCTAAGGCGCGAAGTTCTTCGCCGAGCAAATAAAATCCGTTTGACACGTAACTTTTAATTTCCTCTTCCGTCGCGCGTCCGATATGCTCTTTGTAAAGCCGCAAAAAATCTTTCTGGTTGACGAAAACAACGTCTTTGCTTTTGTCGACGGCGATTTTTGTCTTATCGCTTACGAATGTCAAGACCTCGACGCGCTCGATAAAAATAAGCGCGTCGCCAGTGTTGTAAATTTGGTACATTTTAAAAACCCTTTCAAAAAAGTTTTTCGCTTGCCAATTATTATAGGACAGTACGAAATGTTTGTTCTTTTTTTTAATTTGCAAAATTTGCAGTCTAAAAACGTATTCTTTTTTGTGCGCTCAAAAAATCACTTTTTAAAAGCCGTTTTATGTTAAAAACGAGTGAATAAAGAAAAAAATAAAAAAGTTTTGCGTTTGCTTCCTTGTGGTATCCTGTTTAGATGTTGCAAGGCAAATTCAAAAAATAAAAATTTTTAATTTGCAAAATTTACGAACTTGGTATACTTTTGTTTACGTTGCCGCTTTAACTTCGGCTTTTGAGGAGTGATAAATGAGCAGTTTAATCAAGACCAAAACTACTGATCGTTTCTTTTTCGTTTGGTCGCCGTATGATTCGGATTTTGTCGAGAGGGCGCGCGGATTTAGCGCGCGCTGGGACTCGGATCAACGCGCTTGGCGTTTTAACGTCGAGTTTATTGACGCCGCGCGCGAGCTTATGCGCGATATTTATTACTGCGACGACTTGACCGAGCCGGAGTATGTTACTGTTCGCGCGACTATTAAGAACGGCGGCATACAACAAACTTGCGGCGCCGTCGAGATGTTTGGCAAGTCCCTTTCCATCGCGTCTGGTCGCGACTCCGGCGCGCGCGTTGGTCAAGACGTCGCTTTGATTTCCGGCGCGATCGATTCCGGCGGGTCGCGCGCAAATTGGACGTCGAACGTTGCGCCGCGTTCCGTCTTTTTGCTTACGAACGTCGTCAAGGCGCGTTTTGACGCCGAGCGCGAAACGGAAGAGGAATACGCTTCGTTTGAGGTCGTCTCCGCGTCCGTCGACAAGGAGGCGTTGCAAGAGGAGCGCGCTAGACTGGTTGCGCGTATCGCCGAAATTGACGCTTTGTTAAACGAGTAACGAACAGGAGAGAGTTATGAAAAACCTTGGCGTCGCAAGACTGAGTAATTTATTTCAACTGTGCAAACACGCTGCGGAAAAATATACGTCCGAGGTCGGATATTGCTACACAAAGGCGCTCGAGAACGGGATGAATCGCGATCCTGACTTTGGCGGATATGTTGAGACGTGCCGTCGTCACGCGAATGAGACGCGCGGAATAATACTTGACGCCGTTGAAGAGCTGGCGCGACGTATGGACAACGACGACAGAAAAACTCAATACGATTATGTTTTTCGCGTTTGTCAAAAAGGAGCTAAGTTTTCTTTTTTACGCGAGAGGTTTCCGGGTTCTGCGCGCGCATTGAACGCGTTGCTAAACGATATGGTCAAGGGTGGGGATTTGACCGCCAGAATTGTCCAAGGTTGGGATCTCGAGTACAAAGCCTCTAACCTCAACGAAATCGAGACTGATCTTGCCAAACAAATACGCGCGTGGCTTATGGATAATTGGACGACTCGCGCGGAACGCGGCGAAACAGAACCGTGCGCAAAATACGGCTCCGAAAATTCCATAAACTTCTGCGCGCTCGTAAACGGTTTTAAATGGGATTTGGGTCCAGATCGCGAATATGTAATCGACCTAAAATGGGACGTGTGGAATTGCGATTGTACGCGGATGTGGCAAGACGAAGAGAACGAAATACAGAAAATTCGTCGCCAATTTCTTCTTTGGAAGAAAATCGGGGAGGAACTTTCCGAAGTCCCTCCATTAAGCGACAACGAGGTTTTTTTAGGCGAGTACGTCTGAGCATATTAACAACGTTAAGGCGCGCTCGTTTCGGCGCGCGCGCCTTGTTATCGGAGGTTTGACGTGAGAATTGTAGAGCTTAACGACGAACAGTTCGTCGATATTTACAACAAACACTTTAACGACAAGATTGACATGGAAACGTTAAACAATCTTCAGTGCGCGTATATGTTTAGTTGCGCAAATCCTGTTATATTCCCCAAAGGAATTGGGTTCTTGTCTATTCCCGAGCTTGACCGCAAGAAAGGGCTTGACGGGGAAGAAGTCTTCGAATACAAAGGAGTCGACGACGTTTACTTGACGTTTTGCGCCGACAGGAAGGTTTACGGCAATTACGTTACGTTTGAGCCGTCTAACCTTTACGGCGACGAGGAGGAGGTCTAAAAATGGCGAGAAAAATAGTCGACGCGATTGAATTTGCGCGCCGTTACTCTAAGACGTTTAAACCTATTTCCGCCGAAGACGTCGGTTCCGTCTGGGAAGAGGTTTGCGAGCGGTCTTCCGACAATATCCCAGCAGGTATTTTTAAAACGTACCGCTTTAACGAGCATCTCGAGAGCGAGTCGTATATTGCGTTCACACACGACGAAACGACTTATTTGTATCGTCCTAGCTTCGGCGCGACCTACGACGACGACGATTGTTACGACGACGACGCGCGGTATAATCGCGAAGACGTCGACGAGTTTTTTTACGGCCCAGACAAGGACGAAATCGAATTTTGGAAAGGAGAAAATTATGTCTGAAAGCCCTACTGTATTGCCTGAAAGCCCTACTGTATATCGCGTTCGTCGCGCAAATTGGTATGGGATATTACAAGCGGTTGCGCGTTCCGGCGAAGAAGGCTTGCTTCCGCGGCAAATAGCAAGGCGCGTTAAAATTGAGAACGAGTTTGTTCGAGACTTTCGCAGTTTTGAAGAACACGAGCTTATGTGCTGCGTTCTAGTATTGAAAAAACTGAAAAAGGCCGGGCTTGTCAAGGAAGATTCTTTTGGCTATCGTCCTTCAAAAACCCGCTGGAGCATAGTCGAAGACGATCGATCTGGCGAAGACGTTGAAAAGTCGTATCTGGAATACGGTTGTTATCAACTGGGCGACTGTTGCGTTTTTATTTGAGAAGCGCAACAAAAAAGGCTCCGCCTTCACGAATGACTGCGGAGCCTATACCCTACGTGTGTAGGGAAAACAACAGTTTGCAACCTGTCGTTTATTTCCGATTCTAGGCAAGACCTAGTTTCGATTCATCCCTACGCTTGTAGGGAATTTGTTTTAATCCACGTTCGTTTCCAAACGACGGTTGATATAATACCACGCGCAAGCCGACTTGTCAACCGTCGTTTCGGAAAAACTTTTAAAAGAAGAAAGGTTTTCTATGTTTGATCACAAAAAATTCGATTTCGCGTATTATGATTTTCATATCCGCGAGTATGCTAAAAACATTATTTCGGAGGCGTATCATCCTTTTCTTCCGTCTTTTGACGTTGAACGAAGTCCCGAAGAGCAAGCGCGTCTTGTCGCTTTGCAAGACGAAAACGCATGGACTACGCCGTTTAGTCTTGCCGACAACGAAAAAATGATTATTTTGGACTGTGTTGACAATTTGGTTTTCAACGGTCTTTTTTGTAGTTTCGGGCACAGTTTTGAGCCGTTCGAACGCCTCGAGGTGTTGTTTGACTCGCGTTACTGGGGAAAAGAGCTTGTTCTCAAGACGTTCGCCAAAGGATACGAGGACGCCGACGGAGTTGTTTATCGTCCTACAATTCCCGTTGGGGATAACGATGCGCTCGAAGAAAGGCTTTACCGTCGTATTAAAGAGGACTGCGACGAGAAGTTGCGCCAATATATGGTAAACGTTGTTGACGGAGGAAGAATTTGAGTCTATTAGGAGATAGATTTAATCAAGTTCGCCTTGAGCTTGGTCTAAGCGTCAAGGATTTTGCCAAAGAGATAGGGTTCTCGCCGTCTATGGTTTCCCTCTGGGAACTAGGCAAGCGCGTTCCTTCGCAAAAAGCGGTCTTTGCCGTTAAGAAAGCGTTTGACGTCGAAGAATCTTACCTTGAAGGCGGCTTTGGGAAGATGTTCCGCGTCGAGCCGAAGAAAGACGATAAGGAGTCTAGGATTCTTGAGTCGCTCTTTCTTGGCTTGCCTTACAAGCAAAAAGAAATAGTGTTTGATTTAGCAAAACGCTATTTTGCTAAGGACGCTTGGCAAGAAAAGAAAAAACGGGCTCGGACGCAAAATTAAGGGGTCGTCCGAGCCCGCCCACACATAATGGTCGTAGGAGACAACCACTACGCTCTCTATGATAACAAACGCTTCTGCGTTTGTCAAAGCCTTTTTTAGCTTTTTTCTCAAAACGTATTGTCTCTATGTTCTCATTTTTCTCAAACGAGGCTTTTTTATGGATAATCCCGAAATCGACTTATCGCCCTCAAACGCGCAAGCGGAACGTTCTGTTCTTGGCGCGGTCTTGCTTTCGCCAAATTCGCTAGACGAAATAATCGGCAGTCTTAACGCCGACGACTTTTTCTTTGAGCAAAATCAACGTTTGTTTGATTTGTTTGTTAAAGCATACGTCGAGACGGGAACCGTCGATCTTGTCGACGTCGTTGAAAGACTTCGGTCAAGCGCGCAGTTGGAGATTTGCGGCGGCGAAGCCTATCTTGCGGAACTTATGTCTTCTTGTCCTACCGCTTCTCACGTCAACCATTACGCGCGGATCGTTTCCGACAACGCCGAACGCCGACGTCTGATTCGCGTCGGACAAACGCTTGTAGACGAAGCGTCCGACAAAAGCGTTCCAACAAAATCTTGTTTTGCCAACGCCGAGACAAAATTATTTTCAACGTTTAACAAAAAGCAAATTCGCTTGAACAACATTGCTAGCGTCGTTTCCGAGACGTTGCATGTGGTCGACGCGATTTGCAACGGCGAGCGACGCGGCTTGTCGACCGGGTTCTATGACGTCGACTCGATTATAGGCGGTCTTCGCGGTTCCGAATTTGTCGTCGTCGCGGCGCGTCCGGCTATGGGCAAGTCTGCTTTTGCGTCAAACATAGCCGTACACGTCGCTTTAACAAACGCCGTTAAGCAAAACAACGTTTTGTACGTTTCGCTGGAGATGAATCGCGTCGAGTTGGCGACTCGTATGATAAGCGGTCTTTCCGGCGTAACGTTAAACGCGATCCAAACAGGGCGCCTTAATCAAGACAAGTCGCAAGCGATCAACGATTGCGCGACGACCCTTGCGAGCGCGCCCATCGAAATCGACGATTGCCCGTCAAGGACGATAGCGGAACTGACGTCGATTTGTAGGCGGCAAAAACGCGCGGAGAAGCTCGATTTGGTCGTAATCGACTACATAGGCTTGATAGAGCCTAGCGACGCAAGACAGCCCCGACAGCAACAAGTAGCGGAAATAGCAAGGCGCCTTAAATGCCTCGCCAAAGAACTCGACGTTCCGATTTTGTGTCTAGCGCAGTTGAATCGCGACGTCGAACAATCGCGCGACAATCGCCCAAAACTCTCCAATTTGCGCGAGTCCGGCGCGATCGAACAAGACGCCGACGTCGTGATGTTGCTACATCGCCCGGAGTACTATATGAGCAAAGAGGAAGCGCAAGACAAGGACGTCGTTGGCAAAGCGGAAGTCATCGTCGCGAAGAATCGCAACGGTCGAACCGGGACGGCGATTTTGCACTGGGAAGGCGCGACGTGTTCTTTTCAGAACTTGCAACGCGAAGAACCCGCGCTTGAAGAGTTTTCGGCTTTCGAAGAAACGGGCGTCTCTTTCTTTTGACGGCTCCGAAGTGGTTATTTCCATTTTGGAAATAACCACTTTAAGCAAAACGCGATTTTGCTTAAAGTTTTGCTTGAAGCAAATTTGTTTTCAAAGAAAGAAGAAAGAAAGTAAGAACGAAAGAAAACGAAAGAAAAGAAAGAAGCAAAGAAAAGAAAGAAAAAGAAAGAAAGAACCAAAGAAAGAATAAAGAAAGAAATATATATATAAATATATTAATACGCGCGCGCGAGAACAAAAAACAAGCAAAACGCAAGCAAAACTCAAATTTGCTTGCGTTTTTTTCTACTAACGACCGTTGTTTTCGTGGTAGTCGCGAAATTGAACGTTCGTCCCGTAGATTTTTGGCGAGGTTTGAAAAGAGTTCGCGTTTTTCGCGTCCTCTTCAAGGCTTTTGAGTATTTGGTCGATTAGGCGGCTAATCGCTTCTTTGTCGCGGTCGTTCATCGCGCATAACGCTTCGAACACTTTGGCTAGCGTGTAGTCGCAACCTTGCATTCGAGCGTATTCGTAGGGCGTAACTTCCGGCGGCTTGTTTTCTCCTCCTTCCTTGCGTTGAAAAATCTCGCCCGTGCCGTTGACTAACCATTCGCGATTGACGTTGAAACGCTCGCAGATGAGCGTTATTTTGTTGTACGGAACGTTCTTTCCGCGTTCCCAATTTCCGACGGCTGGACCGATAACTCCAAGTTTCTCGCCAAATTCCGCTCTGCTAAGTTTTAGGAAATTTCGCAAGTATGCAATTCGTGCATTCATAGGCACCTCCTTTGCAATAATTATACAATAAAATTGCTATGAGTCAAACTATTTGGGCTTCTTTTAAAAAATTTGCAAAATATTTACAAAACCCTCTTGCATTGCAAATTTATTGTGATATATTTACGCCTGTGTTGCGATTGCAACAGTTTTGGAGGAAAAAGACAAATGCAAGACTTGAATCTCTTAGAAACGGCGTCCAGATTATCCGCGTTAAACGGAACGTTGCAAGGCGCTTGGTTGCTTGGCGTGTGTCAAGCGACGTTGGCAAAAGAGACCAGCGAGATAAAGCCGCCGACAAAGGACGAGCTCGAAAAGAAATGTTCGCAGTAGACGACTTTTTGCATATCGCGACCGAGGTTGCTCGCAAGTTCAAGAGGAAATTTCCAAAAGAGGATTACGACGAGCTTCTTAGCGACGCAAATTACTGGCTTTGGACGGCGTTTTGCGACGCCGACAAAAGCAAGTCGAAAGGCGAAATAGACGTTTTTTTGAGACGGCGCGTAACGTGGCGCCTTTGGGACGGATTAAGACGGCGCAAGAGACTTTGGACGGATTCGGAACGACGCGTTAAGTTCTGTTCGTTAAGCCGATTTAACGAAGACTCCTTGAAATTTGGCGACGACGACCTATCCGGCGCGCTTTACGTCGGACGACAAGCGGAAGAACGACGCGACAGGTTTAACGAAGACGTCGGTTTTTTAATCGATCTTGCGTTGCAAGACAAGCCGGAAGAAGCGTTTCTGTTTAAACTGGTTTTCGTCGACTGTTTGACGGACGACGAAATACGCAAAACAAGGCGCGTTTCTCTTAAAGTTGTTCGAAAGAAGCGCAACGATTTGCTAGACGCGTTAAGACCGTTCCTTGGCGAGGTAAGATTAGGCAAGAGGATAAGAAACAATGTTGTTCACAGCGCAGACCAAAGTTCTTAACGACGTGTTCAAACGCATTCAGACGGTTGCCGTCGACGGAGATTCGTTGACCGTTCGTTACGACGCCGAACGCGACGCTATAACGTTCTTTTTGCGCAACGCCAAAGAGACCGGCTATGGACAAACGATCAAGACGTTTCTTCGCGCAGGAGCCGACGTTTCAGCGCCAGACAAGGACGGCTCGTTTACTATTCCTTTCGACGTCGCCGCCGCCGCGTTGTACGCCTGTCGCTTAGACGGGGTTGCGACGTTTAACAAGACGGCGAAGGGACGCGTCGAGATTGCTTCGGAAAACAGTTCGACGCGCGTGAACGAAACAAAAGAGACTTCGGAACCAGAAGTCAAGAAACCTGTTTGGACGGCGACGATTCCTTCCGGCGAGCTTGCCGAAGCGTTTATGTTTTGCGCTCCGCTTGGAGCCGAAAACAGCCATTACGCGCTTGAAGGCGTTATTTTAAACTTTGACGAGGCGCAAAATTGTTTGTGCGCGTTCGGAACCGACGGTCGTTGCGTTGGCAAACATTCGTTTAAAGGGATTGTTCCAAACGGAGTCGCGTCGTCAAAAACGATTCCTTTAAACAACGCGAAACGCGCGGCGTCAATCTGTTCGTCGGTTTTAGGCGACTGCGAAGTCGAAGTAAGCGACTCTTTTTTAACGCTCAAAACGAGCGAGTTTGAGTATACGACGCAACTCCTCGAAGGGCGCGTCCCTAACTTAAACGCGATCGTTTACGAAACGCAAATGGGCGCGTTTCGCATGGAATGCAACGCGAAGGGGCTTTTGGACTTGACTCGCACCCTTCGCAAAGTGTGTCGAAAACCAAGCAAGGACGCGTATGTTAAGTTTGCTTTTGGCGCGCTTGAAATGGCGTCCGAAAGCGAAGAGTTGAGCTGGCGGTCAAAAATCCCGCTTGACTGCGTAGAAGAGGAAGCCAACGTGATTCTTGCCTCGGAGTATCTTACGTCGCTTTCGTTTATGTTTGATTCCGATCAAGACAAAACGGCAATCTATTTTCGAGACGCCGAAAAAGCGGTTAGTTTTTTCGCCGGGAACAAGATTCTTGTCGTTATGCCGCTTGTCAAGAACGCAACCCCCAGTCCCTGAAGGGCGTTTGTTGGTTCCGCTTGTGAATTTTGTTTTAGGCAAATTTACAAAATTCAAAGCGCGCGAATCGTAACTGGCGCGTTCGCAGATAATCGTCGACGCGTAAAAAGAATAACGATATTACTCATGGTCTCCTGTGTTTAAAAGGGCGGCTCGGCGTTGGAAACGACGCCGGGTTATGCGCTAGCCGCGGAAGGCGTCGGTCTTTCAAACTCAACGACGCGCTCGTTCGACTCGAGCCTAGCGCATTGCGATTTGCTTAATCGCTTGTTTAATTCTGTTTGCGTTGTTCGCAACGCTTTGTTTTTCTGTTTAGGAATTGCAATGAAGCAACTTAAAACATTAGAGGAAGTCAAATATCACTTTGGCTTTAGATTTAACGACAATCTACAAGCCCTGTACGAGACGTATGCTATTTACATCGCGCATATTGAATTTCCGCAGATGTATAAAGTAGTCAACGTCAATTCTTTTGCCGCAAGCAAGTCTTGCGGGCGTATTGTTTACGACGAACAGACGACCGCGTTTGTTTCGACGAGCGGCGATTGGTTTATTGCTACCGGCGATCTTGCGAGTATCCTCGCCGAATCGACGGTCGCTGAAATCGACAAGAAAGGAGAAGAAAATGAAGACGATTAAGACTGCAAACGAGTTCGAAAAGGCTTTTAAAGACGAATTTGACGGTTTCTTCGAGACGGTAGGCCTTAAGAGCTTTTTTGCGTGTTTCTTAGCGTCGAAGGCGCTTCCAAACGTGTACAACGATAGTTTTTTGGCCTCTTATGCAAGCGGTCTTAAAGATCTCCGTTGCGTTTACGACTTGAAAAACGAACGTCTTATCGGGGATCGTTTGGAGTGGGAAATCAAGATGATAGACGTTCCGATGATTTTGAAAATAGACGAGGCGGAAAAAGACAACCCCAACTTGGCGACTAGCGGAGGTTACTCCATTGTGTTCTCTGCTCTTTAAACCGTTGTTAGTCGCGTCGCTTTGCGTCGCGACGTTGATTGTCGTTTTAACAGTATTTGTTGCGGGTGTTCGATGAAATACAACGTAGAACTTGTCAGCCTGAATCTTGGGCTCTTTGAACTCGCCGAATTGATTGGCGTTTGCAAAGACTCGATTATTTCTGGCTTTTCAAAAGAGCGCTATGCGGCTTGTTTGCGTCGCGTTGAGACTTGTTTTAAACTGAAACATGATTCGGTGTTCGAGTTTTTGCAATTTATTTGGCGTATTAATTGCGATATTGACGCGGCGCGTCAGTTAGAACGCCATAGAGCAGGAACGTTTTTGGAACGTTCGTTGCGATCCTGCGAACCGTTGCCGGAGATTATTCCGGCGGTGGACGGAAGCGACTTGTCGGAAATTATTTGTTATAACGACGCGTTGACGGAATATGAGAACGCGATTGCGTCTGGCGAAAACAAAGAGGAAGCCAAGAGGAAATTACCGTTGTGTACGCCGACCAGCCTTGTTTGGCGAATTGATTTTCGGGCGTTGATGAATTTGTTTGAGCAACGCTTGACGAAAGCGGCGCAATCGCAAACGCGAGAGGTTGTGCGATTGATGTTTAACGCGATTTGTTCCGACGAGCAAATGAAAACGAAAAATCTGGGCTGGTTGCCTTTGGCGTGGTGTCAACGCGTCGGACGCAATTACGATCAAATTAGAGAAATGGGGTATAGTGATGAGAATGTTTAAAAAATTGGTGGTATCGGCGTTATGTTTATCGGCGTTTTGCGTTGCGTCTGACGCTAACGCGTGTTGGTTTTTTAGACGCGGTTGTTGTCGATCTGCTTGTTGCGCCCGGCAACAAGTTGCGACGTGTTCTCCTTGTCAACGCGCCGTAACTTGCAAAGGAGGCTCTTGCACAGTTCCGACCTGCGAAGGCGGCTCTTGCGGCGTAGAAAACGAGACGATCCAAGACGCTACGAGCGTTGAGATTTATCTCGACGCGGTAAACAAGGCGCGAACGCGATGCGGATTGCGCGCGTTGATTCTCGACGCGTCGCTAATTCGTGAATGTAACGAGGTTGTCAACGACAACGCGCGTCGCGGCGGATTGCAACATCTGATGAGAGGTCGCGGCGTCGGTGAAATTATCGCCTACAATTACTCTGGTTTCGCCGAAGCGATCCGACAATGGACTGTTTCAGGAGACCACGCGGCGCATCTGTATTCTGGCAGTTACACGCGTGTTGGCGTTGCGCTAAAACAGTCTGGAAATCGGTATTACTGTTGCGTTAAGTTTGGATATTAAAGGAGATACTAAAATGAACGAATGCGAAGTTTCTGAATGCGTCATCAAGGAAATCCTTGGCAATATGGTTGAATACAATATCGGAGTCGACTCGCCTTGCGAGCCGACGGACGAACTCCTGGCGTTGCCGGAGATTCCACGCGGCGGTTTGGTCGTCGTTTCTGGACGCGCGCCTATTTGGCGTTATGCAATGGCTCTGCATAGATTGCACGGATCTCCTGCTGGAGCAATCGCGGTATACGACCCGCGCAAGGGAGCCGTTGTCGTCGCGTCTCATATCGCCGCGTGTAATGAGGGCGACGTAATCGACGTTGCTCTTTGATTTTAGTAGTTGCGCGCCGTCGGAAACGACGGCGCGTTCTTAGAAACGACAGGTGGATGTGGTGGTAATTGGAGAAAAAGAAGTAAAAGCGTTAATTCATTTTGTTGAAATGTATTACGACGAAGGACGCTTACATTGCAAATGCGTGTTGTGTACAGGCGAAGGATATTTATACTCGCATTTGTACGACGAAGACGCTTTTAAAGTTGCGCAAGCGTTTCTTAATTCAAAAGCGCTTTTGTTTAACATTCATATGACCCAAAATACAAGAAAATACCACGAGTTTAATTGCGTTATGGTAGATGTAATAGAGGTTCGCAAGCTGTAATTTTAACAGGTCAACGCGCGCCGACGCTTTGCATGTGGTCGCTTGGACAAACTTGGGTTAGACTCCCAAGGCGCGTTCTTAAAAAGGAAACAAACTGGGGGAATAAAATGAAAGTCAAAGAACTCTTGCAAACGTTGCAAGAATACGACGGCGTGCGAGATTGTTGCATCAACAGTTGCGCCGACGGGGAATATAGCAATATTGCAGTTTCGCACGAAGACGGGGAAGACGCGGTTTATTTGCTTCCTTACACAAGCGGGACTTGCGAGCTGAAAGAACTTATAAACGACCTGTCCAACGTCCCCCAAGAAGCCGACGTTTTTTATTACGACGAAAAAAACGCGCCTTGCGGGTTTGAGGTTGCAAGACGCAAGTTCGACGCGTTTTCGTGCGGGATGCGCTTAGAACGCGGTTTTTACTGCGAGCATTGCAACCGCGAATGTTGCGGCGAGTACGACCCGGAAGACAATCTGCCGGATATTGTGTATTCTTACTGGGCTATTGTTTTTGAGGTTTGATTTTGATATGGAACGTTGCTATTACGATATTCATTACGGTCATCTTGAAGTAGACGCGTTCGCTAGACTTAGCGACGACGACAAAAAAGAGTTAGTTCGAATTGCGAAGGAAAACGGTTGCAGGGACGCGTATCGGTGGGTCGGTCCTGGAATGGTTGAATTTATTTGGAGTAGAGACAATGAACAACTTTGATAAAAGTAAGGCTTTGGACTTGGTTCTTGCAATTCTGATGTTTGCGGCGGCGTTCGCGCTTGTTGTGTTTAGGGGGTATATTTAGGAATCAAATATGGATTGTGATTCGATAGAAAAGATTGTAACGTCTCTGTGTATTGTCGTAGCGATATGGGTTATCTTTAAATATCATGATTAAGTATCCTGTATTAAAGGCATTAGACCAAGAACGCTGGAAAGAGCTTAGACGGTTAAAAAAAACGCAAGGTTGGTACCCTATTAAATCTTACGCGACGATTCGCGAAGAGGAAGATGAAAAATCTCTTAATGAGGCGCTGTTTGTCTTTCCCTATCCGCCAACCTGCAACCATTTCTTGCAATCTAATGGCAAACGTCGTTTTAGAACGAAAGAATATAAAGAGTTTGTCGACGCGGTTTGTAAAATCGTCGGCGGTTTAAAAATGCGCAAGGGTGAATATTCCGTCGATGTAATACAATTTAGGTCTGACAACAGAAAAAAGGTTGATATTAGCAACCGTGTCAAAGCGTTGGAAGACGCGTTGACACAAGCTGGTCTGTGGGAGGACGACTCGTTAGTAAACAATCTGTGGACGTCGCGTGGAGTAGGTTGCGCGGAGGTTTCCTGCGTCGTCGTTAAAGTAGAATTGGACGAACATTACAGTAGCAATACGCCAGAAGGTCTCGGCTTGGCTCCTAAAGAGCAAAAGAAAACGCGCGGGAAGACTGTAAAGTTCCCAAGACTAAAAGGAGATTAGTAAATGGGATTGATTCAAGGCAAAATCGGCGGAACCGACGTATCGGCTATCGTGGGGCAAAATCCGTGGCGGACGCGCCATTCCGTTTGGCTCGAATTGACGGGAAAAACGTCTCCGACGCCGGACAATGAAAGGTTTCGACTCGGGCGGCTTTACGAGCCAAAGGTCGCGGGCCTTTTTGAGGCGGCTCACGAAGAGTACGACGTGCTTATGAACGCGGATGGAACGGAAGAAATCGCCGAGTACGTCTACAAAGACTGTCCTGCGTTCGTCGCGCACCCCGACCGTATCTTGCGCCGGAAGGACGACGGATCGTTTAGCGGTTTGGAAATCAAGACGTCCAATCTGTCAAACGTCAAAAAATGGGGCGACGAAGGCGAAAACGACGCGGTGCCGATTCAGTATCTGATTCAGTGCCATTGGTATATGGGTCTGACAGGCTTCAAGGACTGGTGGGTCGCAGTCTCGTTCCTTGACGATTTTGGAGTCGCGCGCAACTATCGCCAGTATCGTCTTTTTAAGGACGACGAACTGTTCGACGAGCTTCTCAAAGCGACCGAAGAGTTTTATTACGAGTTTGTTAAGGCGAACAAAGAGCCGCCGCTTGAATCGGTCGACGAAACGACGAAACGCTGGGTTAACGAACGCTTTGCTAAAAACCTCGTTCCGATCGCGAACGCGACTCCGCAAGAGGAAAACGTTATGGCGGCGTATATTGCCGCAAAAGAAGAAGCCGAACGCGCCAAAGCGGATTTGGAACGCGCCGAGACAATGCTCAAAACGGCTATTGGCGAACGCGACGGTTTGCAGTCCGAAACGTTTGGCAAGGTTACTTGGAAGCTCGCTAAGGACAGTAGCCGCGTCGATTACAAAGCCGTTTGCGAGGAGCTTGCGGCTGAATGCAACGCTAGTCTTGACGACTATTACTCCAGAAATTCTAAGATCGTTAAAGGGACGCGACGTTTTGTCGCGTCTGGTTTAAAGGTGACGTTATGATTTTTGTTCTACCGCTTGCTCAGCTCTATTTTGCACTGTTAATTAGTTGCGTCGTTTCGGTTGTCGCCTCAACCATGCTTGAATTTTTCTTCGGACTGAAGACGTTCAGAAAAATGGAAGAAAGCGGCGAGTTTGGCGACTTCAAACTTCACAATTACGTGATGATTAAATGCGCAAGTTTTTTCATTTCCATTTTTGTTTTTTACTTTGTTTCTAAGTTCTTTGGTTGTTAAAGGAGACAATTATGAACGACCTTGAATACTACGACGGCGGCGAGTTGACCGCGCGTCAGGATTCTGTTGTGGCTAATCCGTTTGGATCGCCTTCAGTCCCTGCGTTTGGCGGAAATACCGCTATTGCAAAAGCCGTTTCCGAAAAGTTTTCGGAAATGCAAGCGCGAATGATGATCGCGCAACAGTTCCCGCGCGACGAAGCCAAGGCGATGGACGGGATTCTAAACGCGTGTAGGCGCGAGGGGCTGGCGGTTAAGGGAACTTACTGCTACGCTCGCGGCGGTCAAAACATTACCGGTCCGTCTATTCGGCTCGCCGAGGAGATTTTGCGCCACTGGAAACACGTTTCCGCTCGTTGGAGCGAAGTCGAGAGGCGCGAGGACTCTTCTGTGATCGAGTGTTCGGCGTGGGATATGGAGTCTAATATCTTGGAAACGCGAACAGTCGTCGTACCGCATTATCGAACGACCAAAAAGGGCAAAACGCGCCTTACCGACGAGCGCGATATTAACGAGCTACTGGCAAACCAAGCGTCTCGCCGTCTTCGCATGTGCATTCTTGCGCTTATTCCCGGCGACGTTGTTGAAGCGGCGGTTGAACAGTGCCGCAAAACGGTTGTCGTCAAGTGCAACGTAACCCCGGAACGCGTTCAAGACATGCTTGCGAAATTTGCGCAAATTGGAGTAACTCAAACGCAGATCGAAAAAAGAATCCAACGCAAGGTTGCGGCTATTGCTCCCGCGCAGTTTGTCTCTCTTGGCGAGATTTACAATAGCATAAACGACGGAATGAGTCTTGCGTCCGATTGGTTCGAAGAGGACAAACAAGAACCCGTCGTCGAATCTCCGCATCAATCTCAAACCGAGGCTCTTAAAGGCGCGTTAAAAAGGACGCGTTCGCTTAAAAAGGCGCCTGACGCGGAACCTGCGTTAATTCCGGCGTCGCGCTTTGAATCGTACAAGGCGGCTATTGAAAACGCAGCGACGCGCGACGACCTTGAGCGTCTTGGAGAGGAAATTTCGAACTCGGAACTTGCCGAAACTGAAACGACAGACTTGTTTAAACTCATCGACGCGACTTCCGAAAAGAAAGGACTGTAAACTATGTGCAACTCTTACGACAGATCGTCCGCATTGCGATACAAACACGGCTTAGTAGGTTACGCCGTTTATTGCCGTATGCTTGAGCTGTGTTCCAACTCTCCTAACGGGCGGTTGAAATACGACGTTTCCGCAGTCGCTTGGGACTTGCGAGACGACTTGGCTACGACAAGACTGATCGATTCCGTCGTAAGAGACTTCGACTTGTTTATTCTTGGCGACGACGGGTATGTCGAAGACGCTTTTTGTCCGTCGTCCGTCTATCTGCAACGTCAAAAGGAACAAGAGATAAAGGCGGCTCGTTCCGCCGCCGGTAAAAAAGGCGCCGCGACGAGGGCGGCGAATAAAGCAAAAAAGGAGGCGGCTTCCACGTTGTCTGAGCAGACAAACGCGCCCGAGCA
Source organism: Thermoguttaceae bacterium (assembly GCA_045599865.1). GTDB lineage: Bacteria > Planctomycetota > Planctomycetia > Pirellulales > Thermoguttaceae > RUG369. The sequence goes on from JAZRWW010000304.1 coordinate 27,937, forward strand.
AAATCCAACAGAAAGTCAAACAACGCTGAACGACGGCGAGTCTCAAAAAAAAAAGACTAGCGACGGCGATTTAAGCCAAAACGAGTATTATAGGTATCAAAACAACGCGCCTTTAGCGAGTTACGACGCGGAAAAACTTGAAAAGGTAAAGGCGGCTTGGAACGAGGTTTACGCTGGAGTTAGAGGACAAAAGCAAACTTGGCTTGTCCCGCCTCAGACAATAGTCGAAACGTTCCGAAACGTTAGCGCCGAGTTTAGCGTCGACGATTTTAGAGACGCGTTCCAAATGGCTCGCAAGGACAGTCAGATTACGTGGCGTTTTGGTTCCGCCGTCAAACAGGTAGGGTTTCTACTCGGAAAAATAGAGACCGAGAAAAACGCTCAAATACAAAAGCAACGGGAACAAGACGAACGCGACGGGATTGATAGAACGTCGCAAGCATACAAAGAAAATCTTGCGGCGTTAGAAAGAATGTGGGAAGAAGGCACGGTCGATCCAGAAAACCCGAACAGGCTGTTGAAAGACAGACCTAAAACGATCCAACAAAAAATAGAAGAAGAAATAGGCTGGTAGAATGTGCGACGTTTGCGGCGGGAAAGGGACGGTGATTTTCAGGGATGAAAACGGATACAACTGCATAAAACCTTGCACGGTTTGCAACGCGTGGCGCAACGCGAAAATAGCGCGGCTTGAAAGGTTTTCCTGTTTGCCTAGCGTTGGTTTTGACGCGTCGTTAAACGCTATGACGGAAAATTACGTCTGTGAGTTTTTAACCGCTCCAACGACCAAAAATTGGTTTATTTTAGCCGGACGTCCAGGCACGGGAAAAACGACGCAAGCCGTTCTTGTTAGTCGCGAGATAATCCGTCGTTTTTTGAAGCGCGTTTTGTTTTTTGACAGTTTTGATTTTTTCAGGAAGCTGGGCGCGACGCGAAAGCGTCCGACCGAGTACGATCAGTTGCGCGATCGTTTTGTCGAGGCGGATTTCGTCGTCGTCGACGATTTTTTGAAAAGCGTCCCTAGAAAAGACTCGTTTGGGTTCAACGAGTACAAAGAAGCGGTTTTAGAAGCGTTGTGGGCGCGTTACGACGCGAAAAAACCGACGATGTTTACAACGCAACGAACGTCGAAAGAGATAACGGAGTTTGACGAGGCGTTTGCGAATCGAATGTTCGAGCGCGCCAAAGGGAATATGTTGCATTTCGGCGACCTTTCGCCGAGCTGGAGAGTCGTATGACAGATAAAGAGCAAATTGAATTTAGAAACGGATTCTCGTTTGGAATAGACAAAGCTAAGGTTTGGCTTGAATTGCAAACGAGCGAGGCTTACCAAAACATCGAGAAACATAAGGACGACGAAACGTTCGCAACTATGTTTTGGCTTGGGAAAGTCGAGGCATACGAGGCTCTTTGGAAGCTCGTCGACGAAATAGAAAAAAGCGGGGAGAAAACGAAATGAGAGGCATATTTCAAGGTCACTTGGTCGGCAATGCCGTGCGCCCGATAGAGATTCGCTCTTTTGGCGATGGACGCAAGGTTGGATCGACGTCGGTTGCGATAAACGACGGTAAGAAGGAAAATTCGTCTGTAATGTTCGCGAAGATTACGTTTTGGGACAAAAACGCCGAACTCGCTTCACAGTTTGTAAAAAAAGGAACGCCCTTGTTTTGTGAAGGTAGCGTTTCGTTAGAAACGTACCGCGATTCGAGCGGGCAAGAACGCTCTAGTATAAATTTGAACGTTTCTAAATTCCTCCTATTGGGCGGCTATTCTTATTCGAACAACAACAACGCTTCTGCCGCCGCTTCTGTGCAACCGCAGTACACGCCTCAACAGGTTGTCGCAGTTAACCAATTTGGATCGGCGCCGCAAGACAGTCAGAAAGACGATATTCCGTTCTAATGAACAAAGAAGAATTTAAAAGACTGCGTAAAAAGTCCGCGTCTTTCAAGGGGTGGACTATTCATAAAGAGCGGAAAGAACGCAAGCTATCAAGCGGCTCTATTGTGTCGCCGCTTGAGGGCGCGCTTAGTATGCTTGCTCCTTACGGATTGGACTTGTACGACTATTGTGTTTTCAACTGCCCGTATTGCACCGCGAAACTAGGAAACCGTTGGTCAAAAGGCTCTGGGCGACGCTTTTTTGACCTGGAAAAATTCGACACGCCGTTTTCCGTGTTCAACCTAGAAAGCGAAATAGCTTACTCGCGATTAATGGAAAACGTGTTGATTTCTCCATATTGCGATCCGCTTCAAAGCGAAGATTTGCATAGCGGACGATTCAAGGAAATCGTCGAACTGTTTTTTCAGTACAAGATTCCTGTCGTCATCCTCTCGAAAGCGGGCGTTTTTCACGAACACGTTGACTTTCTCTTTGAAAACAAAGAGAAGTGCAAAGTTGGAACAACTTTACTTGCAACGAATGATCGGTTGAGTTTTTTAACCGAGTACGAGCCCGGAGTTCCTAACGCGCTTGATCGGATCGCCGACTTGGGCGAAGCAAAGAAAGCCGGGCTTTCAACGTTCGTCGTTCTTTTGCCCGTTCTGTCAAGCAAAGACGCGGTAGACTGTATAAACGCGACGCTCGAATACGCCGACGACTACTTTATTAGCGGTTTTTTAGACGAAGGGAAAAGGCAGTTCCCTGTCGACGTTTGCGCTCAGTCTGATTCCGTTGGAAGAATCGTCGACGCGTTGCGTTCGAATAATAAAAGATTTTATATGGACGAAGACTTGAGGAAACAAGCGCCAAACATAGCGTTTAGCTACGACGAGGCGACGTCTTCGAATCACTGGATTAGTAAAGAGTGGGTTTTTAATGAGTTGTCAAAAGAAATGTAGGAAAGAAAACGGAATGCTTTCTGTGCTGGCGTATCTGCGCGACGAAGGCAACGAGAAAACAGCGACTCAAATGATGATTGACTTGGGGATCAAGAAGACGTCTTTAATGGCTTACCTCACGTTGTTGAAAGAGTATGATTTCGTAGACAGCAAGGAAGCTCCTCGGAAAGACGGAAAAAAGCACGTTGGAAGGCAAGAATCGGTTTTCTTTTATGCAGGTTAGAATCACAAACCCTTTTCGCATGGTTGGAACAAAATGGCGAATGAGCCGTAAAATAGTCGCAGTTATAGAGAAGTTCAAAGACGCGACGCGTTATGTCGAGCCTTTTGGCGGAGCCGGGACTATCTTTTTTGCCAAAGAACCGCACTTGGACGAGGTTTACAACGACTTGTACGGAGCTTACGTCAATTTCTTTGCGGTGCTGAAAGACGACGACGCAAGAGAACGGTTGCTTTACAAAACGCGCCTTGTCCCTTGTTGTCGCGCGTTGTTTCGAGAATCGTTTAAGCGTCAGAAAAAGTACCGAAGGGTCGAAGGAGTTTTAGACGTCGACGCGGCGTTTGACTTGTTTTATTCGCGCAACTATTGTTTTCACGGAGTAACGCATTCTTTTGGCGGCTCTCAAACGGAGCGCGCGGCGTATCAAAACAAATTAGACGCGCTTCACATATACGCGGAACGTTTTAAGAAAGTTCTTATTGAAGGAAGAGATTTTCGGGATATTTTTAGAATCTACGACTCGAAAGACTCTTTGTTTTATTGCGATCCGCCTTACGAAACTTTCCTTTCCGACACGTCTAAGGAATACTTGACAAACTGGAAGAAACAAGACGAGATCGATTTTGTTGATTTGATAATCAACGGGAAAGGACGCTTTGTCGTGAGTTGTTACGACAACGAAAACTACAGGCGTCTTTTAGATTGCGGTTACGAGCGACTCGATTACGAAGCGTCTTGCAGTTGCGACTTAAAAGCGCATAAAAGAATCGAGTCTGTTTACTGGCGTCCTTCTGACGTAAACGACGGACGCTTAACGTTTTTTTAGTAGGTTCGCATGATCGAAGAATATGTTAAAAAAAGGAATGAAAAGCAATGGTATATGTGCGACCAGTGCGTTTTGGGCGTTTGCGTGTGCTGTTGCAACTTCAAGCCGGAAGACTGCCTTTTGCCTAAATCTGCTTCTATTTGTGAAGACTGGGAAGAAATTGACGGCGATTGGGTTGCAAAACAGTGGCTTTTAAAAGGAAAGGAAGAGAGCGATGAACGAAACGAAAACGCCTGAGTTTTACACGAAAACCGAGGCGGCGAAGATTTTAAGGACGTCGGCGTCTACAATATTAAATTACGTTAAAAACGGGTATTTTAGAGCGACTAAGATTGGACGTAGGATTCTGTTTGAAAAAAGGTCTTTTGCGGAAGACCTTGCGCGGTTTGAAAAATATCGATATGCTCCGACTGTCCGCGAAAAATTCCCGCCTACTCGGCAATAATTAAAAAAGAGGGGTTGGCGGTGGCTTCAATAGAAAAAAGGAAGCTAAAACACGGCGTGTCTCACGTCGTTGTTTTTTATAGGAACGGCAAGAAAGAGAAGGTTAGTTTTGGGAAGCGATACAAGTTAAACGAGGTCAAGACGGCAAAGACAATGATCGAAGCCGTCGTCGATTCGGAGCGAACTGGCGAGCCTTTGTCGCGAGCGGCGGCAAATTATTTTGACAACGCGCCTAAGGACTTGCTGAAACGCTTCGCGTGTCTCGGGTTTAGCAAGGCGCGCGCTAGAGTAAGCATAGGCGCGGCGTGGAGAGCGTTTGAGAGCGATATTGGACGAACGGTCAAGCCAAGTACGTTTGATATTTACAAATGCGCTTTTGCTCGTTTTGCTGAGTTTTTTGGCGTCGAAACTTGCCTCGACTCAATCTCGCCGGAAGATTTGGTTTCGTTTGTTTCCGACCTTCGTTTGAAATACGCAGACGGTACTGTCGATCAAACAAAAAGCAAACTTAGAACTTTCTCCTCTTGGGCGTTTCGACAGGGATTTTCTGAATCTGACGTTTTGCATAATATGACGCGCGGAAGCGGCGTCAACACAAAACGAGCGTTTTACGTTGATCGCGAAACGTCGTTTAAAATCCTTGACGCGGCTCCCAATTACCATTGGAGATTGATGTTTGCTTGTTGGAGGTTTTTGGGAATGCGTCGCGAAGAGCCTTACAATTTAACAAGAGATTCGTTTGATTGGGAGAAGCGCGTCGTTTACGTTCACGCAACCAAAACAGAACACTGTGCAAACAACGGAAATCGTGTTACTCCTATGTTTCCTGATTTTTACAAGATTGCTTCCGACGGGTTTGAAAACTTCAATTCATTCGAAGCAATTAAGCGCAACAGCGTTTACGATAGTTTTAGGGCAATCGTTGTAAAAGCTGGGTATAAACCGTGGGACAAGTTGATACAAAATTTAAGAGCTTCCTGTGAAAACGATCTTATTTCCGTTGGCTTTCCGAATCACGTTGTAGCGTCTTGGATTGGTCATTCAGTAGACGTTCAAGCAAAGCATTACTTGCAGGTCACAAACGTCCATATAAACAAAGCAACGTCGCTTGATTTGTGGGACAATTTGTAGGATTTTTTGTTGCGCAACAATGAAAAACGACGCAAAACAATAAAAAAATACGAAACAACACAAACGGCAATTTTGCTGTTTAAGTCGTTTCGTAACAAGAGTTGGAGGTTTGTGGTTTTGAGCCGTTAGGCGGGCGCGGAAGCCGCCGATTACATATCGGCGGACGCCTTCATAACCGAAAAACTATGATTTTCCGTTGAAACGTTCGAAATTTTTCCCGCGTCGCGCAATCGACGTTTTGCGAACCGACGCCATCCGCCGGTATATAACCGGCGGCTTCCACGCCCGCGTCTTACGACGCGGGGGTTGCGTTTGTCGCCGTTTCGTTGCGGACGTCGGAATTGACGAGCCAACCGACGGATTTAGAATAAAGGCATGCGTTCGCGAAGCGACGCCATCCGCCTGCAATGCAGGCGGCTTTCGCGCGTTTTTCGCGTTCGCGAAAAACGAATCCTCGCGCGTCGCTTTCTTCCCGTCCAACCGCCGAATTTTCGGGAATACTTTCCGTGAACGCTTATTAAAAGCCGAAAGGGATTTTTTTAGTTCAAAATGAGTCGATTAGAAGAGTTGATTGCGGAACTGTGCCCTAACGGCGTGGAATTTGTTCCCCTTTCAAGCGTTTGCAATATTGAAAAGGGCGTTCAATATAACAAAGTTAATATGAAAGAAAGCGGTAGTTTTCCCGTTGTCAACGGAGGAATTAATCCGTCCGGGTATATTGAAACGTACAACCAAGACGGCAACGTAATAACTATATCGCAGGGAGGGGCTTCCGCCGGGTACGTAAATTGGCAAAAAAACAGATTTTGGGCAGGCGCGCATTGTTATGTTTTGAAATCGAAGAATGAAATAAATAATAAATTTTTATATTATTTTGTAAAATCAAGCGAACGGGTTCTGCAAGAAAGTCAGTATGGAGCCGGAATTCCCGCTCTTGCAAAGTCGGTTGTCGCTTCTTTACTAATCCCCGTCCCGCCGCTTCCCGTTCAAGAAGAAATCGTCGGAATCCTCGATAAATTTACGGCGCTTTCGCAAGAGCTTTCGCAAGAGCTTGTTTTGCGGAAGAAACAGTACGAGTATTATCGGGAGAAGATTATCGACGATCAAACGAACTTCGATGGAATTGAACGCGTTTCTCTTGATTCTGTTTGCATTGTTGAAAAGGGCGTCCAATTCAATAAAAGCAATATGAACGAAGTTGGGAGTTATCCTGTAATCAACGGAGGAATTAATCCGTCCGGCTTTATCGAACAATTTAACCAAGAAGGCGGTTTAATTACAATATCCCAAGGGGGGGCGTCTGCCGGATATGTTAATTGGCAGAAATCGAAATTTTGGGCCGGGGCTCATTGTTACGTCTTGAAGCCCTGCGGCAAGATCAACCATAGATTTTTGTTTCATATAGTAAAGTCTATGGAA
>JAZRWW010000305.1:0-4302 GCA_045599865.1 Thermoguttaceae bacterium
CGTCGACGGCATAGGCGCGGAATACTTGCCCGCCTTGGTCGCCGCCGCCGATCGTTACGGGCTTTCCGTCGATTTTGCCGAAGTTGTTGCCGCAAAGACTCCGACCGCGACTAAGTTTAACGTCGTTCAATGCCTCGAGGGTTGTAAAATCGACGAGATTAAAGGCGTCGACGTCGCGGCGCACAACGGCGCCAAACTGCACGAAAGTTGTTCTCACGAAGAGAACGTTTACGCGAGTTTAAAGGAATTCGAGCGCGTTTTTCAGCGCGTTCGCGAAAATTTGAACAAATATCGGCGCGTCGTCGTAACCTCGGATCACGGAACGTCGCGTTTGGCGGTTCTCGCGTATAATCGCGGCTTGTCTAAAACGATCAAATTGAACGATCCGCCCCTTGATTGGCGTTATACGAAAGCGAAGCCCGGCGAAAAGACGCCCGAGGGTATGAAGGAACAATACGATCCACAAAAAAACGAGTCCTATTGGGTCGTCGTCGGCTATGATCGACTCTCGAAATCTGGGGGCAAGCTCAACGAACTACACGGCGGCGAGACGATTGAAGAACTTTGCGTTCCTTTGGTCGTTTATTCGCTCAAACGAAACGTCGACGTTTACGACGCGTCGCCTCGACGCACGCCTTCCGAAGCGGCGGAACCGTTGGAATCGAAAACTTCCGACGCGAGCCCGACCACGCGAAAACAAATCGTCGAAGACGACGCTTTTGCCGATTTATAAAGGAACGCGATATGTACGACATAGCGAAACTGCGCGCTTGTTTTCCCGAAACGACCGTTTATAAGGACGCCAAAATAACGGCGATTTTTAAGGCGGGCAAAGTTGAGGCGTTCCTGCGCGATTGGATTCTTAAGCGCAAAGCGGACGAAAACGGTCAGATCAAAAACGTCGAGGAATTAACTTCTTACGTCGCGCGAATTATTCCGAATCGGCACGACAAGGGGACGTTGGAGGACGAGGCGCGAACCGAAGGCGCGACGCGTCCCTTTCTTGCGAAAGTCAACGTCGTTTTTAACTCTAAGGAAAACTTCTGGACGTTTGAAATTCCCTGTCTTGGCTTTACTTACGGACAGACGATTATTGAAGAATACATATGGGGACGCGTCAAAGACGACCTTCTCAAGGGCGCGGGCGGTTGGGGGCTTGTGAAATTAGGATATAATCCGCCGGAAAATTCCAAGAAAAAAGGAAAATTTACGCTCCTTGAATTTAAAAATTTCTGTCCTTATCGCGTCGACTTGGAAGCGTTTCGCGAAGCGCGCGCGCAATACGACGATACTGAAGAATGGATGGACGTCGTACTTGGCGCGATCGATTACAATCCCGACTCGTTTCAACGCGACGGCAAATTGCCGTTCGAAACGTGGCTTGCCAAGCATACGATGTTGACTCGGCTCTTGCCGTTTATTCAGTCGCGCGTTAATTTGATCGAATTAGCGCCTCAGCAGACGGGTAAATCCTACGTTTTTGGCAAAGTGGGGAAATACGGTTGGTTAGCCGGCGGCGGAAGTATGAGCCGCGCGAAAATGTTTGCCAGTATGCAGTCGGGCGTCAAGTCGAACGGACTCGTTGCTTCCAACGATTTTGTCGCGATCGACGAAATAAAATCGATTAAATTTACCGACGACGCGGAGATGGCGGGTATTTTGAAAGGATATATGGAAGACGGGTACGTTTCCGTCGGGGTAAATAGGGTCGAAGGCGACGCAGGCATAATCTTTTTAGGAAATATCGACGTCGACGATATGGACGCTCGTAAGGATATGTTGCGCGAATTGCCTGAAATATTCCGCGATTCGGCGCTATTGCAGCGCGTTCACGGATTTGTGCCCGGTCGGTATATTCCGACGATTAATCCGACGTCGACAATTAACGGCTGGGCTCTCAACAGCGAATATTTTACCGAGATTATGCACTTGTTGCGTTCGCCTACCGAGACGATGCGTTATCGTGGACTCGTTGAAGAACTTGTCGAAGTAAGTTCCCGTTACGGCGACACGTCGGCGCGCGAGAAAGAAGCGATTATGCGCTTATGCACGGCGTATTTGAAACTATTCTTTCCGCACGCGACCCCGGAGCTTATTCGCGACGCGTCCTTCAAACGAGAATTTCAGAAGTATTGTTTGAATCCCGCCGTCTTGATGCAGGAGACTGTTTTGAATCAGATGAAGATCGTCAATCCAAACGAGTTTGGTTCGAAAGGAATTTCTTCTTATCGAGTGAGAGATTGAAACGATCAGCGCGTTGATTTTCAATTCCGCCGTCGGTTTATTTGAATAAGATTTGGGGCTGAACCCCGCCGTTAGGCGGGCGCGCCCGCGTCTTATGACGCGGGGGAGGGCGGATACGCCTATCGTCGACGTTATCGCCGCCGCTCCTGAATTTCCGCTTCGTATTGCTTGGCGATTTTATCGACTTCGCGTTCGAAGGCGACAAGGGACGGCGTCGACCAGGAGGCGATTTGAATCTCTTCAAGCGCGGGATAGTAATCGATCGCGTCGATTTTGTCGTTCAGCCTTTTTGAAACGGAATTAACTCCGTATTTCGTCTGAAGATTACGATAAATCGTGTTATACTCCTCGCCTTTGAAATTTTCCAAATTATGTCGTCTGCGGGATGATTTGAAAATTTTCAGCGAATAGCGTAGCTAACTCTTTCGAAAAGCTGTTTAGGTTTCCGAAAAAGTTTTCACAAGCGTTACGAAACATTGAAAAAGTCTCATAATAACGATTGCTTAGGACTTTCTTCTTCATAAAACGCCATAGTCGCTCAATCAAATTTAGATTTGGCGAATACGGCGGTAAAAATAGTATTTGTATTCGGCTAGTTTTCAGAAAATCCGTAACTAAACGACTTCGATAATATCTTGCGTTGTCGGCAATGATCGTTATACGAGTCGCGTCGGGGTAAAACGATTCGATTTTTTTAAACAGTTCGATCGTCGATTGCGCGTTAATACATTGAGAAAAAACGACTTGGACTTGATGCGTTTCAATATCGATCACCCCGTTGATATTGAGTCGTTGCCGCCCCGTATTGGCTTTGATTCTTTTTTCGGAACCTTTTTGAATCCAAGCGTAATTTATCGCGTTATTATGAACCGGATGACAGCCATCCATAAAAAGAATCGGCTCTGATGGTTTACTTTTTTCACGGAGTACACGATATTCCCTAACAAATTCACGTTGAGCTTGCTCGTCGGATTTCGAGGGAACGCTCTTAGTTTTTTTATAAACAAAGTTTAATCGTCGTAATAACTTAGTCGTTCCGCTTACGGAATATGAAACGTTGTATTTTTCCTCAACGAAAACGACGACTTCCTTTGCCGTTGCGGGAGCAACTTCGTTAAGATATTGCGTCAATTCGGCTTGCATTTCCGAATTTAAACGTGATTCACGACCGTGATATGAGTTAAACAGAAGCCCGTCGAGTCCTAGGCGTTTGAACGTGTAAAAGTATTGGCGAACAGTTCGTTCGTCGATCAAAAGCGCTTCCGCGACCTTAGACGATTCCCAGCCTTGGCTCAGCGACACGACGGCTTTAATGCGGTCGGCAGCGGCTCTGTCTCGCGTTCGTTTATGAACTTTACGCAACTCGGCGACTTGCTCAGGCGAAAGTTGATATGAAGCCATAGGTTGGTTCCAAAAAAGCGGGGGAAGATCATTTCCTATGGCATTTTGACAAAAAGAGTGGAAAAAGTCAAGTCCGAGGAGTATAGAATCGTAAGCGTTCACGGAAAAACGACGCGTAAGAACCGCCGCGTAGCGGCGCGCGACAAGCCGCCCGTCAACGACGGGCGGATCGGCGGTTCGCTTGACGTCGCGCCAAACAAATTGTTTAGTTTTTTACAGTCGTCGCGTCGTCTGAAAGTTCGTATTTTTTCACAGAACCTTCAAACGCTAATTCTTTCGATGTAATCGTTCACGCAATATTCTGAACAAGGTTTGCGTTTGAATCGCGCCGTAAGGCGCGCGCGATAAGCCGCTTATCTTGAGATAAGCGGACGGCGCCGCCGAAAAGAAAACGCGATTGCAATAAAAGCAAAATTACCCGACACCCCCAAAAGCGTCCGTTTACAGAAAACCGCGCAAATCTGAAGATTAGAGTGAAGGGACTGGAAAAACAGTAATATTTCAGCTATTTGAAGTAAAATTGTAAATAAGCCTTGTTTCAATCGTTTTTAAACGTTATAACCAAGGTATGGACACTACTAAAACCCCCTTCACGCTTTCGACCGAACTTATTGCGATGTTGTCGTCTACTATGACGGAACAACAGATTGAACCGTT
>JAZRWW010000306.1:0-1452 GCA_045599865.1 Thermoguttaceae bacterium
AAACTGTCCGCGTATCGTTGATACGCGGCTTTCCATTACGCGGTCTTCCGTGAACGGTTGCATAAAAACAACCCGTTAAATCCAACGAAAAAACGTTCCGTTGAAGTCAAACTTAACCGCCGAATTCAATTCGGCGACTTACCGCGAACGATTATCGGAATATAGTCGTTCGTAAAATCTCTGCGATCAGAAGAGAAAAACAAACGTTCTTAATGATCGGAAGTTGCGCTAAGTTCCAAATAACGATCAAAAAGAAACGCGATCCGTTCTTCGTCGGATTGAAATTTCTCTTTGCGGTACGCTCGTTCTACGGCGACGTCTAGTTTCTGGTGCGCCATAAGCAAGTCTGTCGGCATAAGCATAACGTCGTATAAATCGTCGAACGACGCGTTCGGATAACGTTGACGAATTTTCAAAACATCCTGTGCAAGGCGTTCGATCTTTTCGCGGTGTTCGAGCGACTCGCTAGGCCAGGGAAAATTGTTGTAAACGATTTGCGCCGAATACCGATAATCATTTTTCAAACGACCGCAAACCGTAGCAATCCAAAGGTTATGCATTCTGCTTGTTAACACGCCAAAATGATAAACACTCGCGCTGGGAACGATCTTCACAAGATTACTTGGCATATTCTCCGGCGTAAAAAAACCGATCGGAACGTATCTTCTATTTTCGGAAGACGTCTCCGGCACAATTAAGAACGGCGTTTGAGGAATATTCTCGAAGCCGAATTTTAAAGGCGTTTCCGCTAATTTTCTTGTTTCTGGACGCGCGCTTTTACTTCGATATTCAGCGACCGCCTTTATACGTTTACAACATTCGGGCATTTTCTTCAATTCTTGCGGCGGACAAGGCGCCAAGAAAAGAAAATAACGCGGCTTTTGCGTAATGAATTCCTTCGCGCCGTACCATTGTCGAAAATATTTTTCCGACGCGGGTTCCTTTTTCATAAACTCAAGAGCTTCTTGACGTTCAAAAAGATAAAATCCTCCGTCGATCGGTTGCGTCCCTAACGACATTATAGGCGCGTCGCACAAAGACTTTACGCGAGGCGAAATGAAAATATTTTCTCCAGGTAAAAGATATTCGTTAATTGCTTCTACTCGTTCGAACTCTGTTTCACCGTTTTCAAGTAGATTAAACAAAACTTTTTCTTTACGTTCTTTTGTCGAAAAACCAACAATGACGCAGGCAACTCCAGCGCATTTTGCAACTTTGTTTCGCCACAAAAACGATCGATACGCAAAATTAATTTTTACGCCAAAATTCCAAACCAAGTTTTTCCAAAGCGCGCCCGCTTGAATCCCTTGACAAATCGAATTAGTGGAAACGAAGGCGCACTCTATCGCGGTTCCCTGAATAAACTCGCTCGCTTTTCGATACCATCGCGCGAGGTAATCCAAGTCCCCGGCGCCTTTGACGTCGTGAAAGACGCCCAACGCCTCGTCCTTT
>JAZRWW010000307.1:0-12543 GCA_045599865.1 Thermoguttaceae bacterium
TGGCGGCGATTTGCGCGGCGGATCGGCGATATTCGGCGGGCGGAATCGCCCCAACGCGAGGCGTTCGCGCGGGCGGCGTGAAAACGGAACGCTTACTTGCGCCGGATTCGAAACGCGTTTGAGCCGCGCGAACGAGAACGCTCGGTCCGATCGTGAAGAGGGGATTGAAGGACAATTCGTTCGGATTCGTCGGCGCGGGAATCCTCGGTCGTTCGCGAACGGGCGCGACAACCGACGCCGACGCCAAGTTTTCGTCTTGGGCGGCGCCGCGAGTCGTCGTTTTCAAAGCGACGGCGCGCGCGTCTTCGCGCGATTTTTCCAATTCGCCGGTCGGCGAATCGGCAAGTTTGCCCGAGGCGTCTTGCGGCGTCGTTTCCGACTTGACGCCGGAAGAATCGTCGTCGCTAGGCGGAAAAGGCGCCGGCGTCTTGACGGAACCCAACGCCGCGCGCACGCCGGGCGCGGTTACGTCAAGCGGGCTCGACGTGGCGTCGATCAGCTCCTCGCCGTTCTCGACGACGACCGTTCGCACGTAAAACGGCTTCATTTCCTCTTCAGTCGCGATCCAAGCGTAACCGGGCCGTTCGATCGCCAAGTCTTCTCCGACGGTCGTCCACGGACCGTTCGGATTTGCGGCGCGTTCGACTTTCAACGTTTTCGCCTCGCCGCGATACCGCGCTTCCAATTCCTCCGGCTGGAACCAGCGAACAAGAACCATCAGGCGTTCCGTGTTTTCCTCTTTGCCGAAAGAAAGACGCTTTAGTTTGCCGGGACGCGGCGCGCTTGCGCCTTGAGCGGCGGCGGTCGTCGTTCCTTGCGCGTCCTTCGCGGAAGACGCGGAAGACGATTCGTCGGCGACTTCAGTCTCGTCGACGTAGGAGGAATTGTCGATCATTAGCGGCTCGTCGTTGACGGGCAAGAGCGAGGGCGCGTCTAACGAGTCTTCGTAATCCTCGGCAAGAGCAAAGTCGTCGTTTAACCCGACGGAATCCAGCGTCGGCGCTTCGAAACGATAGGCTCGCGTCGAACTCAACGCCGTCTTGCCGCTTTTGAAATTGGTCCGCAACGCAAACCAGTACTCGCCCGCGCGAGGCGCCTGAAATAGAAACGCGCGACGCCCTTCGTTCGCGCGAACGCTCGCGTAAGAACGCCACGTCGCGCCTTGATCGTCCGAACAAAGCAACTCGATCGAAGAGGCGGCTTCCGAATCGGAGCCTTTCGGAAAAGCGAAGGGAACGCGTCGTTCCGAGGAGCCGACGTTTTTAGCGCCCGATTTTGGCGCGACTAAATCGACGTCGACGTTTCGCGCGTTTTCGAACGATCCTACGACGTCGGAAAGGGACGACGAATCAAGCAAAGCGACTTCGACGGGCTCCGCTTTCGACGCGCCGCTAGAAAAACCGACAAACCGATTGTCTGAAGCGCGCGAATCGTTTATAATAGTCCGCGCGTAGGCGCGCGAGGAAACGAAACCGCGCTCTTCCGTCAAATCGACAAAGCGCGCGCACGACAACGCGATCGTCGCGAGAACAACGCGCGTCGACATACGACGCGCAAAAGAACGGTCGAACATAACGTCGCCTCCCAAACTTAACGAACGAAACGGAACGAACGAAAACGCGTCGAAACGGACGGCGCCTCTTCAGACAAATCGTCTGATCGCGCGACGTCGCTTCAAAAAAAACGCAAAAGTTACGATCGCGTAAAACGGGCGCTTTGCATAAAGACGCCCGAAAAAAAAGCGCGTCGAAATAGGCGGCTTAACTTGGAAACACGCAAAAAGGAACGCGACGTATGCAGAATCTGGACAATCTGATCGGATTGATTATCGGGGGCGTCGCGCTGGCGATTTTTGTCGCCGTCGCTTGGTACGTCCTCTCCAAATTGCGCAACGCAAAAAAGACGGTTCAGCCGACGGCGGAGGAACTTCTGGCGACTTTCGGCTCGTTGCGCGACGAAAACGTTATGTCAAAAGAAGAGTTTAACGCCGTCAAACGCGCGCTGGCTTCAACGTTGGTTGCGAAGCCGGAATTTAAAGAGAACGACGCCGCAAAAGACCGCGACGCGACGCTCGAATCGCTACTGCGTTCGGAACGTCGCGGACTCTAAAATTTCGACGCTAAAATTCTATCGGAACAAAGAAACGCCGGACTCGCGGCTTTCAAGATGAGCGGCGCGCCACGCGACGGAAGTCAACGCGGCCTTCATCTGTTCGACAAGGCGCTCGCCCGACTGAACGCTGGCGAGGCGTTGCAACGGCGAACCTTCGGAAGTGGCGAATAAAACGGTCGGAGACGCCGAGACGTCGAACGAATCGCATATTTCGTCGTTTTGCGGGTCGTTCATATCGATTTGAATGCAGACGAACTCCCTCGAGAGACGTTCGACTTGCGGATCGACAAACGCGTCTTCCAACATCTCGCGACTAAACTCGCAATTCTTCGCCATAAAAAAGAGCAACGCGGGCTTGTCTTCCCTCGACGCCTTCTTTATTCCTTCCTCATAGTCGGAAAAAAACGCGACGCCTTCCGGCTTGGACTCGACTTCGGGCGCGACGTCGGCGCGCAACGAATCGTTAGGAAACTTCAAATCTTCCCAACAGGCGAGGCAAACAAGGGCAAGAAAAACCGCCAAGCCTAATCCGTAAAAAGTCTTTTTTCTCAACATCGACGAACTCTTTCAATCCTTTGAAACGCGTCCCGCTGCGCTGCGGAACGAACGCGCCGACAACCTATCCTAGTCGCGCTTCCCTAGCGAAAGGAACCCAAGCAAAATCGAAAAGTCGACCGGCGACTTTGAGACGACTTTGCCTCTGATTAATCGTCCAAAGAGAGGGTTCGACTCGAGCGAAAAAAACAATTAATTCGCTTTTGCTCCCTCTAAGAATCAAACGCGCAAAAGTCGTTTCATTCCGTCTTACTTTGTATGAAAAATTTCCGATTTTACGCCGAACAAAAGACAAAAAAATAAAAAATTCTTGCTTTTACGTTCCTTGCCCGTTATAATGCTGAAGAGGTTCCTTAAAACTAACGTATGCGTTCACGGAAATCCGCGCGTCAACGATACGCGGACTGTTTTGGCTTGTGAAAGCGTAAAATCGAGGACGACGGTTTAACGCTCTTGAATCAAAACGACGCCTTTTTAGTAACTCAACGAATCCGCGTGTCGTTGATACGCGGATTTCCTTAAACATTCAAAGCGCGATCGTCGGTTTTGTCGGACGCAAAACGCGTCGAACGACGACTTTTTATTCCCCTATAAGAAATACGATGAAAACAAACGTCTTAATAACCAGCCTTGTCGCGCTCGCGTGCCTATGCGTCGTCGCGAAACAGGCGACGGCGCAAAACGCCGAGAAAGAAGCAAACAACGTCGTTTTGTTGCAAGACGACGGACGCGCGTTAATTAACCCGCAAATGGGTTGGACGATGCATTTTTACTCGAACGTTCCCTCGAACTACGGCAGTAAACTTGCGCCGAACGATTCGCTCGAATGGTTCGAAGGCTGTTCGACCGTCTATTTGCGCCTGCCTTGGGCTTATTTAGAGCCGGAAGAGGGCGTCTTTAATTGGGCGATCGTCGATACGCCGGCTCAACGCTGGATCGCCAAAGGAAAGAAAATCGCGTTTCGATTCACCACGTCGGAAAACTGGATGGAATACGCGACTCCGAAATGGGTCTTCGACGCGGGCGCGGAATCGATCCGTTATACGTGGGGCAAAGGTCCCGACCCAAGCGGCTCGGCGGTCGATCCCGTCTTTGACGATCCGATCTACCTCGAAAAACTCGACAAATTTCTCGCCGCCGCCGGAAAACGATATAACGGCAATCCGAACGTCGCTTTCATCGACGTCGGAACCTACGGAATGTGGGGCGAAGGTCATTCTTCGCTCGGCGTTTGGGACAATAGCAAGTTTTCAAGAATGACGCCCGAAAGAACGCTTGAAGTCGTCAAGACGCACGTCGACTTGCATAAAAAATATTTTCCCGACGTCTTGCTTTGCATTAGCGACGACGTGGCGGGCGCGGAAGCGCAAGGCGCGGATTTCCCCGAAACGGACTACGCGTTTTCGCAAGGCGTTTCGTTGCGCGACGACAGTATTCTTGTTCAGCCCGCGCCGCGCTCGTGGTTTCACGACGAAATGGCGCAAAAATTTTGGCCGACCCTTCCGGTAATTCTCGAACACGAACATTACGGCGGCTCCAAATCGCGAGGCGCTTGGGACGATGCGAAATTAATTGAATCGGTCGAGGCGTATCACGCGAGTTATATGTCGATTCACTGGTTCCCCGAAATCGAGTGGGAAGGTTCGAAAGACGCAATTCGCGCGATTAACAAGCGTTTAGGTTATCGTCTTTTGCCTTCGCGCGTCGAATATCCGAAAAACGTGAAAATCGGCGAATTTTTCGACGTCGCGTGGACGCTTCAAAACGAAGGCGTCGCGCCTTGTTATCCGGGCGGTTTCGTCGCGTTGACGCTCAAAGACGACGAAGGGGGAATCGTTTCCCTTCTCGTCGACGAATCCTTTGACGTTCGCGAACTCGCGACGAGCAAGCCGAACGAGGCGCCTCAAGTCGAACGCGCGGCAAAGTTCCGAATCGGATACGTCGCGCCGACGACAAAGCCGGGAACCTACGACGTCTTTATCAGCATTGGAACGCGCGACGGAACGCCCGTCTTTGCCTTGCCAATTTCCGGCGACGACGGCGCGCGACGTTACAAAATTGGAACGATTACCTTAGAATAACGGCTCGACGCCCCAGTTCAACGACGGAGGATATTATGTCGGAAAATAAACAAACGCGGCGCGAATTCATCGCGCAAAACGCAACGCTAGTCGCGACGACCGCCTTGGGAGTCGCCGCGACGCCTTCGCTAGGAGCCGTCGCGGAAAACGCCAAGCCCGCGATTCTGGGAGGAGAACCCCTTGCGCAAGACTCCGGTCCCGCTTGGCCGATTTTCGTAGGGGACGAAGAGGAACGTTTGGCGCAAGTCTTTCGTTCGCGTCAATGGGGGCGCGCTTGGAACGCCGATTGCGTCGTCGACCAATTCGAAAACGAATTCGCCAAAATAATGGGCTCGACTTACGGAATCGCCGTTTCCAGCGGAACCGCCGCCTTGACGACCGCGCTGGCGGCGCTCGATATTGGACCGGGCGACGAAGTAATTACGACGCCCTACACCTACGCCGCGACGTACAACGCCGTCTTATGGCATTGGGCTCTACCCGTCTTTGCCGACGTCGATCTTGAAACGTTTCAAGTCGACCCGAAATCGGCGGCGACGCGCGTTACGGAAGACACGCGCGCGCTCTTGCCCGTTCACATTGGAGGCGCGCCCGCCGATATGGACGGTTTCCTGAAACTCGGCGAAGAGCGCGATATTCCCGTCGTTGAAGACGCGTGTCAAGCGCATCTTGCAGAGTGGCGCGGAAAAAAGCTCGGCTCGCTCGGAAAAGTCGGCTGTTTCAGTATGCAAATTACAAAGCACTTGGCGGGCGGCGAAGGGGGCGCGGTTATTACCGACGACGCCGATTTCGCCTATCGTATGATGGAAGCGCATTCTCACGGATATTTGCCGCATTCGGGCGCCCCGCTCGAAGAATGCAAGGGCGTTCGCGCGACAAATTCGCGCCTGACGGCGTTCCAAGCGGCGATTATGTCCGCGCAATTCTCCAAGTTAGTCGGCGAAGCGTCGACGCGCAACGAAAACGCGCTCTATCTCGCCTCCCTCTTGGCGGAAATACCGGGCGTCGTTCCTCAAAAAGTTTACAAGCAAGGACGCAGCGCTTGGCATTTAATGACGAGCCGCATCGTCGAAGACGAGTTCGGATTGAACGCCGACGAGTTTGTTCAGGCGATGCAAGCGGAAGGCGTTCCCTTTATGCGCGGTTATCGCAACTGCGACTTGACGGGCTACGTTCGCAAGATTTTCGACGCGCGCGCCGGACGCAGAGTCTACTCGAAAAAGAAGCTCGACGACTGGGCGGAAGCGACGTCGCTACCCAATTTTGAAACGGTTGGAAACGAGGGCGTTTGGCTCTATCAATCGCAATTCCTCGCGTCGAAAGAAGCGATGGACGCGATCGCCGACGCCGTGCGAAGAGTTCGACGTTTTGCGCCCGAGATCAAAAAAGCGTTGAGCTGATCGACAAATTGTCGCAGAAGCGTAAAAAAGAAGGCGCGCGTCGTTTCATTCGCAACGCGCGCCTTTGATTCGATATTCTTTGACGCAGCAATTCTTTGACGTCGCGCCGACTCAAACGTTTCGTTCCAGCACGTCCTCTTTTAGGCGCCTCATTCCTTCTTCGATCGAAATTTTCGGCGTAAAACCAAGCTCGTTTTTGGCGCGAGTCGTATCGAACCAGTAGGATTGCGCCAGTTGCGTAGACAGGAACCGCGTCATTACCGGCTCCGTCTTCAAACCCGCGACGGAATAGACCTTCTCCAAAACGGTTCCGACGCGCCAAGCCGTCTTAAAAGAAACGCTCTTCTTAACGGGCGGTTCGCCGACGAGCGCCAAAAGTTCGTCGATCCACTTCCAACAATTCAAAGGTCGTTCCTGCGAAATATAATAGACGGAACCGGGAACTGCAGAGCCGGGAATCAACGCGTCGCACGCGAGTTTATGCGCGTCGGCGGCGTTTTCGACGTAAATCGTCGCAAGCATATTCGCGCCGTCTCCAACGCGCTTTAGGCGTCCGTTGCGCGCGCGTTCGTAAAGTCGCGGAACTAAGTTGCGGTCTCGAGGCCCCCAAATTAAATGCGGTCGAAGCGCGACGGTCGTCAACGCGTCTTCGCGCAGAGGATCGCGTCGGGGATTCATATCGATATTGAATTTCGTATTGAGCGAACGAAAGCGAGACGCCGACAAATCGACTCCGCCAAAATCGTAATCGTCGGTCCAAGGAGCGTAATTGGCGGCGCGAACAATCTGTTCGGAAATCGCTTTCGTCATCTGGTACCAGCCCAAAAAACGAGGCGCGAAAGGCGCTCGTTCGTCGACGCCCTCTTGAGATTCGATCGTATTGGCGACGCACTGGGTGCTAGTGTAAACTAATTTACGAACCTTATTTTTGAGACAGGCGGCAAGAACGTTTTTAGTTCCGCAAATATTCGTCTCGTAAAACGGCGTCGGATCCGTTGAAATACTCGGAAGCGCGGCCGTATGAAACACGACGTCGCAACCTTTGCAAGCGACGTTCACGTCTTCAAAGGACTTAAGGTCGCCCAACGCCTGTTCGACGCCAAGTTTTTTAAGTTCTTCGCTAGGACGCCGACAAAAAGTACGCGTCTCCACGCCGTCCGCTAAAAGACGTTCGACAAGATATTGCCCTAAAAAGCCGCTTCCGCCGGTTACCAGCGCTCTCATTTTCGTAGCTCCGTTTTATAACTCGTCGACTCGTAACGCGCGACGCAAACGCGTCAAGTTTGGGTTCCGCGCTAATAGTCTCCGCCGGGCGCAAACTCGGCGAAATCGTTGAATTCTTCATACTCGCCGGGTTCTTCCGCCATCGAAAGATTGGCAAATAACGTATATTTGCTAAGCCAAGCTAATTTGACGTCGCCGACGGGACCGTTACGTTGTTTGGCGACGATGATTTCCGCCATTCCTCTTAGATTCTTTTCTTCCGCCTCTTCCTTGGTGTGGTAATATTCTTCGCGATGTACGAACATCACGACGTCGGCGTCTTGTTCGATCGCGCCCGACTCGCGCAAGTGACTCAATCGAGGACGATTGTCCTTCGACATTTCCGTCATACGATTCAACTGCGCAAGGCATAAGACGGGCACGTCCAGTTCCCTCGCCAATCCTTTGAGACGACGCGCGATTTTAGCGACTTGCTCCTGACGCGAATCAAGAGAATTATCCGGCTCGATCAGTCCAAGATAGTCGATAATGATCAGACCAAGCCCTTCTTGACGCTTCAAACGTCTTGCGACGGCGCCGATTTCCGTCACGGTGCGCGAAGGGGAGTCGTCGATATACAAGGGCGCGTCGCTTAACGCGGACGCCGCGCGCCCGAAATTCTCTTGGTCTTTCTGGGAAAGCGAGCCGCGAAAATGGTCCCCGGAAATCCGACCTCGACCGCTCAACATACGGAACGCAAGTTCGGTTTTCGCCATTTCCAAACTGAAAAACAGGACGGGCTCGCGTGCGACAACCGCGACGTTGTCCGCAATGTTCGTGGCGAACGCCGTCTTGCCCATTGAAGGACGCGCGGCAAGGATAATTAATTCGGAGCCGTGAAGACCGCCAAGCATTTGATCAAGATCGGTAAAGCCGGTTCGAACGCCGTTGACCTCGCCCGACGCGCGCTGGTCGATTAAGTGAAAGACCTTCGGAATAAGATCCTTCATCGGTTCCAAAACGCCGGTCGAACGCTGGTCGTTGATCGCAAAAATACGCTCTTCCGCCTGCGCGACAAGCTCTTTCGGTTGAATCGAAGGATCGTAAGCGTCGTTTAGAACGCGCTCGCACGTCTCGATGAGTTGGCGTCGCGTCGCGTTTTGCTGGACGATCTTCGCGTAATGAACCGCGTGCGCGGTCACCTGAACCGACGTCATCAACTCGGCAAGATACGCTTCGCCCCCTATCTCGACCAACTCGCCGGAAGAACGCAAACGCTCGACGAGCAACGTCAAGTCGATTCCCGTCGATTCCGCGTTCATCTCCAAAAGACAAGCGTAAATTCGACGGTGCTGATCCAAATAGAAATCGTTCGGACGAACGAGAACCGCCAAGTCGTCGCAAAGCCTAGGATCGAGCAAAATAGCGCCAATAACGCCGCGCTCCGCCTCCGCGTTGCAGGGCGGGGAACGGTCGAACGATGACGAAGACGGAAGCTCCGTCTTCGCGCTCTGTTTGACGCTCTTTTTGGCCATTGGTCGACAACGTTGTATCTCTCGCACGTAAACAATTTGCAACGCCCCCGGCGAAACGACGCCGGATGCGCGCAAAAAATCTTGACTATTTTACCATAAAAAGCGAGAAGTGAAAGGAAGGGCTCGGAAAGAATTGGCGATCGTCTCTCAAACGAACGCCAAAATGAAAAGCGGTTCGAGAATCTGTTAAAACGTAAGAATTTTAAGCGTTTTGCAATCTCTCAAAAACCCGTCGAGAATTACGCCGCCGTTTCGTCGGTCCACGTTTCGCATTGGCGCAACACCGTTTTGATCGCGTCGTTCATATCTTCGGGCGGGTACTTGTATTTCTTCAGCAAACGTTTCACCATACTGCGCATTTCCGCACGCGCGCTTTCTTTTTTTTGCCAATCGATCGTTCGGCTTTTGCGCAACGCGTCGGTCAGTTCCTTCGTCATCTGAATTAATACGCTTTGCGCATAAACGTCGCGAATGCCTTGAGGACTCGAAAGCGCGTCGTAAAACGCCAATTCTTCGGCGGTCAGTCCGAGTTTGTTTCCCTCTTTTCCGGCTTCTGCGATCGCTCTTGCCAACGTCAGCAACTCTTGAATTACTTCTTCGTTGCTTATTAGTCCGTTGACGTATCGATTTAACGACCTTTGTATCAATTCGGAAAATTTCTCCGCTTTGACGAGATTCGTGCGACTATACGATTTAACTTCGTCGGCGATCAATTTCTTCAACAATTCGACGGCGACGTTTCGTTGTTTCATTCGCGAGATTTCTTCGAGGAATTTCTCGTCGAAAAGAGAAAAACTTGCGTCGGCGTCGGAAAACAAGTCGATAATCCCGTCGCTTTTCACGCTTTGCTTCAATAACTCGGAAATCTGCGCGTTAATTTCGCGCAACGACAAGCGCTTGTCGGAACCTTCGAGAATATGGCGAACGAGCGTTATTCGAACCGCTTCCATAAACGCCGCCTCTAAACGTCGCGGCTCGTCGACCATACTTCCGCACAACGAAAGAGCCTGACGCAACGCCGACGCTTCGTTCGCGAATAGTTTTTGCGTTTTCTCGTCGTCGGGTTTATTAATCTCTTGCGCGCTTTTGCCGAGGAGAAAATCAACCGCGTCCATAATCGCTTTTCCGCGTTCAAGGGGCGAGCCGTTTTCAAAGCCGGAATAGTCGAAACCGTGCAACAAATCGCGGCATATTTCGAGTTTTTCCTCAAAGATCGGGTAGGCGGTCGTCGCGACGTCGGTATCCCCGTAGTTTTTATTGTCTCGATCCGTGTATTCTTTCATCGCCGCTTTGAGCGCGGAAGCAAGACCGACGTAATCGACGACAAGTCCGCCCTCTTTATCCCGAAAAACGCGATTGACCCGCGCGATCGCCTGCATTAAATTATGACCGACCATTAGCTTATAAACGTACATCGTCGACAAGGACGGAACGTCGAACCCGGTCAGCCACATGTCGACGACGATCGCTATCTTCAGCGGGGAGTCGTCGTCTTTAAAGCGACGCGCCAATTCTTCCTTATGCGCGTCGTTCCCGATAATTTCGCGCCATTCCTCGGGATCGTCGTTGCCTTGAGTCATTACGACCCCGATTTTTTCCGTCCAATTAGGGCGCAATTCGAGTATTTTACGATAGATTTTCATCGCTATCGGGCGCGAATACGCCACGATCAGCGCCTTGCCCGTCAATAAACGCGCGCGGTGCGTTTCGTAATGCTCCAAAATATCGCGTACCAGCGAGTCGATCGTTTGATCGGCGCCGAGAATCGCGTCCATTCGTCCAAGTTCCCGCTTGCTTTTTTCAAGAACCGTTCCGTCGACAAACGCTTCCATTCGCGCGTATTCTTGATCGATTTCTTTAAGCGTTTTTTCGTCCAGACGCAATCTCATCGCGCGACTCTCGTAATACACGGGGCGAGTCGCTCCGTCTTCGACCGCTTGGGTCATGTCGTAGACGTCGACGTAATCCCCAAAAACTTCGCGCGTGTCCCGGTCTTTCGCGGAAATAGGCGTGCCCGTGAAGCCTACGTAAGTCGCGTTGGGCAAGGCGTTGCGAACGCGTCGAGCCGCGCCGACGATTTTTCTTGAAGCAAGCGTTCCGTCTTCGGAACGTTTGGTCGTGAAACGTTCAATTAACCCGTATTGGCTACGATGCGCTTCGTCCGCGATTACGACGATATTTCGACGTTCCGAAAGAGCCTCGTCGCTCTCCTCAAATTTTTGAATCGTCGTAAAGAAGACGCCGTTAGCGCGACGCCCCGCAAGCAATTCTTTTAAATGCTCGCGACTCTTCGCTTGGACGGGCGTTTGTCGTAAAAACTTCTTACAACGGCAAAACTGACCGTAAAGCTGATCGTCAAGGTCGTTGCGATCCGTCAAAACGACGATCGTAGGACTTTCGAGCGCTTCTTGAAGACAATGCGCGAAAAAGACTGTCGACAACGATTTACCGCTGCCTTGAGTATGCCAAAAAACGCCCCCTTTGCCGTCGGTCGTCGTCGCGCGTTTCGTCGATTCGAGCGCCTTTTGAACCGCAAAATATTGATGATAGCCCGCAAGAATCTTCGACGTTCGTTTTCCGTCGTCGTTGAAGCAAATGAAATCTTTGAGTATGTTGAGGAAACGACGCTTTTCAAAAATCCCCTCGAAAAAAACGTCGAACGTCGCCGTATTCGTTTTTTCGTAGGAGCCGTCGACCGTCTTCCAAGACATATAACGGTCTTCGTTCGAAGTGATCGTGCCCGCTTTCGTCGTCGTCATATCGCTCGCGACGCAAAAAGCGTTATATACGAAAAAAGAAGGGATTTCCGCCATATAGTTCTTAAGTTGACGATAACCGGCTGAAACGTCCGTTTCGCCCCGCGTCGGAGATTTCAATTCGACGACGACAAGCGGAATCCCGTTGACAAAGATCACGACGTCGGGACGCTTTTTCGAATTTTCAACAAACGTCCATTGAGTCGCGACGACAAATTCGTTGTTCTCCGGCGTCTGAAAATCGACAAGTTTAACGAGTCCGAAGCGTTCCTCGCCGTCGACGACGTATTTTGACGTTACCCCGTTTTGAAGATAATCGGCAAACTTCTCGTTGCGTTGAACCAACGAGCCGTTTTCGATATTTTTCACCTGAAAAAGCGCGTCGGCGAGTCCATCGGAAGGAACGCCAGGATTGATGCGCGCGAGCGCCGATTCAAAGGACGGCAAGTAGAGAGGCTCGCGATAATCTCGCTCCGCTTCGGAACCGCTTAACGACGCGTAACCGAGCGTCTCCGTGAAAAGCTGAACGATCGCCTTTTCGTATTCGGATTCTGAATAAGAGAAGGGCATTGCGGATACCTCCAAAAAAACGACGACGCTATTACGCGTCCTTGTCAAAAATAAACGACTCGTTCCGCGCTTTTGATTCGGAATTCGCTTCCGAGGGGTAAGCGTTCACGAAAAGTATTCCCGAAAATTCGACGGTTGGACTGAATGAAAGCGACGCGTGAGGATTCGTTTTTCGCGTAAGCGACAAACGCGCGAAACCCGCCCGCATTGCGGGCGGATGGCGTCGCTCCGTGAACGCTTTAATAAAAAGGTAAACCTAAAATTCGTATTCTTTCTAAGAGCCTACAAAAAATTGCCGACGCTTATTCGTACCATCCGCCTGCAATGCAGG
>JAZRWW010000308.1:0-18907 GCA_045599865.1 Thermoguttaceae bacterium
CGCGCGAAAGCCGCCCGCATTGCGGGCGGATGGGCGGAACTTTACTAGACTCTCCACAAAACAAGTTCATTAAGGGTCCCAAGGTTTTCAAGTAAAAACGCTCGATTCAAGCGCTAAAGGTCGTTACTGTCGTAATAAAAACGTCTCGCGTCGACCCCATCCGCCTGCAATGCAGGCGGCTTTCGCGCGTGTTTCGCTTTCGCGAAAAACGAATCCTCACGCGTCGCTTTCTTCTTGTCCAACGCCGATTTTTGGGAATACTTTCCGTGAACGCTTACAAAAAATCGTTTGCGCTACGTCAAGCGAAACGCCGATCCGCCCGTCGTTGACGGGCGGCTTGTCGCGCGCCGCTTGCGCGGCGATTCCTACGCGGCGGTTATTCAGAAATTAACGCGTCGGTCGGATACTTAAAATAACTTTCCGTGAACGCTTACGTTTTTATTATGATCGTTCGCCGCGTTATACGCGGCGGCTTACCGCGAATAATCGCCTTTTTTTATCAGGCTTCGTCCCATTGAGCCTTCAAGAATTCGATCGACTTCTTGAACGCTTCCGCGCGATCCTTGCCGGCGCAACCGCATTCGAAGGAGCAGAATTTATTATAGCCGATATACTTCAAGCCGCGGAAACCGTCGACGAAGGTCATTGAGTTTTCGCCGGGGAAAGTACGACGCGGGTTCGCGACGCCGCCCGCAAGATGGACGTGCTTCAAATAGGAACCGGCGGAAATAAACGCGCCCATTTGGCTCGTTTCTTCCGTGTCCATATGATAGAAGTCGCCCATAACGCCAATGCCGCCTTCGGGTCGAATATCGCGCGCAAGCGAGGCGCCGTCGGCAACTTGACGGAGGAAGTAGGCTTCCATACGGCAAAGCGGTTCAAAAATAACGTTCGTTCCGCACTGCGCGGCAAACTCTGCGACGGGCGGCATAAATTCAAGCAACCACTTGCGGATTTCTTGATTGGTCAATTTCGTTTGACCGTTGAAGGCGGGCACGTAAATGACGCCGGAGGCTCCCATTTCGCCGGCGGTTTCAAGCGCGCGCTTGAGCGCGTCAATGCCGGGCCGACGCTTCGATTCGTCTTCGGAACACAAATCGCCGTTGCAGGACCCCCAGCAAATCGCGGAAACTTCCAAGCCGGCGTCGTTCGCCTTTTGTCGATATTCCTTGCCTTTTCCGACGCAATCGCCGTGGTATTCGACGCCTTCGCAGCCGTATTTTTTCATATTGGCAAGTTTTTCTTCCATCGAATCGCCGGGCGCCACGCCGATTTGGCTCGAAATACGAAGTTTCGCCTCGGCGCGTTTATCGGTCTCGGCGGTCGTTTGCGTCGCAAAAGCCGACGAATTAAAAGCGGAAGCGCTAGCCAAACCCAAACCGGCAACAGTCGCAGTTCCAAAGAAATCGCGTCTATTCATTATGGAGTCTCCTTCGATCAGAACGTCGATCAGCTCGACGTTCGTAAACGTTCTAATTAGTCCAACCGACGCGCCGAACGCGTTCCACAAAACGACTCGCGCGCCTAAAACTGTTATAGCATAATTGACTTCAGGAAGAAAATCAAGCGACTAGCCCCAAAAAAACAAAAAAAATTCAAAAGAAAAGAATTATTTCTTGTCGACTGGAAGTTTCTACCCCTATCGAACCTTTTCTTTTTGAAAAAGTTCCTTCAATTCGTTCAAGTTGACATAGACGTAAGGCTCGTCGCAAGCCGGAGTCGTTTTACCCGCTTCGGCGCTCCAGACGTCGAGCGTTTCCGGGGCAAAAATCGCGTCGTGCAAATTCGACTTCATCGCGACGGGGCGCTTGATTATTTCTTGCAACGTTTCAACGTCGATCTTTCCGTAATTGTCGCGCAAACGTTCGTACAACGCGACGGCGCGTTCTTTTGCGGAAACGTAAACGACGTCCTCTAACGCGCCGGGCAATTTGGGGGTCGATTCTCCGGGTCTTAATACGACGACGGGATTTTCCGACTCGGCGATCGCTTCAACGGCGGCAAGGTTCCCTTGCGCGTCGGACAAAACGTAATAATAATCGCAAGTCAACGGAACCGATTTCATCAACGCTAGCGCTTCGTCGACCGTCGAACATTCTTCGACGACGCGACGCATCATAAACGCCATCGGCAGTCCGTCCCACTTGCCTTCGCCTCCGCCTCCCATTTCTCCGATCGTCAAGCCTTTTTCGTTCATCGCCGTGACGGTTCCAACGAACCCGGCGTAAGCAACGCTAATCCAAGCGAATCGGTCTTTCGGCTGATAGAGAATCGTAACCGCGTCTTCTTGTAGTCCGGCGTCGCGCATATAGTCGAGAACGCGAATATGCAGAACTTGCCCGCCAACCGTCGCGTCGCCTTTCATCGCCGCGCCGCTACAATGAAACAATTCCATAAAATTATTAAGACGCCGAACTTCCTTGAAGTCTAGACCTGCCGCGTTCGCCAACGCGTCGATTTCCTCGTAAAATCTGTCGGGCGTAAAGGGACGCGTTCGTTCGATCGCTTCGTCGGTTTTGCCGAAAAAGTCGACGCCCTCTTTCAACGAAGCGACGGCGCCCGCCGCGTTGACGCGCGCGCGAATCGACTCGATTTTTTCTTTGAGCAAGAGTCCGTGCGCCTCGCCCATCTCTTGCGGCGTTCCCTCGAGAGCTAAAACGTCGCGCGCGCCGTCCAAACGAAACAAGACGCCGTGCGGAACCTTTGCGACGACGCGCAATCCTTTTTCCGATTCGAGATCGGGAGTCGTCTCGTCGGAATCGAAAGCGAAATCGTCGAGTTCCTGCGCGACGACGCGCGTTTGACAAAATTGAAAGGTTCTATCTGTGGGAAAATCAAACGCGAGGCGTCCCAAAACAAACGCCGCCGCTATCCATAAAACCGCGTTTGAAAAACGACGCGACGATTTCATAAAATCCGGCCTATTTCTTAGCAAAGAAGGTTAAGAATCAAAACGACTTGTCAAAAGGAACAATTATCACAAACGCCGACTTCCTTTCAACAAGGAAAGAACGGGAAAACGCGCCTAATTTTCGACGATTTGCTCGTCTAGCCAATCGCGATAAGAAGAGGCGATAAATTCAAGCGGAACTCCGACAATTTGCGGACATTCGTAAGAATGTTCCGACGCGACGACCTCGGCAAGTCGTTCAAAGAGCGTCGACCGGGTTTTGCATAAGAGAAGCGCTTCGGAATCGACGTTTGTTTTCCCCTGCCAAACATATCGACTTTCAATCTGCGGAATTATCTGCGCGCAGGCTGCTAAACGCCGATTCACTAAAGTTTTTGCGGCGTTTCGCGCTTCCTCGACGTTCGGATAAGTAATTTGAACTTGAATAAACATAGAGACTACGTCCGCGTATAATACGCAAAAAAAGCCGCGACGCCGACGTAAGACGACAAATCGGCGTCGCGTAAACGTCGACGAATTCTCACGCGGCGTTCTGTTAAAAAACGATTGAAAGACTAATTAAAACGCAACCGCTTTCGAAACGAGATTACAATTAGAACGTTTGACGAAATCAACGCGTTACTAATCGTTTCGCAAACGGCTACGTTTTAAAATCTACGCGCGTCTTGCGTTTATTTCGCAGTCGCGCTAAAGGAATAGGCGCCCGAGCCGACTTCGTAAACGACGCCGTCTTCCGTCTGCGCGATTTCTTTGGCGAATTCCGCGCCCTTGTCGCAAACGCACGTTTGATTCGCGTCGCAAGGAACGACGATCGTCGCGGTCGTATTGACGGGCACGTCGACGTTCAAGGTCAACTTCGTAAAATCTTTATTCCAAGCCCAAGAAGACGCCAAAGTTCCGTAAGGCGTTTCAACGGAGCCGCGCGCCCACGTCAGCGGCTTACGTCCCGGCGCGCTAATTTCGCTCGCGCGGCATTTCGGCGCGATTACGGAACGCTTAAAAGCGACTTCGTTAGGCTCGACGCTCGCGACGACCGTTTCGGGCGCGCCCGAAAGTTTGAGCCCCGCTAATGATTGATAGAACCAAGCGCTGACGTCGCCGAACATAATATGGTTGCGCGACGAACCTTCGCCCCAGTCTTCCCAAAGGGTGCCCGCGCCGCGTTTAATCCAATCGGCGTAAGAAGGTTGATCCTCTTGAAGAATCATTTGAAGCGCGAGGTCGTTGCGTCCGCCTTCGCTCAACGCGCGCATAATATACTTGGCGCCCAAAATACCGACGTCAAAATATCCGTTCGCCTTCTCGACGTCTTCGACAAGTCGTTTGAAGACTTCCGCTTGCGCGTTTTGATCCAACGCTTGCGCGAATCCTTGATGAATCGCGCAACTTTGCGACGTTTGGCTGTTGATCGAATAGACTCCGCCGTCTTGATAAAGCGCGTCGTTATAAGACTTGCAAATCTTTTCGGCAAGTTTGGAATACTTTTCGAAATCGTCGTTTTTACCGAGTAATTTAGCCGTTTGCGCGACGATCTTCGTATCGAGATAATAATATCCAGTCGAGGTTACTTCGGTAGGCGTAACCGTTTTCACGGGCACCCAGTCGCCCAGTCCGTGATAAATCAGACCGTTGTCTCGTTCGCGCGACGTCATATAGTCGACGTATTTCTTCATCGCTTCGTAAGAATCTTCTAAGATTTTACGATCGCCGCGATAAAGGTAAACGTCCCAAGGAATCGTTACGAGCGAAGAATCCCACGCGGGACCGTTGCCCCAAGGATAGCCCCAGTCTCCTGAAGGAACAATACCGGGCAAATTGCCGTTCGGACGCTGTTCGTCGCAAAGATCGTCGATCCATTTTTCGTAACCGGCGGTGTTTTCCCAGTTATACTGCGCCAATTCGCAAGCGAGTTGCGCGTCGCCAGTCCAGCCGTTCTTTTCGCGATGCGGACAGTCGGTCGGGTAACCCGCGACGTAGTTGTTGCGATAAGAAGCGAGCGTCGCCGCTTGAATCGCGTTTAACAGTTGATTCGAACAGTTGAAAGACCCGATTTGGCGGAAGTCGGAACTAACGACGCAACCGACGTAATCTTTCGGGTCGGGCGCTTGGCGCAAACCGACGATTTCGACATATTGATAACCGTTGTAAGTGAATCGCGGCTCGAAAACTTCAACTTCGTCGCCGT
This sequence comes from Thermoguttaceae bacterium, assembly GCA_045599865.1. Classification (GTDB taxonomy): domain Bacteria; phylum Planctomycetota; class Planctomycetia; order Pirellulales; family Thermoguttaceae; genus RUG369. The sequence goes on from JAZRWW010000308.1 coordinate 5,097, forward strand.
TGCAGAAATAGAAGTCGGTCTGGAATCCGCCTTTCATACCGGTTTTATAGGCGGGAGTTCCTTCCATAAAGTGCATCTCAATATCGTGTCGCTCGATTTCGCCGGATTCGACGACGCGTTCCGAATACTTAAAGCGCAGAACGTCGCCTTTTTTCTGACCGCGAATCTTAATCTTAGCCCAACCGGCGCTGTTCTTGCCCATATCGACAACCCAGACGCCCGGCTTAACTTCCTTGGCGCTAGTCGCAACGTAATTTTCTTCGACTTTCGACAACGCGACTTTTTGCGCCGTCATTTTCGGATTTCCAAGGGGCGCGGGCACGACGACCGCGTTTCCAAGAATCTCGCGTTCCCAAGCGCCGTCGACAATTTCGCCCTGACGCACGCAGTCAAAGAGAATCGGACTGGTCGAGTAAGTCCAGCTAGAATCGGTTCCGATCGTTTCGACGGTTCCGTCTTCGTAAGTTAGTTGGAGTTCGGCAAGTAGACGCGGGAAATCGCGCCAAGGCGCCGCGTCGAAGTTCCACGTTACGATCGAGCGAACGTCGTACCAGCTATGCCCAAGGAAAAATTGCAATTCGCGCGATTTCGCGTCGGATTTTTGGAATTGTTCCGTCAAATCGAAAACGTTGTAAAGAAGGCGACGATCATAACGCGTGAAGGAAGGCGTCAAAACTTGCGCGCCGACCTTTTCGCCGTCAAGCCACGCCTCAAAGAGTCCGGGCGCGCAAACGGCAAGCGTCGCGTTCGCGACTTTCTTTTCAACGTTAAAAGTCTTTTGGAACGCGGGCGAAATCGTTTCGGTACGACGGCGTAATTTGCCCCAAGGCGCGTCGTCTAAACCGTCGAAAGCGATTTTTGCGCTCGGAACGTTCGAAGCGTCGTAGGCAAGGTCGTGCCAGCCTTGTCCGGGGTCGGTCGTCGCCTTCCACGTCGCGTCGGTTCCGACAGTCGCGACAACCTCGGCGGGAACGCCAAACCGATTCGGTTGCGGAATATTCTCGGGCGCGTTCGATTTGTCGAGTTTCTGAACGAACAACTTGGCGATTAAAGCCGTCGGATAAAGCGTTCCGTCTCCAAATTTCGTATCGTTCGGACGTTTCGTCTCGTTCGAAACGATAAAGGAAACGACGTTCTTGCCGGGTTGGAGGTATTCAGAAACGTCGATCGAACGGAGTTGATCCGGGTTGAAGACCATTCCGATCGAATGTCCCGCTTTTTTGCCGTTGACGTAAATTTCAAACTTCTGGCAAGCGGCGTAATACAAAATACCGGCAAGGTTTTGCTCGTCAAAGTCGCTTTGCGGAAGTCCAAGTTCAAATTCGCGTCGGAAATATTCGACCTCATAACCGGCGTCCGTCTCTTTTTCCTCCGTCACGGCTATCCACTTGGCGCCGCTCAAATCGACGTCGGGTCTGACTTCCTCGGGTTGACCGATCCATTCGGCTTTCCAATCTTTTGCGTCGACGACGCCTTGAATCCATGTCGCGGGCTCGGACCAAGCGCTCGCGGCGCCCTGTTCGTCCCAAACGCGAACTTTCCAATAACAACGTTGCAAACTAGCAAGAGATTTGCCGACGTACTGAACGTAAAGGGACTTGTCGGATTCGACCTTTCCTGAATCCCACAAGTCGCCCTCGTCGTCGGCAAGTTTTTCCGCGCTCGAAGCGACAAGAACTTGGTAGGCGGACTGCGACTTGTTATAAGCGCTCGCATTGGTCGCCTTAGAAACCCAACTCAAACGGGGCGTCGTGGAATCGACCCCTACGGGATTCGACAAATTTTCAACAGAGGGCAAAACGACGGTCAAGGAACCGTCGGCGCCCGATACGCGGCTTGACGTCGCGAAAGAACAGAACGTCAAGCCAAGAACGGCGACGCTTAAAGTTAAAATTCGTTTCATAGGAGTTCCTAATTATTAAAAGTCGACGCGACGTTTTGGCGTTTCACAGGTCTGTTCCCTAGCGTCGCGTTCTAAACAAACTTAAATTCGCTGTAAAAGTTAAAACAAACTTCGACTATTCTTCGTTTTTCTCAAGCGCCGTCAAAAACTCGGCGTAATTATTTTCCATTGCGTCGGCAATACGCCACAACTTCCTTAAAAAAGCATACGACTTAATTTTTTCAAGCTTATTCACAATCTCGTCGGGGACTTTCGAAAGGTTGCAACGTTTGCAAAGCGTTTCATAAATCATATCGTACATACCCGAATAGAAGAAATCTTCCACAATCTTCGCTCTCTCTTCCGCTTCTTGACGTTGGATTTCCGCTTCTTGACGTTGGAATTTTACTTCCGCAAGTTCCGCTTCCGCAACGGCTACGGCGTCTTTGTAAGGTTGAACTTTATCGGCGAAAAACGCTTCAAAAACATCGTCGTATAATTGAGATTTCATTTCGTCTCCCTCTGCGTTGTACAATTCATACCTGAATCGCGTCATATTAAACGAAGTGTCGCGCATCAATCTTGAAACATAGTTGAGCGAAACGTCAAAGATAAATTTCCACGTTTCTTTCAAATTTTCGTCTTTCGTCGGATCAATATCCGTCAACGAACGAAACAAATCCAACAATTCCCCTTGTCGGTTCTCTTTGTCGTCGTAACTCGAGAAACGCGTAAGCCCTAAAGCGACGCGTAATAAAGGCGCGTCCAACAAGGCGTCAAAATCGATCTTGTTGACGTTGATCTCTTGAAAGCTCGTTCTTACTCCATAGTCAAGGTCTTCGCAACGCACCGTCAAATCGTCAAATTGCGGACAAGATTTCGTACATAACAAAATCGAATACGGAATCGGCAATCGTCCGCTTTCGTCGGCAAAGGCGTCAAAGCGGCGCCTCATATAATCAAGAACGCCGACTTCGTAACGCAATATCTGAAAGGAAACAAAGCGGTCATAGTCCGACTTATGCTCGATAATGAGAACCAACACGCCGCGTTTGCCGGATTTGAATCGAAACTTATAATAAACGTCGCCTATGGAATTGGCGCCTTCGGGAGTCGTCGTTTGCGTCGGCGCAAGCTCCAACGAATCAAGATCGATTAAGCGCAACAGAACAGGATTCAAAAAACGCGTTAAAAACATTTTCGCGAAAACGACGTTCGTCCAAACGAGGTAGACAAACCTGTCGTGCGCGATCTTTAACGCGTTTATTACGTCGTCGACTTTTCCCGTTTTCGGTTCCGATTTCATCAAAAACTCCAATAATATCTGTGAAAAAGCCTCGTCAAAAGCGCCTTCGCACAATTATTACAATAATCTTCGCGCTTTAATCTCCAAGTATTTGCCGATAAGAGGCGCCGTCGCGTCTTCTGCGAAGACGTCGAGCGTAAGCGCGCCCTTGGCTTCGAGTTTTCGTAAGAGTTTTTTTCGCCAATTCAAAATTTCCGCCGCAGCTCCGGCGTTATAGAACAAGTCTTCCGGCGGAGCTTCGTCCCAATTCCTTCCGCGCCAAAAGAGCCGTTCCAATTCGTCGACGGGCTCGCGGTCGTCTCTGAACTGCTTCAACCATAACGCCAAACGTCCCTGTTTCGATTCGGAGTCGTTCAACGTCCTTTCGACGCCTCGCGTGCTTTTCTCAAACTTGTCGTAACGTTCGATCGCGTCGTAAAGGGATCGTTCGCGCAGAAAAAGCCCCAACGGCAAATAAGCGTCCGAAAGTCGCATCGTCGCCTGCTCGATTTGCGCCGCGTTTCGCTCGTCTAAAACGTTCGTCGCCAAAACGACGAGCGCGCGTTTCGGAGAACGCGACGCCAAATAAGCGAACGCGCGATCATAACGAGACTCGACGCGCGAAGGAAAGACGTCGAAAACGTTCCGAATAAGCGCGTTGATTTGCGAAGCGCCTCCGCGAGGAGGCAAAAAACGTTGAACGCGGTCTGAAAAAACGAGCGCGCCGACTTCGTCTCCTTGTTTGAGCGCGACGTAAGCGAGCGCAAGGCAAGCGTTGAGCGCGCCGTCAAAAAGCGTGAGACCGCGCGAACTGTTCAGCGTCATACGACCGGCGTCGATCGCCAAAATAACACGCTGATTGCGCGTCGTTTGAAAATCGCGCGCGATCAATTTATTACGACGCGCAGTCGCGCGCCAGTCGATGAATTTATACTGGTCGTCGAGCGTATAATCGCGCAAACGTTCAAATTCGGCGTCTTGACCGATCCGTCTAATGCGACGCACGCCCAACATATTGAGACGACTCGCGCGCGCCAACGTCTCGATTTGCTCCAACTGACAAAGGTTCGGATAGACGCGAAAAGTCGAACGACACGGCTTTTTGACCAACTTGTTCCAAAACCCCAGCGCGCTGAAAAAACGCAGGGCGACAAACTCAAACTCAAAAACGCCTCGTCGTCTCCACACGAGCCGATAAGCCAAACGTTCGGCGACGCCCGGTTCTATCGTTCGACGCGTGAAAAAAGCGCGTTCTTGACTCGTTTCCAGTTCTTCGTTTCGTTCAAGTTCCAAATTCTCGTCTTCCAACGGAGGCGCAAAATCGGCGTCCGTCGAAGAATCGTCCAATATTTCTAAGACGACGGCGCGTTGCGAACGGTTCTCGATCGACAATTCCACTTTATGGGGACGACGCAACGACGCGACGCTTTCCGTTTGACGCGCTACTTCGACCCCTCGTCCGGCAAAAGCGGCGGTAATCGAATCGCCTATGAACAAAAGCAAAATCAAAACGTCAAAAGAAACGACGCTAACCCAAGACCCTAAGGAATCTCCAAAAAGAAACTGGAAACAAGACGCAAGCGCGACGGGCGAAAAAGCCCAAATCGCGCGCCGAGTCGGCCAAACGCCAAAACTAAGACCGACGACGACAAAAGGCGCGACGATCAACGGAAAGACCAAATAAGGCCAATAGTCGACAAGGGGTCTAAAAGCGTCAAAATCCATCGTTTCTCCTCAAGGGCGCGCAAAACGCCGAACTTATCGATTATTTTATAGTAAACATAGCGCGACGTCAAACGTTTAGACAAGAATTTGCTTTTTTTTGAAAAAGTCGTTCGCGCGTCCGAGAAGAACGTAAAAAAACGCGATCCTTCAAAAAAGAAAGATCGCGTCGCGCGAAAAATTTACAAATCGACAAAATCGATTAGTCGACAAAAGAAACAGCCGCGCCGACGGGCAACAACACGTCGAGTTGAGATATTTCAAGATTGCTAAAAACGAATCCTCCGTTTTCGGGCACGATCGTTCCTACCAATTCGGGTCGATTCGTCCCTTGCAAGCCGTAGCCGCCGCTAAGTCCGATCCAGCAGGAACCGAGCGGATTGTCAGGGGAGCCGCCGGGTATGGAAATCGTCGCGCCGGAAGCGTCGACGGCGTCGCAAGCGGGATTTGTCAGCTTACTTTCGACAAGATGAACGCCGCGAAGCGTCGTCGCTTGCCGAGGAACGCCAAGTTTAAAACGACCCGCGTAAATATCGTTGAAACGAAGCAACAGTTCTTTTTTACCGATCGAAACTTCCGCAGTCGCAGGTCCGCGAACCGTTTTAAGCGACGTTCCGGGCGGCAAAGGATCGTCGTCCCCGTAATTAAGACCGTTAATCGACGCGAGCAAACGGGGCGCGACGTCGTATTCTCGAGCGATCGAAGCAAGCGTTTCGCCGGGCGCGGTTTTACGAGGCGCTTCCAAAAGAAAACGCGCCGGATTATAAAACGCCTCGTAAGCCAACTGATCGAGAGCCTCGTTAAGACGCGCCTGATCCGCCTCAGCCAAAACGTCGCGTTGAGTTCGCTGAATGCGATTCAACGTCATAAGCACGTCGCGCGCGCGTTCGTTCGAATCGAGCGATCTAACGGCGCTTAGCGCGCGCTCCAAATCGGCGGAAACGGAAAGCACGTCCGAAGTCGACGACGCGTTGGGCATAAAACCTTGAGAATCGACCTGCGAAGTAGTCGCAAGGGGTTCCGAAGCGCGCAGGGTCGGACGAGAGGGGGGCGCTTGCAAAACGGACGCGTCCGAAGAGAGCGTCGTAACGTCAAGCTCAGAATTAACGTTCTCGTTTTGCGCAAGAGAGTTCGGTTCAGAAACGTCGATCGGCGCCGCATGCCGTTTCGGAGACTGTTCCAACGACTGTTCCAACGACTGATCCGCCAACGGGGCGGCGGGAATCGTTTCGAGAGGCTCCGCGACGGGCGGATTCTGAAGTTCGTCTGCTTGCGCGGGAAAGGGCGTCGGCTCAAGCGCGCTTAGATCGTTAGACGCGACGACCGGCGTCGAAAGATCGGTCGTAGGCGCGGGCGCAACTTGCGCGGACGCGTTTAAATCGCCGGAATTCGTCGCGTTTTCGGCAAATAAATCGGGCGAAAAAGAACTCGGGTCTTCGACGGGCGCGGGCGAAGGAATCTCTCGAGTCGGATCGAAGACTGGCGCGGACGCCTCCGCCTCCCCTTCAAACAAAGGCGCGCGAATCTCGGGCGAGTCGACGACTCCCTTTGCAACGGAATTCGTCGATTCGGATACGCGCGGATCGATCTCTTCTTGACGCGACGCGCGCGCCGTCGGCGAATCGAGCGAACCGACGTCAAAATTACTCGACGCGGCGCCGGAAAAAGAACTGCGAACGCCGCCGACGCGAACGCGAGAACGCGATTTGGAAAAGGACGCGTCCGCCGACGCGACGCGAGCCGAATTGGAAAACTCCGACGACGCGTTCTCGTCGACGCGCGCGATCTCCCCGCCGGAAACGCTCGCGCGATATTTAATCGGCGCAATTCCAAATTCCGCCAACTGGGCGCGCGTAGGAGCAAGCGCGGAAGGAAAACGTTCCCAAGATTCGTCGGGCACGAAAGTCAACGCTCCGACCGTCGCCAACGCAAGCGTCGAACACCACGCGAAGCCCTTTAACATATTTCCCAACATCTTGCGTCCTCCCGACGTCAAATTAAAAGTCCCTTACTTTCCGCCCTGTTCGGTCTTGTCGTCAAACCCAAACCGTTAGGCGCGGGGGATTTTAACGAATATTCAGGAAAAAGTATAGAGCAATTTTGACAAGATATGGAAAAACGGCGCTTTTCCCCGTTTTACCGCGCGAAACGTCGAGACGTCGCTGATAAAACGGGGAAAATACGAAACATACTACTGCGCCTCCGGCATCGGAACGAGTTTCCCTACTCGAATCGCCTCTTGCGCTTCCGGCTGGTCGACGCCGTAGAAAATCGCGTTTAGATCGATCCACGTCGCGAGCGTTCTCAACTCTTCGTCGGTCAATTCGACGTCCATATGTCCCTCGCGCAACAGCTTCATCAGACGACTGCCCAACGCGCCGTACATGCCGCCGGACTCCGTCGCCTGAATCTGATTTCGACCTCCGAATCGCGGAACAAGCGCTTCGGCGGCGTTCTTAGGATTCGTGCCCTCGCCCCAGAAATCGCGGTCGTTCGTCAACGCGATATAGGAACGCGTGAATGCATTCGCGCCTTCGCCTTCGGGGACGCCGGTCAAATCCAAGCCGCCCGCGTTGCGTTCTCCGTCGTGGCAGGCGACGCAACGCGCGTTAAGGATAGGCTGGACGTCGTGAGGAAAAGCAAAGGGGCGTCCGCCAAGTTTGCCCGGCGCTATTTCGGAAGGCTCGCGTTTGGCGGCGAGCGTTTGCGACGCGTCCGCGCTGTACGCTTCCAAGCCGGAGGCGTCGCTCGCGTCTCGACGCTCGTGGCAACCGACGCAAGAAATTTTTTCGCCCGGCTGGAGATACGTCAAAGAACGCATCGTCTGATACGCGTTTCCGTCGGCGTCGAGCGCCTGCAAATAGAAGGGCGTTTGCGCCGGAACTTTAAAATACGCGCTGCCGTCCGATTCGACGGGCACGGTTCCCAGAATCGCGCGTCCGTTCTCCTCGCGCGCCTTGCCGATCGGCGGATTGTCGGCGTCGCGCGTCGTCTTCGGGAACAGCTGAACGATTCGCAATTCTTTAATCGAGCCGCGTTTGACTTTGTCGCCAAGCCCTTTGTAGACGTCGACGACGCTCATTTCCCCAAAATTAGGCGCGTTTTCTGGAAGTTGACTCGACCAAACGGGAGGCGTCTCGCGTTCAAGAAGCGGAATCGGATTCGTGGCGCCAATCTCCGGGTCGCGATAGACCAATTCGCGATTACCGAAGACGTCGAGCGCGTAAATTCCCAGCGCGCCGGGATTCTGCGGCGCCTCGCCTTCCCAGCGCAATTTCTCGGGCGAATAGGAAACGAAGAAATATTTTTCCGAAAGGGGAAACGGCGAATCGTAATATTCGGAAATCGTAAGCGATTCCGCTTCGGGGAACGGAACCTCGGGCGTGACGCGCGTCAACGCCTCTTGACCGTCGGAAGCGATCGTCGGATCGACTAAAACGATCGGACCGGCGGCGATCGAATGATGCGCGCTCGCGGTAAAGACAAATTTGCGACTATTCGGAATCGCGCGAACTTGAAAAGAACAATGCGGCTTAGGAGTCGCGTTTCCCCACAACGCGGCGGGATTCGTTCCGTCGGGTCGAGTCGTCCACAAATTCTGATGCGTCACGGCGTCGCGATCGATATAATCCCAACGCGCGTAAACGATTCGTCCGTCGTTCGCGACTTCGGGGAACCATTCGTTCGTGTCGTGCCAAGAAAGCGTCTTGATATTCGAGCCGTCGTCCTTCATCGAATGAAGCGTGTAGACGTGCCAGCGACGTCCAAATCCCCACCAGAAACAACGCGCGTAACCTCGTCGACGCGTCGAGGAAAAGACGATTTTTCCGTCGGGCAAGAAATTCGGCGTTATGTCGTCGAAGGAACCGCTCGTCAGTTGTTTTAAATCGGTTCCGTCGACGTTGGCGCTCCAGACGTGGTAGAATCCTTCGTCGGGGTCGTTAAAATGGACTTGGTACGGATCAAACGCTTTGTCGGCGGAAAGATCGACCCAAGAAAAGACTAGTTTTTTCGCGTCAAAAGACAGGCGCGGTTCCAGCGCGCTTCCGTTTTGCAAACGACCGTCGAAAATATCGCGACACTCGAGCGACTCGCCCGGCTTTTCAAGACGAAAGATTCCGCCCCCCTTGCGCGCTCGCCAACCGAAATATTGCATCACAAGATGACTGTAAGAACTGGGCGTTCGTTTAACGAACAGGAGCGGATTCTCCGTAAAAAGTTTGTTTGAAAACACGATTTTGCGCTTCAATCCGCGAACTTCGACGTAAAATCGTTCGGCGGCGGTTCCGTCCTCGGCGTCGGAAGCCAACGCCGACGCCTTCTTTTCAAGCGCGACTAATCGCGCCTCAAGATTTTGCGCGACGTCTTCGTCGAGCGACTCCGCCAAATCGTCGAAAAGCAAACGCGCTTTCGCGAGATGATTCGACGCGGCGGCGCGATACGCGGCGCGGTCGCACGGCGCGATTTTGTCTTCTTGCAACCATTCGTACCGAATCGTCGCGCCGAAATTCTTGCCAAAATCTTCCGGCTTAGGACGCGCGTTCGGCGCGACGTCGGGCAAAGACTCGTAAGACCAGAGCGCGCCAAGTTCGGAATCCGCGCCCGCGTCGAATCCTTCCGACGCGACGTAAGTTTCAAGCGCGGCTCCCGACTCGTCGACAAAAGAAATCGTCGGATTCCATCGAGTCGTGTCGCAAAAATGCTTGTCTTTACGCGCGACGACAAAACGGAAAACGTCCCCTTCCTTCGCGTTTTTCTCGATAAAAAAGCGAACGCCCTTGGCGTCCGCGCCATCGAGCGAATCTTGCCAAATCGTTCGATCGTTGAAACGAATCGAAACGTTCACGCCGTCCGAATCCGATGCGACGTGCGCTTTGCCGACAAAACCCGATATTTCAACGACGCCCGCGCGAGGAACGCGAAAAGCGCGAACCGAAGCGGCGCTCTCGCTAGGATGCTGCCAGTCGCGCCCGACGCGCGCCCATTGCTGTTCGCCGACGTAAAAAGTCGATTCGTACCACGTTTCTTCGCCGCCGGACTTCATTGGAACGTAAGGCGAAATCGGCGCGGGCGCGTCGGTCGTTTCAAGCGTCCAATTAAACGCGGGCGTCGAGTCGACCCAAACGTCGCCCGAATCTTGCGCGAAACCATAAGCCGCGAGACGCCATAGGCATATAGTCGCGAGACAAATAAAAAATAAGCGGTTCGTTTTCATTTCAATATTTTTGGGAAAAAGAACGCAAAATCAAATAATACCGTTGTCGTATGCGTTCACGGAAAGTCGCATACCAACGATACGCGGACTGTTCCGACCCGTGAACGCTTACAAAAAGATGCGACGCTCCGTTTGCCGCGAGTATGTAGGCGTTCACGGAAAGGGTTGCGTAAGGATTCGTTTTTCGCGTAAGCGAAAAACGCGCGAAAGCCGCCCGTATTGCGGGCGGATGGGGACGGGGCTACGGCGCCCAAACGACCAAAAGAGGAAGCCTCCGACGGGTCTAATCCGATCCCGTATGTAGATTCCAAAAGCGCGGACATTCGCAACCCATCCGCCTGCAATACAGGCGGCTTTCGCGCGCGTCGCAAAGCGACGCGATACGAACCCAACGTTTTTTACCGCGCCCGTCAGGTTGGTAAAAGGTTAGGCGTCGACAACGCGCTATTTTCCGTGAACGCCTACGCGAGTATTACGGCGCGTACTGTTCGCACGGCTCGACGTCTAGCAAAGGCCAGACCAACTCGCCGCGCATTTGCGCTTCTTCGTCTTGGAACGCGCCAAGTCTCAACGCGTTTGCGTCAAGCCACAGAATAAAGGCGTGGCGATCCTCGTCCGAAACGGCGTCCTTATGATTCTCGTCGAATAAAATCTTGCCCAATTTCGCCTCTGAAGCGCCGACTCTGCCCGGTCTTGCGCGCGATCCGCCGTGCGTTCCAGTCGTCGTCAAGCCGCCGCGCATCGAACCGCTGTAATAATAGACGTAAGGACGCAAATCTTCGTACTCCATCGATTTCGGCTCGACGTTCTTTTCGACGTGACAACCGACGCACTTGTTTTCGATAATCGGTCGAATCATACGATAGAAGTTAATCGGTTCGACTTTGCCGCATTCGGGCTCAAGTTTCGACGGCTTGCGTTGGAACGCGAGCGGCTGCGCCGAATCGGGCGTGTTGGAAACGCTTTCCGTCGTCGGCTCGTGACAACCGACGCAAACGAGTTTTTCACCGGGGTGAACGAAGGCGACCGCGCGCATCGTTTGAACCGCCATATTGTTTTCGTCGAGCGCTTGGAACAACAACTGCTTGCCGTAAGGCGCTTCGAAATATGCGCTGCCGTCCTCTTCGACCGGCACGGTTCCCAACGGAATGCGCGGAGTGTTCTCCGTCGCGTATCCAACGAACGGCGTATCCATCCACGGATTCGATTTCGGTATGACTTGCAAAACGCGCAAACGCTTGATCGGACGATCCGCAGGGAACGGTCGGTCGTGAATATTGACGTCGACGACTCCGATCGTCGCGGTTTTGTCGGCGTCGACGTAATCTTCGCCTTGCGCGGTCTGTTGCGCGACGACGGGCGGAACCGGGCGCGGCTGAAGAGGAATCGGCTCGGTTAAACGCAAACGCGGATCGTATCCGATCGGCAGAATCTCGCGTTCGCAAAGAAGCTCTTCGTTGCCGTATTGATCGAGCATAACGAGGTCTTCCCAACTGTTGCACAAGTACAAGTCTTCGCTCAACGCCCAAGGCGCGCCGTAACGATATTGACTGCGGTCGCGCGACTCCGACTCCGGGAAGGCTTCGTAAGGCGTGATTCGTCGTATTTGACTCATATGATTGTCGTTTGGAACGCGCAAGTCGAGCAAACAAAGAGAACCGAACGACTCGCCGTGATGCGGCGCCGCCGTAAAGACATACTTGTGCGAGCCGGGTATCGGACGGAACTGCATTTGCGTCATCGGAAGCCCCGAAGGCGCGTCTTTGCAATTTCCGAAGCGGTGATCGCCGTGTTCGCAATCTTCGAACGTGTCCCACGGATAGGGATAATTTCCCTGAGGCGAACGCGGGTTGCGTCCGTCGGGCGCGCACGTCCAGAAAGTCGAACCTAGGCAGTTTTCACGGTCGGTATAGTCCCAACGCGAATAAACCAGCGCGCCGTTATTGTCGACCGTCGGGCGCCATTCGCTCGTTTCGAAGAAACTGATCGGATAAATATCGGAACCGTCTTTTTTCATCGAGTGCATAACGGAGGTCGTCACGCGTAAAGACGCGCCTTCCCCAAAGCAACGAATGAACCCGCCGCGACGTTCGGAACAGAAAACAAGACGACCCGAAGGGAGTTCGCAAACGTCGAAATCGTTGTAGGCGCCGTCGGTCAACTGTTCGATTTCGTCGCCGTCGACCGTCGTTTTAAAAATACTCCACGTCGTTTCGGGCGTCCAAATCCAGCGGTGTTCTTGCGAATTGCACCACGAGAAATAGATCGTTTTGCCGTCGTAACTCAATTCCGGCTTGTAGAAGGCGCCCGACGTCAGCTCGCGTCCGGCGAGACGTTTATGCAGTTTCGTCGGAACGACTTTTTTACCGCCGATTAAATCGACGATTTTAGGGTCTTTTTCTTTCCAATTCTGAAGCGCGAAGATTCCGCCGCCGTGAATCGTGTTGAATCCGTAAAGCTGGGTCGACATATGCCCGCCGATTCGATCCGTGTTGAACATATTCGTCAAGCGGCATCCGGCGTAACAGCCGCGCGCTAGGAACATAATTCGGTCGAGATCGGCTACTTCTTCTTGAGCAAACATAACCGCACGACGGTAGCCGCACGCGATAAAATAGTCGGCGATCGTCGCTTCTTTGTCGTTAAAATAAGCGTCCCCAGCCGCGACGTCGCGCGCAACGGCGGCTTCAAAGCGCGTAAATTCGTCGCAAAGGCGCGCGAACGATTCGTCTTCGACAAACGAGCCCGATTCGAGCAAAACGCGAACGCGTCGCAAAACGACTTGGACGGGCGTCTTTTCTTTTTCGGGATAGACTAACGAATTTTCGTCAAGAGCTTGCTCGGCGGCGCCCCTCGGCGGCTTGCGTTCGCCGCTCAATTCTTTTTCGAGTTCAAGAAACCGCTCGCCCCAGTTGGCGTAGACGCCTTGGCGGAAATCTTCGGCGCGGAACGATTTTAATTCGAGCGATTCGAGCCGTTTATTAATGGCGTCTTGATTCGCCTCTTGAATCGGTATGTTTTTCGCGGGTTTTTCACCGGGCGCGACTTCGATTTCAAGTCCGCCGGTCGGGAACAAATGGTCGAGCGACGCGGCGGAACTCGTTTCTAACTTGCCGCCGAGTTTGTCGGCAAGAGCGCCCGAAACTTGAACGCTCGTCAAACTCTTCCAACGATCCAACCCAAGTTCTTCGAACGACATAATTTGATTTGGCGCGTCGGCGTCGCGAGTCGCTTGAAAATATTTAGGAACGTCGGGAAAGCGTTCGACTTTCAGCGCTTCTTGGTCGGGCGCGGTCTTCAACAATTCGCGTTCGTATTCCGCGCGCAACTGTTCCGACGACGCGTTCGTCTCGGCTTCAAAGCGCGTTAAGAGGATAGTTTCGGCGTCCGCTTCGATCGTCGAGGTCGGGATCGTCTCGGGCGAAAACGCGCGAACGCCCTTTGATATGCGCAACTCGTCGATTACGCCGTCGCAAAACAGCCCGCGATCGACGAGGGAACCGACCGCAAATTGCGCCCCGTCGGGCGTCGGCGAATAGGGCGCGTCAAGCGTTCCTTTCCCGACAAGCCGACCGTCGACGTAAAGGCGCGCTTCGTCGACGTCCATATTCAGACCGATATAATGGACTTGACCGTCGGCAAGATCGACGTCGGAACTAATCGTATTGGGCGACTTATTGCCCGGAACGTAGAGGGAAAGACGACCC
>JAZRWW010000309.1:0-18008 GCA_045599865.1 Thermoguttaceae bacterium
TGCTTGACGCCAAATATTGCGGCATTTTTCGATATCCGACATAATTTGAATCGTGGCGGAGTCCGAGCCTACGTAACACATTCTTTGACTTTCAGACTCTTTCTGGGCGGTTCCTGCGCGCTTTTCCTGACGATCTAACACCGGGATAATAATGTCGGAATAAATAGCCGTTTCTTGCGCGACGCTTGGCTCTTTATTGACAATCTCGTCGTACTTTCCACTGTGATATTCATATAGTCCCTTGTTCCAAAGGCGCGGCGCATAAGAATAAAAACCCGTGTCGAATTTCTTTTTGGCTATGATTTTACGATTTTCAGCGTCTTCATTCGCTTTTCGCCGATCAACAAAGCTTTGACATTCCTCTTTATTACTGTCTTGACATAAAACGGAAAAGCGCGGACTTCGCCATCGCGTGTGCGAATCGTTGGCGATTTGGATCAAATCGACGCCAAATAAGAAGGCGCCTTTAAAACACATTTCGCTTAAATAGAAACGCGTCGCAAGTTGATTGCTTGACGTTTCGTCAAAAATCTCGTCGACGGAACGACCTTGGTTGTACCAGAGAAAGTCTCCCTTGGGATTCGCCGCTTTATAATAGTTCTGAATCGCGCGAATCGCCTGCGCAAGTTTTCTTCTTTGCTCAAACGGAACGAAACAAAGCGCGTACGAAGTCAAAACGACAAGATGATCCATTTCTTTAAAAAAGTCGATCGCTTCCATAACGTAAGCGTCGACGTCGACTGGATTCGCCCTGACTTTTTTAAAGCGTTCGTTGTTTCCAATTTTAAAATCGTATTGAAATCGTCGCAACTTTTCGCGCATCTCAACGTGCGTTCCCCATTGTGCTACCGCCCAGTCGTCGTCGACGTCGAGCGTGTCGGTTACTCCAAAATATTTCTGGATCGGATTGCACACCCAGCGCAAGTCTCTCTTGTCGCCGATAAATTCTTGGAACTGCTTCGAAAAATAGTTTTTAGGGCTTGTCAATATGAAATCTAAATTCAGTAAAGCCATTCCGATATCGCCGCGACGACAACCAAGTTCAAGCACGCCGACCGAGCCGCTCGAAGGAAGAACCGTCGCAAGCGGAAAAACTCGCTGAGGAGCCGAACGACCGCTAGATTTATCCCGGCAAAGTTTGATCAGTTTACATCTATGAACTAAAACGAAGTCTTCCAAAAATCGTGCAATGCCTTCATTCTTAAAGTCGTCGATTTCCTCCCGTAATTTTTTGTCTTCTTTTATACGCTTTCGATCTTCCAAATCGGTAAGTCGTAAGTATTTTTTGTTTTCACAATTGGTATAAAAGGCGTCGACGAGGACTGACGTTTTCCCGTCGTCATAAAATTGACGCTCAAAGAATTCTACCGCTTTTTCGTCAAATTTTTCGATAATAGATTTCTCATAATAGTCCGCGTAGTCTAGGATAGGCTTACCCGTCTGGTTCGAAAAAATGGACGGTAGTTTAGAGAACAGTTTAGTCCGAAGAGACGAGCCGTCTTTGAAATTGGGAGGGGAGGGAATAAGCTCTTGCGCCATAAGATACCAAATAGCGCTAAGCAATTTTGATAAGAGTTCGTAGTAATGATTGAGGTTTTCAATACGAACAAACCCGCTTGAACCACAGCTAGTACATACGCTTTTTTTGTAATGTCCGGGGATCGCAGAATCAAGACGAATAAGTTCGTCAAGTAATTTTCTAAATTTGCAATCCTCTCTGTTAATCAGATTGCCAACGGCTTGGTTCCAAAGATCGCCTTGTCGAACAAATTCCTCGACCGTATCGCTAGAGTCATAGGAAGAGTCGGGACGTCCTGTAAAATCATCGTCAACTAACGAACGAAACAATCTCTCTCGAGCTTGATTCCACCAGAGCGTAAGCCTCGAAGCGTCAACCTTATTGTTAGCCTCGTTGAGTCTCTCGGGATCCAGATTACAAAACTTTATATTAAGCCAATGGACGTCGGTCTCCGTTCCCTCGTTCGAAATAATTTGAACGCCGATTTTGTGCAAAGATTTGCAATCTTCAGGCGACAGAGGCTTCTCAATTCGCGAGACGATATCGACTACGACCGCTTCCCCCTTGCTTAGCATCGTAATCGCCGGAGGCGACGTTTTAAAAGCGACCGGCACGGCAATATAAGACCGTCCCTTGAATATTCCGTATTCGCAAGATTCCAATATTTGACGATTTTCGGTCGTAGCGTCTCTTCTAGAAGCGCGAAAGGGAACTATGCCGGGCGGCATAAAGAAAAAGACCGTTACCTTGCTACTGGGAGTTCCCTTGCGCAAAATAGAACGCGGCGGGCGCATGTTTTTTATGCAAATCGAGACGCTAATTTCTTCGTTTTCCGCGTTGTTTAAAGGATGTTTTCCCGCAAACCACGGAAGAAGTTCGACTAATTTTTTTTCTTCCGCGCTCTCGCTCTCTTCTTCGTCGCGCCTACTTAACTTTTTTAACAACCGCCGTAACCACGTTTGTTTTTTGCCTTCGTTTAAATTGTTTTCGTCTAAATATTCCGTGGGGATGGAATCGCGGTACGGCGATTTATTGTCGGCAAAATAAACGATGAAATACGGTCTGTCGATACTTTCGCGATTTGCGAGAAACGTCAACCAAGCGAGGACGCCAACGACGACGGGAAGAGCCCAGTCTTGGCAACAATCTCGACAGCAAGTAAAAAAAGTCGCGACGATATCGAATCCGTCTTTTGAACATAGGATTAAGACTAAGCTCGCGCTAAGCGCTATTTCGAGTAGTATCGACGAAAGAAAAAATATTTCCCAGAAAACTTTAAATCCTCTTTGCTCTTCAAATCTGTCCGTCGATTGGGTCAATAACC
Source organism: Thermoguttaceae bacterium (assembly GCA_045599865.1). Lineage (GTDB taxonomy): Bacteria > Planctomycetota > Planctomycetia > Pirellulales > Thermoguttaceae > RUG369. The sequence goes on from JAZRWW010000309.1 coordinate 2,844, forward strand.
ATACTAAGACGGAGGAGATAATACCAATATCTATGAGTCCGCAAGAAAGGAGGTATAATTCTATTTGTTTGTTATTATTGTATAATAACCACGTGAAAAGTAAAAGTATAAAGTTTAAGACAAAAGTAACGACAACAAGAATAGTAAGTCTTCTTCTGGAAAAATTAGCGTCAAGCGGATTTTTTCTTCGGCGTTCCAAACAATGCCTGTAGGAAAATCCCAAGATTATGATAAAAAGAAATATTGCAATTCCGCCGACTATGTTTTGCTGGAATTCAAACGAGTTGTTTCTAAGATTTTCAAAAATTTGTCCCAACAAGTCCATATTTTTCTTTTCCTTCTTTGAATCCTTTGAAGATATGATTTGAAAAAAGCCGAGAACGATACCAAGATTGTAAGCGCTCACGGAAAATTGCGAATAGTTTCTGATCGTCGCTTTATTTCCAGAATAAACGTCGCGTAAGAACCGACGCGTAAACCGTCGGTTCTTTCGCTACGTCTTTCTTTTATTTTGCGGACTCAGGGGCGGCTTCTAAATCTTGCCCTTTAATTTCCCGCATCGCGTAAGGGCTCTCGTATCGAAGGAACGCTTTTTCGATTACGAATCGGAAAAATTCAGGAAGCGAGAAGCCCGCCTCCATAGCCGACTTGGGCGTCAGACTATGAACGGTGGCGCCGGGTATCGTGTTCGCTTCCAAAACGTAAAAACGCTTTTTCGTCTTGTCCTTTTCGTCGTCGACCATAAACAAATCGATTCTCGTGAAGTCGCGGCATCCAAGCATTCGATACGCCTTTGCGGCAATGTGTTTCATCGTCTCAAAATACGCGGATTGTATCGGATACGGCTTAAAAAGATAGGTCGAGTCTTCTTGAAAATACTTCGCTTCGTAATCGTACAAATCGTTTCTAGGACGAATTTGAAGAGGCGGCAAAACAAGCAAATCGTCGCCCGAGCCAAGGACGGAAACCGTGACGTCGATTCCCGAAAGACGCGGCTCGAGAATCCATTCGTCGTGATCGTCTTTCTCTATTACTTCGCAAATTTTCCCTGCAATTTTTTCAGGCGTCGAACAACTTCCGTCAATAACCTCCGTGTTAAAGCTACTGCCTTCGTTGTACGGCTTGAGAATACAAGGCGCTTGGATTTTTTCTTTATGATTTTTGTCGTTGTTAAACGCATTAATCCGACGCACGATGCAATCTTTAAGTTCTTTTTTGTCGCATCCTTTTTCCGCAGAACAATTTTTGTCCTTTTTCGCGATACAATCTTCGACGTCTGTTTTTTTGACAAGTATCCAAGGCGCGGTCAACACCGGCGCTTCATAACGCCTTTCAACGATATAAGTTTTCGTTTTATCCGCCGTTGTATTGAGGAATTTTTCGACCTCTTTTTGTCTTTCCGCCGAATCTTCTGGAGACGTAAACGAGAATTTATAATTCTTAAAATCTGGACGTTCGTCCTTCTCGTAGTACTCGTAGATGAAAACGTCGTATTCCCAACGCCTTAGCATTACGTCGACCAACTCGCCCAATTTTTTCGACCATAGATTCTTGTCGATATCCTCATATGAATCCTTACCGAAAAAGACTTGGGCAAAGTCGTTCTTTATGTTGGTCGACGCTTTACTGAAATCAACCGAGTCGTCTTTAACGACGCGCCAAAAGCCCCCGCCTTTTGCCGGGACGTGTTCAATTTTGATTCGATCAAAGAGCCAAAGCATATTACGACGCAAGCGTTCGTTCCATTCAAAAGTCGTCAAGCGCTTTTCGTTATCTTTTTCTATCCAATATTCGCAAGAGGGAATCTGCGCGCTCCATATCTTTTTGGACAGATTCTTATCCATTCCCAATTCAGAGGAGGTCGAATCGCAACCTACGTAATGCCAGCCTAAATCTTCCAATACTTTTTGAATCCGACCGTCTTCGCCGTATATTCCGTGCAAGTATGGAAAAACTAAATCGGGCTTGCCGTTTTTTTCTTTGTAATCTTCCAAAATAGCCTTGACGCGCGCATTTGCGCGATCATTCGCATCTCTCGCATTTATTAAATTTTCTTGAAATTGTTGCTTTTGGCTCTCCTTTATTTCACCGTCTATACGCGACGTCTCGTCCAGAACGTCCTGCGGAATCTCAACGGCGGCGCACGAGAACCCGGCTTCGTAAAGATTATTGACGACCGTATTGGCGCTTTTCACGCTAATCAACGACTCGCGCGCCGGTCCTCCGTACAAAACCAAAATTTTCGGCGCGCGCCAATTCGAATTGCAATCGTCCGCAAGAATTGCTAAGTCTCGACCGTATAAACGATTCGCTTCGTTAAAACGCAATTCGCTGAAACGTAGATTGCCAAAATTCAATTCGCGGTTTGTGAAAAATTCCGCAACGCTGTTTCCTTGATTAAACCAGTAAAATTTTTTACCGGGAAAACGCGTTTCAAACGCGTTCTTAATACGACGCGCGACGTCCATAAGAACATAACGTTGCGGAATGTCTAACTGGTAAACCATATAGGACGTGAAAAGAACCAAATTGTCGACGCCCGACATAAAATCAAGCGCGTCGTCCAAGTATTTTTCAACGTCTAACGCGTCGACCGTCGTTCGTTTGAAGCATCGCGACTCTTCGTTTTTGAAATCGCGATAGAAACGCGCCAAAACTTTGCGTCGAGGGTCGAGCAATCCCCAAAGCGCCAACAACCAACCCGGCGCGGTTTGTTCTTTCTCTTGAAGGTCGACTCCATAGTATTTGTCGATAGAACGCGATTTTCGCAGAATTTCCTGCCACGAACGTTCTGGAAAAACTTTCGAATCTAGCGAACGTTTCGCGCCAAATCGACTGTACGTTTCTTTTGCTTTGGCTTCTAGTTCTTCGTCTTCCAGAGATTCATACTTTCCTACGACTTCTTTATACCGCTTAACAGCGTCGGACGTCGGTTCGTCGAATACGTAAGTAGAAACTTTTTCTTTCTCGCTTTGCGGACGCAGAAAGCGCCCTGGATTTAACAGAACCAATCCTAGATCGCCGCGCGAACAGCCGAGTTCAAGAACGCCGACGCCGCCTTTTTTGGGCAAGAAAGTCGCCAACGGAAAGGCGCGTTGAGGGACGGTGGGACAATTCGTTCTGGAAAGAGCAAGGTCAAAAAGTTGGTTGTAATATCTTTCGACAAATTGGTCGAGTTCTTCGAGGGAGTCCCAGAACCTCGTGCTTGCGTCGTTAAGAACTGAGTTTTCGACGTCTTCAGGCGTATTGCCTTTTGGTTTTTCAACGGCGGCTACGCTATAAGCCTGAAAATTTATCGCGCCGGCGACTGTGCAGACCAAATCGACGACGCTTCTTTCAGACAGTCTCTCTACTAATCGTTCGATAAGTTTTATTGTTGGAGAGTCGCTTTTACCTTCTTCACGGGCTTTGAGAAGTTCGCAGTAGGTTTTATAATTACGTAATTCAGGATAATTGCAGGCGTCGCTATCGATACACTTTTTTATTTCCGACCATATTTTTACTTCTTTTTGTTCCGTAGTCATACGACGTCTTTTCCTATTTTAAAAGTCCGAAGACAAATTTACTCAAGATTGCAAATATGACGGATCGCGTATCGAATCGATTTGAGCGGTACAATTCATAACGACCAAACGACGCGCGTTTGGATACGAATCCACCGCATAATCCGCGCAACGTCTACGCTTGGAGGCGCGCGAAAGTCGTAAAAATCGGCTTGCGAATCCCAAAGCGCCGCCCCAGCGATTTTATTATAATTCAAAAAAAAAAAATCAAGTATTCTTATCGAAAAACAGTCGTTTTTCCGCTTTTTTTGCCCATTTTATCGTTTTTAATTTGTAGGCGTTCACGGAAAGCCGCGTATCAACGATACGCGGATTCGTTGAATTACCCAAAAGGCAAGCGTTTACAGATAAAGTTTGGAGCGAGACCCCGCCGTTAGGCGGGCGTGGAAGCCGCCGATTACATATCGGCGGACGCCTTCATAACCAAAAAACTGTGATTTTAAACCGTTGAAACGTTCGGGATTTTTCCCGCGTCGCGCGATCAACGTTTTACGAACCGACGCTATCCGCCGGTATATAACCGGCCACTTCCACGCCCGCGTCTTACGACGCGGGGGGCGTTTGGTCGTCGTTTCGTTGCGTACGTTGGAATTGCGAGTCAACAGCCAGTTTTAAAATAAACGTATGCTAATTTACCGTAAGCGTTCACGGAAAAACAACGCGTAAGAGCCTCCGCGGATCGGCGGTTCGCTTGACGTTGCGCAAACGATTTCTTGTTTTTTACAGTCGACGCGACGTTTGAATGTTCGTATGTTTTTCGCAGAACCTTCAAACGCTAATTCTTCCGATAAACTCGGTTCTCCGCAAACGGGAGCTTTTGAGTTTGTCAGATAATTTCGCTTTGATAACGGACGCGTTTTCGGCGGCGCCGATCCGCTCGTCGCGACGGGCGGCTTATCGCGCGACGGCTAGCGCCGTCGGCTCGAACGCAAACCCTGGTCGGCGTATTGCGTGAACGATTACGTCGATTTTAAGCGCGCATACTCTCGCGCCAGAGAGTAGGCTTTCGGCTCGTTCGCGAGTCGGAACTTCTTTCGACAAAGATAAAACGGGTTGACTTGTCGAAAGAAAGCGGCGTCCGTCGTTTGGTTTTCTCTTGCGGCGGTCGCTTTTTTTATCCCAAAAAGCGCGTCGACCGACGAAGCGTTTAAAACTATTTCGTCGCCTCTTTAACGGCTTTGAGCCACGCTTCATATAAAAGCCAATGTCCGTTATACGTCGGGTGAACGCCGTCCCATATCCAATATTTGTCGCTCGGTTGCGTCGCGATATGGGCGTCGAACATTTCCTGAGTCGGAACAAAGATCGCCCCGTATTTTTCGGCAAGTTCACGCGCAAAACGTTGATATTCTTTCATCTCTTCCTTGTTTCTCGTCGGGGAATCCAACGTCGTAAAGGGTTCGATAATTATCAATTTCGTCTCGGGCAATTTCTCTTTCGTATAGCTCAACAGTTCGTCGAACGCGTCGCGATACTCTTGAGCCGACTCGCAACGCCAAAAATCGTTGACGCCGATCATAACGCTCAATACGTCGGGCTTAAGCGCAAGCGTGTCCTGATCCCAACGTTTGCGCATTTGAAGAACGTTGTCTCCGCTAACGCCGCGATTGAGAAAGGACCAGTTCATTTCTGGATTGCGACCGCCAAGCGCGGAAGCGACAAGAAAAGCGTACCCGTGTCCTAATATATGGTTCGGGTCGAGACTCCGACCGCGATTGCCGTCGGTTATGGAGTCCCCTTGAAATAGAATCGTTGCGTTTTTCGGAAAGAGCGTCGACTCGTCGAAAGGTTCCGCCGCGACGACGAGCGACGCTTGAAAACAACATAACGACAAAAGAACGGCAAACGAAGTCAAATAGCAAGTTCTCTGGGACGCAGACATAAAACCCCCTTAGATTATACGGCAAGAAACAAGCGAAAACGGCGCCGAGACTCTCCGACAAGTCGGAAAAAAATCGACGCCGCGTTTTCGTAAATTCGATTACAAGAAAAATTACTTCAATAGCAACGTCGCGACGATAGAGACGTGGTCGCTAGCGTAACGTCCGTTCGAATGCTTGACGGGGTTGATCTTGAATTTTTTGACGTCGGCTTTGTCGTTGACGAAAATAAAGTCGATAATCGAACCTTGCTCGGGCTTAACTTTCCCCCAGCCGTGGTACGTGTATTCTTGCGCGATTTCGCGTTCTTCCGCGACTTTGTTCGTATCGCGCAAACCGGGAATACCGTCGACGCCCGACGTAATCGAAATATAAGCGTCTTGTTTTTCAGAGACGTTAAAGTCGCCGGAAACAAAGAACGGCGCGGTTCCGTCGGCTATTTGATTCATACGACGAATAATCAACTTGGCGCCCTCTTTACGCGCGATCGTGCCGACGTGATCGAGGTGCGTGTTCGCATAACAGAAGCATTTGCCGGTCTTCTTGCAACGGAACTTACCCCACGTGACGGTGCGGAAACAAGCGGCGTCCCAACCTTTGCTAGGTTGATCGGGCGTCTTGCTCAGCCAGAACGTGCCGCTGTCGAGCAAATCGACCGCGTCCGTCTTATAGAAGATAGCCATCACTTCGCCCTTCTTTTTACCGTCGTCGCGACCGACGCCGATCGAAGCGTAGCCCTTCAAGTTCTCGTTAAGAAAATCCATTTGGACGGGCAAGGCTTCTTGAACGCCGAGAAGAAGCGGATCGTTTTCCTTAATGACTTCAAGGAGCGTGTCGCGGCGAAATTCCCAATTATTTTCGCCGTCCGCGCCAGTCGCGCACCGAACGTTAAAAGACATCACGCGAAATTGGCAAACGTCGTCCGACGCGGCTTCGTCCGCCTTCGACGTCGAACAAAAAGCAAAAGCGCAAACGAGCGCGGAAATTAAACCGACGTATTTTGTAAACTTCATAAATTACCTTTCAGGCGCGACCAAACCAAGAAAAAACTCCGTTCGGTCTAACGACAATCAATATTTCTCCATCCGCGTCGTTATCGAACGATTCGTAAAGACGCGGACGTTCCTTCAACTAAAAGCATTATATCCTTTCAAAAGGTCGATTTCAAGACTTTCGAAAACAATTTTAGTAAAAACGTCCGTAAGCGTTCACGAAATGCCGCGCATTAATGGAAAGCCGCGCATCAACGATGCGAGGATACGTTAGATTACCAAAAAGGCGTCGCGAACAGTGAAAAGCTAATACTTTGAAAGCTTAAGGAGAGCCGCGTGCCAACGATACGCGGATTCGTTGAGTTACTAAAAGGGCGTCGTTTTGATTTAAGAACGCTAAACCGACGTCTTTGATTTTGCGCTTTCACAAACCGAATCAGTCCGCGTATCGTTGATACGCGGCATTCCGTGAACGATTACGATTATTTCAACAGCAACGTCGCGACGATAGAAACGTGGTCGCTGGCGTAACGTCCGTTCGAATGTTTGACGGGATCGATCTTGAACTTCTTGACGTCGACTTTATCGTTGACGAAAATAAAGTCGATAATAGCGCCGTCTTCGGGCGCGACTTGCCCCCAATCGTGGAAGGTGTATTCCTGCGCGATCTCGCGTTCTTGCGCAATTTTGTTCGAATCGCGCAAGCCGGGAATACCTTCGTCGGGAACGCCCGTCGTAATCGTCGCGTAAGCGTCCGATTCGTCGGTAACGTTAAAGTCGCCCGAAACGAAATAAGGCGCTTTGCCGTCGGCGATTTTGCTCATACGACGCATAATCAACTTGGCGCCTTCGTTGCGCGCGGCAACGCCGACGTGATCAAAGTGCGTGTTGGCGTAACAGAAGAGCTTGCCCGTCTTCTTGCAACGGAACTTGCCCCAAGTAACGGTACGGAAGCAAGCCGCGTCCCAACCTTTGCTAGGCGTATCGGGGGTCACGCTCAGCCAGAACGTTCCCTTGTCGAGTAATTCTACCGCGTCCGTTTTATAAAAAATCGACATTGCCTCGCCTTTGCGCGCGCCGTCGTCGCGTCCGACTCCGTATGAAGCGTAGCCCGGTAAATTCTCGTTTAGATAATCCATTTGCGCGGGCAAGGCTTCTTGCACGCCGAGAAGAACAGGGTCGTTTTCCTTAATGACGTCAAGGAGCGTTTCGCGTCGGAATTCCCAATTATTGTCGCCGTCGGCGCCCATAGCGCAACTAATGTTAAAAGACATAACGCGAAATTGGCAAACGTCGTCCGTAACGTTTTCGTCCGCCTTAGACGAATTGCAGAAGACAAACGCGCAAAACAACGCGGCGCAACAACCGACGTATTTTGTAAACTTCATAAGTCGCCTTTCTATACGCGACGAAATAAATATTCCGCCAAAACGATTTAACAAACGCCAAATTCCCGACCTTGCGACGACAAATCGATCTCCCAAGGACGGGCGCTTTTTCCAAATAGCAAAAAGCCTAACAAACTTATTTTGCCGCAGTTCGTTCCGAAGTCAAGCCGCAACTATTGACGGCGGCGACGGAATAAACGCGTCCGGGTTCGTAATTTTCGATTTTATATTCCGGCTTAGGAAGCGAATAATCGGGCGTGTCGCTGTACATTACGCCTTGAAAGACGGGACGCGCGCTCACGGACGGCGCCGTCGGAAGTTCGGCGATCGCTTCGTCGTCCCGATAAATTACGAACGTTTTCAAACCGCTTTCCAAGTCGGCGCGACATTCCCAAGTCATTAAGCCCGAAGCGTCGATCTTGACGTCGGTCGGCGCGTGCGGAGGCGTGGCGTCGTCGAAGGAACAGTCGATCGAGTATTTTCTCCAGACGTCGACAAAATCGGCGCAGGGAAACCACAGACCGCGCTTCAAAAATTCGCGTCGCTCGGCGGCGTCGTAATTTCCGTCCGGCTTTTCCGGGTCTTTCACGATATTCTCGGCGGAAATCTCGGCGTCGGTTATTTGATCGATCGACAAAACGAGTCCTTCGGGCGCCGGTTTAAGCTCGGCGGAACCGGCTTTCTCAGGCAGACGCGCCTTCAAACACAAGTCGAGAAAACGAATCGCCGGGTAGCGCGAGTCGCCCGTCTCGTGATGCGTTCGCGGATCGACTAAGAATCCAATTTTAGCGTTCTTCTCGCGCATTTTGTCGAAATATGGCCAGCACGAACCCCAGACGATCTGAAAATCATACTCGCGCGCGCCGACGTTCAAAACCATTGGGACGTTGCAAACGTCGTCGTTCATCGGCAACTCGTCGAAAATTTGTCCCACGGTATCAGGACAACCGCTTCGAAGCCAAGCGCCAACGATACGCTTCGGGTAAAGCTGAACCATACTCCCGACCCAATGTCCGCCGCCCGAATGCCCCCAAAGCGCCCACGGCGCTACCTTTAATTCGGGTCGTCCGCTCTCTTCGGCGAAATAATCGAGCGCGTTGAGGAAACTTTGCGCCGATCCGTTGCGCGGATCGCACCACGCTTCACAAGCCAATTCGCCCTGTCGATAGGACGCGGCAATTAACGCGCAATCGTTTTGACGCGCAAGTTCTTGCCAATGACGATCATAAACCGCCGCGCGCGCCCCGTCGCCCGACCCGCTCCCGCAGCCGTGTTGATGCACGACGACGCCTCGGAGCGTCTCGACTTCGGACGGAATCCAAATTCGCCATTCCGCCGCCATCGGCAAGACGCCAAACGTTTCCTTTTCCGGCGCGGGAAAAGTCGTTTCAAAATATCGTCCGCCGTTCATATCCTCCGCTATTATGCGCGAAGGCGCAACGAACGACAAACAAAACGCGACGGTCAAAAACAATAAGGCAAATCTTTTAATCATAGGAAACCTTCGTACTCATTCCTTAGCGGCGTCGAGAAATTCGCCGATTTCTCGACGGAAATATTCTAATTCGTCGGGCGAAACGTCGTTGTAAACCGAAGTTCCGGCGTCTTCTGAAGACGCGCTCAAATTCGAACCGTCAAGCGCGAGACGACGACGCAACGCGACCGCGAGTTCGTTCCGCGAACGTCCAAGACGCGCAAGCAAAAGCGTTAAATATTCGACGTCCTGCTCGCCCCGTCGATACGCCTTCAAGCGCAACGACGCGACGACGCGCCCCGCGCTTTCTTGACAAGCGGGATAGAACAACGCCAGTTCGTCCCCGACGCGCCAAGACTCGCGCGTTCCGATCGTCTGCCAAGGCACGACGCCTTGCGCGCCAAGCGACCACGCGTCGAGCGACCACAAGACGGGCTGAAACGCGCTCGATTCGGGCGGCGCCGTCGTTCCGTAGGTATAGACGAGACGCCCGAACGCGTCGCGTCGTTCGCAAACGAGCCGATTATAACGACGAAACGCCTCCCCGCCGACGACGTAAACGTCAAGCCAAGGCGCGAGAGAATCGCGCTCCCATTGCGGTCGAGAAATATCGGCGCGATATTGCAGGACGTTTTCAAGTCCGTTTTCTTGCAGACTTTCCTTCAAATTTCGTCCGAAGTAAGCCAACGCCGCGAAATCGCGGAAACTTGCGGGCTCGTCCAAGAGCCACGGGGAACTGGCGCGAAACCAGCCGTCCTTTTTGTAGTCCGATTTGTTGTTTAAAAAGAAAAGAAAGCGCGTTTTATCCCACTTGCGCGCGACGATTTCCTTGCCAAAACCGACGCAACCGGCGCGAAACGCGGCTCGATATTCGGAAGAAAAAGAGGAGTCGTCGGGATACGATTTGTTTTCGTCGTAGCCCGAAAAAATATCGGCGGGGAAGTTTTCGAAGAGCGGAAGATAGAAGGCTTCGATCGGAACGGCGCCGCGCGGCAAATCGGCGAACGCGCTTCCGTCGAAATAAGCGCCGAAACGTTTCTCCCAGTCGCGCCAGTCGAACGTTTGCGACTTAACGTCCCAGCGCGGCGCCAAGCCGTCTCCGACCGTTCCCCGATGCGAATAAGGAACGCGGTTAATATACGTTCGGTGTAGTTGCGCGAGTCGGTAATATTCCCGTTCGTTTTCGGGCAAGGAATAACAGTTCATTTCCGGCAGAAAATTTAATTCGTTCGGAAGCGCGAAATTCCAGATTTTTAGCCGAATTTTCAGTTGAATCGATTCTTTTGAGTCGTTTGTAATCGTTAAAAGCCCGGTTCTAACGCCCGGCGCGGCGGCGTTCGGAACAAAAAGCTCGCAACAGACGGAGTCGCCCCCTTCGTTTAACGCGATCGCGGACGAAGAATCGACGGGCAAAGCCGGATCGCCGACCAAGCCTTTCGGAGTCTCGACGCGCGCCAAACGATAGAACGCCGCCCGAGGATCGTTCGACGTCGTTTCGTCCCAACTCAAATTAAATCGAACCTTTTGCGCCGCGCCTTCGAACGCGATTTGAAAGCCGACAAATTCGTTTTGCGCCGACGTCAAATCGACAAGGCGCTCGCTTCCGTTCCAAAGAGCGTTTGACGCTCGATAATCGCGCGTCGTCATCGGAATCGTTTCGCCCGACGAAAGCGTCTTGACAAATTCGGGCAAGACGCAAACGCTCGACGCGCCAAGTTGCGGCAAACTCTGCGATTTTTTCGTCGGCGTAGCTCTTCTAGCGTTCTTATTCAAGCCGAGCAACGCGTTCCAATCTTCAAAATCGGAATCGCTCGTTTGAAACTTCTTCGTCGCGACTTGACTCTTGACGCCAAGCCGATCGACGGCGACTACTTCAAACGTATGAGAAACGTCCGGCGTCAGTCCTTCAAGACGCGCGTTAAATCGCCGTTCCTCCGTAGGCTTGAACGACGAAGCGCCAAGACAAGGCGCGGGAATAAGCGTTTGCGGAACTTCTTTTCCGTCTAATTTCACAAAAAAGCCGACGATATTGTCTGAAATAAGACGCGCGTGTTCCCAAGAAAGAACGACCGTTCCGCGCGGCAAAGACAAATCGGAAACCGCGCTCAAACGACGCGGAGCCGTAGGGCGCGCAAACGAAGAAACGTCTTCGCACTCGACTTCAAGACGAGGCGCGCAAGAAGCGTTTTGTTCGCGACTGTAAAAAAATCGGTTGGGAAAGAGTCGAATCTTGGCGTCGTTTCCGTCTCGTTCAACCTCCGTGCCAGTATCGTCAAAGAGAACGAACCCGCGAGAGACGCCCGCGACGCGCGAAGAGACGACCTCGGGCGCGACCTTGATCGACTGCCAGCCGTCTTGCGGCTCCGACGCCTCGGCGGTCGCCCAAATCGACCCGCCTTCCCCAAAAATTACCGACGTCATATCGGAATATTTCGAAGTCGGCTTCGGCGCGTCGTCTTGTCCGACGTTGGCGTCAAACCAAGGAACGTCGGGCGCGATCCGCCAACGAAAGGACGAAGCGCCCGATTCTTTTTCGTAGTTAGCGCTCGAACCTTCGACCCAATCGGCGGCGAGCGTTCCGACGGCGACGCGATAAAGGCGTTCGTCGCTCGATAATTTCAAGCGAAGCGTCGCCTTCTTAATGATTTTGCCGCGCAAGGGCGCAACGTCGAAGTCAAGAATCGAAAATTCCTGATAACCCTTTAATTTGAGTCGAGGCGAGCCGCCGTTGTTCCCTTCCTCTTCGCCCGACGCGGAGGAAATCCAAAGATCGCGCGCGACGGGAAGCGTAATCGTCTCGGCTCGAGTCGACGCGACGAAAAACAACGACGCGAGAAAAAGAGAAAAAGAACAAAGCGGTTTCATAACGTTCTTATTTGGTCGTAAGTTTCATAAAGCAAATAAGAAAGCGCGACGACTTGACGACGCGCTTTCCCGTTCAGACTCATTTTTCCGCGCGAATCTTTTCCAAAATCGGGCGCAAGGCGCCTTCAAGCGCGTTCGTTTGGCGCCACATTCCCAAATCGTTCGGGTGCGACCCGTCGACGGTGCCGTCGTAATCAAGCTCTTCTCCGAGCAGATTATCAGTTCCAAGATAATATAGATTGGCGTCGTCTTTTTTCAGCTCTTCGTAGGCTTTTTTCAATTCCGCTTGATTGTTCTTATGGAACGCCTGTTGACCGGGCAGAATCCACGTGTTCGACATACGACGGTCTTCGACAAGCAAAATCGGAACGTTCGGGCGCTTCTCGCGCAAACGCTTAATAAACGGAACGGCGCGCTCGGCGACAAGTTGCGGATTCATATTCGGAAGCGCGTCGATAACGTAAATTTCGGCGTCGATTTCCGCCATCAAGTCGGCGATGGCGGGCTCCATACGAGCGGAGCCGGAGAAGCCAAGATTGACGACGGGAATATTGAGGCGACGATCCAACATCGCCGTGTAAACGTTGCCCGGTCGAGAAGCGCCACAGCCGTGCGCGATCGAAGTGCCGTAATAGACGATCGGCTTGTCGCTACGAGGCGACATAGCGGAAAATTCGCAACCTTCGGGCACGCCGATCGACATTGCGTCGACCCCGTTGTACAAAGGCAAATAGACGATAAAATCGCGCGTCTTGCGTTCCATGCCGGAAACCCAAGTCTTTTCGTCTTCCTTCTTCGTCGCCTGCGTGCAAGCGACCCAAAGCCAACGATTCGTCGCGTCGTCGAAAGCGTAGAGGTCGAATCCGGAAACGCCCGTCGCGGGCATATGAGGCATAGCGACGGAGCCGGAATAGAGATTGTAGCGAATCTTAATCGTATCGGCGTTCGTGCGGAAACGAACGATTTCGCCCGCCGAATGTTGCGACAACCCCCAAACGGCGTCGGTTACCACGCCCTTGGCGCGCGCCGGAAAACGTGCAAAATAGCGATCCACGTCGTCGAATCGTTTGTTTTCGACCGGCCATTGCGTCGCGTCGTACCACGCGAAACCGGCGTCGACCGTCGGCTGAACCGCGACCGGCTCCTGAGCGCGCGCAAAGGACGCGCAAGCGAGAAACGCCGCCATAGCGACGCCAAACAAAGAAGCGTTAAAAATACGTTTCATATTTGTCGTTCCTAAATCAAAAAACGAAGCGAAGCGACGGAATCGTTTCGCTCCCAAACAAAGACTTTCGCTACGGTCAAAACGTTGGATCGCGCGAATTTCACATCGGTTAATTATTTTGAGAAAAGTTCTAGTCGCTCGCTAAAAGTCATACGCGCAAAATCGATCGGACGCCCCCAAACTTCTGAACCAAGCGGCGTTTCAAACGTTACTCAAAATACTTTCCCTCGATAAACGCCTCGACTTGTTCAAGCGACGAGGCGTCGTAACAAAAGTCTAAAATCGCGTCCAACTTGTCCAAGTCGTCGATAAGTTGCAGTTCTTTATCGCACCTTGGCGAAATAGTAAAATTGGGAAATCGATTCGTTAGGGAACGGCGAATTGTTCGTAAACAACACTTGACCTCCCCCTTAGCCTCTCCCTTGGCCAACCATTCCTCGCTTAATTCTTGAGACCATTTGGCGCCGAACCTTTGAACGGCGCTTTCGTAATAATCCATATCTAAAATCGGCGTCACTTCTTTCACAATCCTTTCGTTTTTCATTTCGCGCGCCAATCGTTGGTATTCGCCCAACATAGGGATTCGGTTCCACGTATGGCACGCTTTATTCCAATACCCGATAAGAGCCGTCAACATTTGATAAGAAGCCGAATCCAATTTGTAACCGCGCAAATCGCCGAAAACGTCGAGAATATCGGAGTCCTTCAATTTTGGATTCTTACCAAATTGCAAATCTTTAAGCAAAGCCTTTGTCATTGGTCCGACGTCAAGCGCGCCGACGTCGACCGCCTGAACGTCGAAAAAAATTATGTCAAAGTCGGGAACGCACTTTTCTAAATTCGGCGGATAAGAACAAACTTCGCGTAACTTTTTAGGACGAACGCCCGCGCGGTCGTAACAACCGATCACGACGGGGATCGGACAGACCAATTTTTTCAGCCCCTTTTTTTCGCGCTTGGCGTTGACCGCTTGATATTTCAAATAGAGCGCGACGTACTCGATAAGTTGCACGGCGATAAAGGGGTCGTTTTCCGACTTATGTTCGAAAAAAAACGCGTAATCGCGCTCTTCGTCCGTAGCAAGGCTCTTGACGCTATATATCAAGTCGGCTATATGCGCGATTCCGTTGCGGTCGACTTGCTGTTGTTGAGTAGGTCGAAGCGTACTCCAGTCGACGTCGGTCGCGCCCGTCGAAACGCGCAATAAATCAGACGCAATGTTAAGATCGCCCAACGCCGCGACGACAAGATTATTATGCCGACTAATTTTAATTTCGTACTCTTGCAAGTCGGGCGCAAAAAGAGAACCGCGCGCAAGGAGCGTCTCGCGTCGCAACGCCGTCTCAAACAAGTCGGGCGACTCCCAATCGTTCCACGACAAAACAAAATCGAGAACGCGACGTTGAAAAACGCGCGCGTCGTCCGTCGCGTTTTCAAGCGTTTGGCGTCGCGCAAGAACGTCCTCGCGCGCGCGTTCGACGTCTTGCGACGCTTGGTCTTTATCTTCTGGAGTCAACGTCGTTCTTCTCCCGTCGGTAAAATTTAACAAGGGCGTTTCAAAAGGACTGCGCGATAAACGCCCCTTCCCTGATTGTACACGCCAAGAATCGTAAAGTCAAACGAAATAGAGAAAAAAAGAAAGAAATTGGCAAGATTTCCGCCGTTTGAAGAGGGACGCCCGCAGTAAAAAACGTCGCGTTCGAATCGACGGCGACAGCCGTCGCGCGATAAGCCGCCCGTCGCCACGGGCGGATCGGCGCCGCCGAAAACGCGTCCGT
>JAZRWW010000310.1:0-13805 GCA_045599865.1 Thermoguttaceae bacterium
CGTCGTTTTGGCGTGCCTTATTATAGAACTATTCGCAATTTGGTATAGCGTCAATCCGGAAAGCGTCAAACCGTCGGTTCAGCGCGTCGCAATATCCGCGCTAATCGTTTCTTTCGTCGACACGTTTGGTCCTTTTCTCTATTTTCTGTATTTAGGGCGGTTCGCTTGGATTCTGGAAAACGACTATCGCAAGCGTCAAGAAGAAGAGGACGAAGACGTCGAAGAAACGAAAGAATCGCAAGAAACGGACAATAATTACGTCGACTAGTTTTCATACGGGAGTTTTTAATATGCGTTGTAAATTCGCGTCTTCGTTGTTGGTTTCAATTTCGTTGATTTGCGCGTTCGGAGCTTCCCTTGACGCGCGGGAGCCCGAAAGGGTCGACTTGTGGTCTGGAGTGGCGCCCGGCGAGACGACGCGCGAACCAAACGTCGAGAATCCGGCGGGCTACGCCGACAAAATCACCGTTCCGCAACTGTTGATTTACAAGCCGGAAAAACAGACGTCGGACGCGTGCCTGTTGTTGTTGCCCGGAGGAGGATTCAACAACTGCTACTATGGTCCCGAAGGAATCCCCAACGCGGAATATTGGAATTCCAAGGGCTATTTCGCCGCCGTTTTGGCGTATCGCGTCCCTCGTCCGAAGGACAAGCCTATCTATTGGCTTGCGCTTCAAGACGAACAGCGCGCCGTGCGATATTTGCGCGCCAATGCGAAAAAATACGGAATCGATCCCGATAAAATCGGCGTGCAAGGCTATTCCGCCGGCGGTTGTCTTGCGTTATACGCCGCGACGAATTCGACGGAACAAACTTACGAGCCGGTCGACGAACTCGACAAACTCTCGACAAAAATCGCTTTTGCGATTTGCGTCTATCCCGCCTTCGTACTAGACGACGGCGCCGACGGTCCGAACGTCGACAAGGGCGAAGGCGCCTCGATCTTGTCCGACTTTAAATTCGACGAGCAAACGCCCCCTATGTGTCTGCTTCACGGCGATTCCGACGTCTTTTCTCCGCTTGGTTCGATCGAGGTCTATAAAAAACTTCGGACGATGGACATACCCGTCGAACTACATGTTTATTCCGGCGCGCCGCACGGATTCTACAACTGGTTTCCGTTAGAAAACGCCAATAGCTGGCGCGAACGTTGCCTCGCGTGGCTGAAAAAATCGGGATATTGATTTCTGCGAACGTTTGTTCCTTTTTTTGTCGTCGGAGTCGCCCGCAACGTTTATCATTATCAACACGCGAATAGACAAACAATAATCACGCGTTTATCGTCAAAGGAAACGACGTTATGTTCCTCAAATTATTTCAAGGCGTTTTTGCCCTAGTTTGCCTCCTTTGCGCGTCGACGTTTGCCTCCGCGCAAGAAGAAGCTACAAATCCCAACATTTGGGCGGATGTTCCAGATATGGCGGTTGTTCGCGTTGGGAACGATTATTATATGAGTTCGACGACGATGCACTTGTCGCCTTGCGTTCCAATTATGAAGTCGACGAATTTAGTCGACTGGCAAATCGTCGGTTACGCCTGTTCGACGCTCGGCGATTCCGACGAATTGGCGTTGCGCAACGGGAAAAACTCTTACGGACGCGGAACTTGGGCGAGTTCGTTGCGATATAAAGACGGCGTTTTCTATCTTGCGACGTTCTCGGGCACGACGGGAAAAACTTATATTTTCTCGACGCGCGACGTCGCGGGCAAATGGGACGTCAAATCGTTCTTCCCAATGTGCCACGATTGTTCGCTCTTCTTCGACGACGACGGAAAAGCCTATCTGCTCTACGGTTGCGGCGATTTACGCTTGACGGAACTCAACGACGACCTGTCTGGGTTCAAGCGCGGCGGTTTCGATTCCGTCGTCATTAAGAACGCGGGACGCGTCGCCGGAGGTCGAATCGGACTTTCCGCCGAAGGTTCGCAGATGTTTAAACGCAACGGAAAATACTACGTCTGCAATATTTCGTGGCCGCAGGGAGACGTTCGCACGGAGATTGTTTTCCGCGCCGACAATATCGCCGGTCCTTATGAAGGACGCGTGATTTTCAAAGATCGAGGAATCGCGCAAGGAACGTTGTTCGAGGGCGTCGACGGCAAATGGTTCGCCTATCTTTTCCAAGATTCCGGCGCGGTCGGGCGAATTCCCTATCTTATGCCGGTCGAGTGGAAGGACGATTGGCCGATCGTCGGGATCGACGGCAAAGCGCCCGATACAATGCCGATTCAACGCGAAAGGAAGCCTTTGGAAGGCGTCGTCTGTTCCGACGAATTCGAAAGAAACGCAGACGTCCTTGCGCGACTCGAAGACGCGCCTAAAGAAGAAAACGCCGGTCTTTCCTACGCGTTCCCGCTCGAATGGCAGTGGAATCATAATCCCGACGCGCGTTATTGGTCGTTGACGGAAAGACCCGGTTGGTTGACTCTGGAAGCGGGAAGAGTCGACAGGCGCCTGTCCGAAGCGCGCAACACGTTATCGCAACGCACGTTTGGTCCCGTTAGTTCCGCGTCGACGGCGCTCGACGTTCGCGGGCTCAACAACGGAGATTTCGCCGGACTGACCTTTTTCCAGCGCAAATACGGATTTGTCGGCGTCGCCAAGCGAGACGGCAAATTTTACGTCGTTCAAGTCGAATCGGAACTTGCGCGAGGAGGCGACGTAAACGCCGATACGGATCGAGAAAACGCAAGAGTCGCGTTGGACGAAACGCAAGAGGTCGTTTATTTCAAAATCGACGCCAATTTCCGCGATCGAGCCGACGTCGCGCGATTCTACTGGAGTCTCGACGGCAAATCGTGGCAAGCGCTCGGCAAGCCGTTGCGCGGTCTTTATACGTTGCCGCACTTTATGGGCTATCGTTTCGGCTTGTTTCACTACGCGACGCAAACGCCCGGCGGTCGCGCCGATTTTGATTATTACCGCGTCGACGATCAAATCGACGAAGACGCGTTTAAAAAGTAGTCGCGAGTCGACTTCTCTGAAAAATCGTTTCCTTTTTCAACGTCAACCACAATTTCTCCCTATTTTAAAATGTCTTTGAACACGTCCTTTCGTAAAATCTTGGTCGCGGTATTCGCGTCGTCGGTTCTTTCCGTCGTCAGCGCGTTTGCCGCCGACGACGTTGTTGTCGCTAAAAGAGTCGTAGAACCGTTCGAACTTTCGCAGGTTCGATTGCTTCCTAGTCCGTTCAAGCGCGCGCAAGAAAAAAATTGCGAGTATCTTTTAAGCGTCGAGCCCGACAGACTTCTCGCTCGAATTCGCAACGCTAGCGGACTCGAGCCGCGCGCGCCCAGCTACGGCGGTTGGGAAGCGCAGTCGATCGCGGGTCATTCTCTCGGGCACTACCTTTCCGCACTTTCTAAAAGCTACGCGTCGACGGGAGACGTTCGCTTCAAAGAACGCGCCGAATACGTCGTTTCCGAACTTGCCGCTTGTCAAGAAGCCTCCAATTCGGGCATGCTCATAGGCGACGAACGCGCGCGCGACGTCTTCAAACAAGTAGCGAGCGGCGACGTTCGTTCGCAAGGATTCGACCTCAACGGGCTCTGGGTTCCTTGGTACGCGATGCACAAAATCTTCGCCGGTCTGCTCGACGCCTACAAATATTGCGACGACGCCCAAGCGCTTGAAGTCGCGAAAACGTTCGGCGATTGGGGCGTCGAAACGATTCAAAACTTGTCGTTTGAACAAATGCAAAAAATGTTGCGTTGCGAACACGGCGGAATGAACGAGTCCTACTACAATTTGTACGCGGCGACGGGCGACAAAAAATATTTGCAAGCCGGAGATCGTTTTTACGACCTCTCCGTTCTCAAAGCGCTTAGCGAAGGACGAGACGAACTCGAAGGAAAACACGCCAATACGCAAATTCCGAAATTGATCGGCTTGGCGCGTCGCGCGGAATTGGTCGACGACGAATTGAACGTCTTCGAAACCGCCAATTTCTTTTGGGATCGCGTCGTCCATCGTCATTCTTACGTAATCGGCGGTCATTCTTCCGCCGAACATTTCGGCGCGCCCGACGTCTTGAGTACGAGACTAACGAATACTAATTGCGAGACGTGCAACACGTACAATATGCTCAAATTGTCGAAAGAACTGTACTTGCAAACGGGCAAAATCGACTATGTAAACTTCGCCGAACGCGCGTTGTACAATCATATTTTAGCTTCGCTCGATCCGTCTGAAAACAAAGACAAGCTCTATACTTATTTCGTTCCGTTGCAATCGGGTTCGTTTCGAACTTACTCGACGCGCGAAACCCATTGGACTTGCTGTCACGGCACGGGTATGGAAAATCACGCCCAGTACAACGGTCAAATCTACTATCGTGAAAAAAAGGACGACGGGCGTCGCGTTCTCTACGTCAATCTTTTGATTCCGTCGACGCTCGATTGGAGCGAACTAGGCGTCAAAACGACGCTTGATTCCGAAGGCGTCTTCACGCTCGAAACGTCGCGCGACGTCGATTTGACGGTCAAAGTCCGCGTTCCGAACAACTGCCGCGCGCTTGACGCCGATTTGCAAGACGGATACGCGACGCTCGGCGACTCGTGGAAAAAGGGCGCGACGATGAAACGCTTGAATTTTGTCGCCGATTGGAAAGTCGAACCGACGCCGGATAATCCGAATATGGTCGCGTTCCTACGAGGTCCGATCGTTTACGCGGGCGATCTCGGTTCCGTCGAAGCGCCGCTGACTTCCCAGTTCGACCTTAAAGCGAACGAAACGAAAAACGCTGTCGTTTTGCCCGTCGTCGTCTCAGAATCGCGCGAAGCGAAGGATTTAATCGACGACGCAAAAGAAACGCGATCCTTTTTCGATACGCCCGCAAACGTCAAATTAACCGCCGCTAAGCCGGGAACCGTCGATTTGGTTCCGTTTTACGCCGCAAATCGTCGTTACGACGTCTATTTTGAATTCTTCGACGTGAAAACGTGGAAAGAAAAAGAGGAAGAATTAGCCGCTCAACGCGCTAAACAAATCGAAATCGACGCCAAGACGATCTGTTATTTCCAACCGGGAGAAATGCAACCCGAACGCGACGCAAATTTCAAATGTGAAAACTCGGCTTACGGCGAATTCAACGGGCGCAAGTGGCGCCACGCTTCAGGACCCGACGGATATTTCGAATTTGACGTCAAAGTCGATCCAAACGTCGACTGCGCCCTTGTGATCACGTACTGGGGAAGCGACGTCGGCGCGCGGTTCTTCGATATTCTGATCGACGGAAAGAAAATTACGGAACGTCGTCTAAACAACGACAGACCCGGCAAGTTCTTCAACGAAGCCTACTTGATTCCCAACCCCGAGAAAAAAACGACGTTGCGCGTGCGTTTCCAATGCAAAAACGGCGAAACGGCGGGCGGAATATTTGGCGCAAGGACGATTCCTGAAGAATTTAAAGGACTCGTCGTCGATTGATTACAAACGACGACTAATTACAAACGACGAGCCGCGTCTAAACTTACCTCGATATCAAAGAATAATCGCCGCGCTTGCGAAATTAAAAAAAACGATTAAAATTCCTTTCGACGTTAGTTTTTGCTCGTCCGAACAACAGGAGCCGTTAAGATGGCAAAACGCGCTAATCCGCCAAAATCAACGCGCGCCTCTAGGCGTTTAAAACGCGTCGACGCGCTCGACGCCCAAGACGCGTTAGATTCGTTAAAAGCGATCGATCGCGTCTTACGTATGCGTTTCCCTCGCTATTCGCCGGACGCCGAGGTTCTCGCGCCTTTGGGGTCGATTTTAGACCGACGAACGCTTGAAGACGTCTTTACGAAAGCGTGTTACGAGAAAACTTTCGAAAGTTTCTGCCGTTCCGTCTCCTGTATTTGGAGAAAGTATTCCGCGACTCTCGAACAAAAGCGCGTCGAGCCTCGGCTCGTACTTGCGCAAATTTTCAACAATCACGTCGCGACGGTTCTTGGCAAACGCGGGGAGATTACTCGACAATTCCTCGAATTGTGCGTGCGAAATATCTCGCCCGAGTTAGCCGATCAGCTTGATTTTACGCGTGCGAAATCGGAACCGACCGTCTTTGTCTTTGGGAACAACGTCTCGCGCGTTTGTGATTTGCTCTTCACAATTCCGTATAAAGACGGGCGTGAAATCGAGTTTCCCCTTATCGTCTTAATGGAACACAAGTCGGCGCCCGACAAATACGTCGCGGATCAAATGTTGACGAGTTTAACCGCGACGATCAACTTTACCAAACGGTACCCGGAACGATTTAAAACGCCCGACGGCAAGACGATTTGGCCTTTTGTCGTTCTTTTCTATACCGGCGCGAAAAAATGGGACGACGTTCAGAACTTGCACGATTTGTTCACGACCTCCTTGAACGAGTTGGATCAAGACTGGATTTTCAAATTGAGGTTCTTGTTCGTTTCCTTGGTCGACAAAAGAATCAAGGTCGTTCCGGCGATACCCGGCAAGAAGGACGTAGACCCCGAAGCGTTCGACGTCGCGCTTCAAAACGCAAATTGGCTCGAGTTTTTCTTTGATTTGTTGCGAAAAGCGGAACTCTTGGCGAATAATCCGAACGCTACGCGCCAAGAATGGTTGAACGACGCGAGCAAATCGTTGAGCATACTCAAAAACGCCTATAAACCCGGCGCCGAGTACGGCGACGAAGTCCTCGACGACGCGTTGAGTTTCATTGGTCTAATGTGCGCAAAAAAGAAATTTGAAACGCCGACGCGCGACGAACTCGTTTCTATGATGGAAAAAGAGGAGATTAGAGAGATGACTTTTAAGTTGCGATTACTGACGGACGAAGAGCGCGAAGAAGCTAGAAACGAAGGAAAACGAGCGTGGAAACGAGAGGGAAAACGAGAGGGAAAACGAGACTTGCTCGCTCGAATGATCAATATGCGTTTTCCAAACGCGACGCCCGCGTTTATTAAACAAGCCTTGAAACCTTTCAGCGATTCCTACGCCGACAAGCTAATGTCGGCGGCGTTTTCGACTTCCTCGCTCGAGGAATTTCAACAAAAAGTGAAAGCGTTGGCGCCCGCCTGATAGCCAAAAGTCGCGCCAAAAGACGCTCGGCGCAATGCAAGCACGCCGACAATTACCGACAAATTAACGATTTAACATTAAAAAACGCGTCGACGTTCGACGCGTCGTCAATTTTATCTCTCAACAGGTTGTCATAATGAAAGCAAAAAAAATAACGTCCTTATTGTTAGCGTGCGTAGCGGCGCTTGGTCTTGCGTCGTTTAGCGCAGTCTCCGCGCAGGGCGCCGAATTTAAAGCGACCGTCGACGCGACGTCGCAAGGCGCGCCGATTTCGCCCTATATCTACGGTCAATTCATCGAACATCTAGGACGATGTATTTACGGCGGTATTTGGGCGGAAATGCTCCAAGATCGAAAATTCTACGACGCGCCGAACGTCCATCCTTGGGAACTGCTCGGCGATGCGCAATTCGAACACGCGAAAGAAGGCGCGTTTGTCGGCGAGGCGTCGCCAAAATGGGTTAGCCAAAACGACTGGGCGTTCGGCGTCGAACAAGACGGAATCGCGTTTGTTCGCGGGAAAAAATACGTCGGTTACGTCTGGGCGAAAAAAGCGAACGAACAGCGCGTCGCGGTTCGCGTTCTCTTCGACGCGGGCAAGCGCTTCATAACGCTTCCGCTCGGCGAGCCTGAAAAAGTCGCCGAAGACGGATACGCAAAATACGCGTTTGAATTCGTCGCCGACGGACTAATCGATCCGATCGAAAAAGGCGCGTTCGCCGTTTTGTTCCAAGGCAAGGGCGAAGCCCGACTTGGAACGGCTTCTTTGATGCCCGCCGACAATATCGACGGAATGCGCCCCGATACGCTCGCGCTTCTCAAGGAACTTGACGCGCCGATTTATCGTTGGCCCGGCGGCAACTTTGTCAGCGGCTACAATTGGAAGGACGGAATCGGAGATCGCGACCGTCGACCGCCCCGAAAGAATCCCGCGTGGCAAGGAATCGAACACAACGATTTCGGGTTCGACGAATTTATGCGTTATTGCCAATATTTGGGAACGGAGCCCGACGTCGCCGTCAACACCGGTTCGGGCGAAGTCGAATCGGCGCTTGAAGAACTCGAATACGCAAACGGCTCCGCCGACTCGACTTTCGGCAAAATTCGCGCCGCCAACGGGCATACGGAACCTTACGGGGTCAAGCATTGGTGCATCGGCAACGAGATGTACGGCAACTGGCAAATCGGTCATATGCCGACGGAAAAATACGCCGAAAAGAACAATCGATTCGTCGACGCGTTCCGCAAATTCGACCCGAACGTGACTTGCGTTTGCGTCGGCTCCGTCGGCGCTTGGGACGACGTGATTTTGCGTAAATGCGCGGATCGTATCGACTGGCTTAGCGAACACTTCTACTGCGGCGAACAAAAAGACCTTGTCGCGCACGTCGAACAGATTCCGAACAACATCAGACGCATCGCTAACGCGCACCGTAAATACCGCGCCGAAATTCCCGAATTGAAGGGTAAGAACATTCAAATCGCAATGGACGAATGGAACTACTGGTACGGTCCGCACGTCTTCGGCGAGTTGGGCACGCGTTATTTCCTCAAAGACGGACTGGGAATCGCCGAAGGTCTGCACGAATATTACCGTAACAGCGACATATTCGCGATGGCGAACTACGCGCAAACGGTCAACGTTATCGGCTGTATTAAAACCTCGCAAACGGGCGCGCAATTCGATACGACCGGTCTAGTTCTCAAACTCTATCGCAACGAATTTGGCGTTCTTCCCTACAAAGTCGAAGCGCCCAAGCCGTTCGACGTTTCCGCCGCGACGACCGAAGACGGAAAAACCTTTACCGTCGCCGTCGTCAATCCGACGCTCGAATCCGCCAATTTCCAACTCGACGTCAAAGGACTCAAACTAGCCGCGTCGGGCGAACGTTTCGAGATTTCGGGCGACGATCCGAAAGCGTATAACGACCCGGACGCGCCTCAAAAAATCGAGATCGTAAAAACCGCGTTTGAAGGCGATCTTGCCGACGGTACGACGCTGGCTCCCTTGAGCGTCGCGCTCTTTAAAGTAGCCGTTGAAAAATAGATTGAAAATGGCTAAAAAAACAAAAGACCTCAATACCGATTGGATCGATCTAGCCGATCCGATCGGGTCGTTGCGTCGACGACTTAAACCCGAAGCGGAACCTGGCTACGGCGAATTCGTCAAAAAATTCCTGCCGCGCGATTCTTGCGACGTCTTGGGCGTTCGAACAAAAGCGTGGCGCCAAGTCGTCGCCGAGCTTCTAGCTTTCGACGGCGCCGCCTTTTTGGACGCGGTTTTCTCGAACGAACAAAAAGGCTATCGTCGACGTAAGAAGTCTAAATCGCTCGATTTCTGCGAAGAACGACTCGTCGTCGGAGAGGTCGTCGGAAAAGTCAAAATCGAATTTGACAGACGCCTTGATCTGATCGCCGCGTTTGTCCCGTTGATCGACTCTTGGCTTGTCTGCGATTCGTTTTGTCAAGCGATCAAGCCGAAACCGAGCGAAAAAGTCGAGCTTTGGCCTTTTCTCGACGCCTGTCTTGCAAGCGACGAGCCTTATACGCTTCGTTTCGCGTTTGTAACGTTACTCAAAAGATACGTCGACCAGAACCATATCGACGCGCTTTTCGAACGCGTCGAGAACGTCGCGTTGCGAAAAATCGGCGCTCGTTGCGTCAACGTCGGCGCCGCGTGGCTCCTTACGGAAGCGTTTATTAAATTTCCCGACGCGACGTTGCGCTATTTGAAAGACAATTCGCTCGACGATTTCACGTTCAATCAAACGCTTCAGAAAATTTGCGATTCTCTTCGAGTCGACGACGAGACAAAGGAGGAAATTCGCGCGATGAGAAGAAAAAAACGTTAGATGTTTCGACGCTTGAAGTTTTTGAAAAGAAATTTGACGACGTCGTTTGACAAGCGACAAGCGCGTCGTTAAAATCAGACGGCACGCGACGAAGGAGAATAAGATGGACGGCAAAATCATTGCGGAATTACTGGACGAGTTGCGACGAATTTATCGACAACTCGGCGAATTAAATTACCGAATCGACCGTTTCAAGCGCGTCGTCGTTGCGTCGCAAAGCGCCGTCGTGAAAGCGACCGCGAACTTGAAAGCGCAGAACGAATTGAAACAGACAGTTCTTTTAAAAGCGCGGAGCCAGGAAAAAGAAGCGGCGGACGCGCTTCGGGAACTAGAACGTCGACGCGCGCAACTCGATATGGCGAAATCGAATCGCGAATACGAGCAAATTAAGCTCCAAATCGAATTGGAAGAACGCAAAAGCGACGCGGCGGCCGACGCCGCGTTGGAAGCGCTCGCGAACGTCGACGCGGAAGACGCCAAACTCAAAGAGCGAAACGACGAATTGACGACGGCAAAGGAAAAACTGGCGAAAGCGCAAGACGACTTGGCGACAAACGAGCCGAAATTGCGCAAAGAGATAGAAAACGCGACGGCGCGACTTCGCGACGCGGAATCGAGACTTCCGCGCGAATTTGCCGGTCAGTACGAACGCGCCGTAGCAAATTTCGGCGGCGCCGCGCTCGCTCCTTTGTCGGACGGAGGTTTCTGCGGATCCTGCGATCGTCAAATCCCGACTGAAACGGTAATGAAAGTTTGCGCGGGCGCGGCGGTTCTTTGCACCTCGTGCGGTCGACTACTGTACGCGCCCGTTGGTTTCAAGTTTCAATAGTTACTAAACTAAAATTAGAGAATATAATGGCAACAAGACGAGATTTCTTTAAAGGCGCGTTAGGTCTGCCGATTATGGCGGCGACCGCGCTTGCTTACGGTACCGAAAACAACTTGCGCGACGACGTCGAAGAGACTAAGCTGATTATGAAAGGGCGCAAGTCGGTTTTCAATATGGCGAAATACGCCGCGCCCGCGATTTCGAACATTCGCGTCGGGTATATCGGCATGGGCAATCGCGGACGCGCGTCGATGCAACGCCTCTCGCAAATGGAAGGCGTCGAAATCAAAGCGATCGCCGACTGTTACGAATACCCGATCGAATTGTCGCGCCAATGGCTCAAGAGTATCGACTACCCCGCCCCGGACGAATATTTCAAGGACGAAAACAGCTGGCGCGAAATGCTCGAACGCGACGATCTCGACTTGATCTACGTCACCACCCCGCAATTTTTGCACGCGGAAATGGCGAGCGCCGTTATGGAGTCGGGCAAGCACGCCGCGAGCGAAGTGCCGCTCGGCTATACGTTGGCGGACTGCTGGAAGCTAGTCGAAACGTCCGAACGCACCAAGAAATATTGCGCGATCCTAGAAAACTGCTGTTTCGACTTCTTCGAAGCGTTAACGATCAATATGGCGCTGAAGGGCGTCTTTGGCGAACTTGTCTATGCGGAAGGCGCGTATATTCACTACTTCACGCCCGAACAACTCTATCAAGAGCCTATGCCGCCACTTAGCAAAAAAGGCGGTTATTATCGTTTCGCGATCGGAACGCTTAACAAGGGCAATCGTTACCCGACGCACGGATACGGTCCCGTCTCGAAAGCGTTGCGCCTCAACGCCGGCGACAGACCGCTTTTCATTACCTCCGTCGAAACCGACGATTTCACGTGCAAACCGGCGTTCAAAGAGATTCTCGCGCAAGGAAGCGAGTACCACAAGCAATTTGACGGGTACGATTTCGCGGGCAATATGAACACGTCCCTTATTAAGACGCAAAACGGAAAAGTCGTTCAAATTCAATACGACCGTATTTCGCCGCGTCCGTATACGCGCCATCATTTGTTGAGCGGCACGAAGGGATTCGTTCAAAAGTATCCCGAGCCTAGTCGAATTTACCTAGACCATTCGACGCCCCTTTCCGACGAACAAATGGAAGAGATCAAGGCGCAATATATGCCCGAGTTGCATACGTTCCTCGAAGAAAACGCCGTCAAATTCGGCGGACACGGCGGAATGGACTACATTTGCGACTATCAGTTAATCGACTCTCTCCACAACGGCTTGCCGCTCAATATTTCCGTTTACGACGGCGCTATGTGGAGCGCGTTGACGCCCTTGAGCCTATGGTCCGTAACGCACGGCTCGCAACCGATCGAATATCCGGACTTTACCGGAGGAACGTGGAAAGAGAATCCCGAGTTCGACCTGACTTTGCGCGGAGGCGGAACGACCCAAGTCACGCCGAAAACGCCAAAAGAATAAGACGTAAAACGTCGTGAAAACGCGTCGCGTGCGAAAGTTACTTTCGCGCGCGATTTTTATCGGCGCAAAAAGGCGACTTGAGGTAAACGTTCACGGAAAGCCGCAGAATGAAATTCAGCAATTAGTTGAATCAAGACGACGCGCGAGAACCGACGAAGTGAATCCCTCGCGTCGTAAGACGCGGGCGTGGAAGCCATCGGTTATATGCGACGGATAGCGTCGGTTCGAAAAACATTGATCGCACGACGAGGAAAAATATACTCCTTACCCTTGAAATTTCCCAGGCAACGCCGTGAGTCCGAAAGGATTATTCCGTCTTTGGGAAGGAAAAACTCAAAGACGAAGAATATGAAAAACGTTTCAACGGCGCCGTAAAAACACGACGATCAGTTAGGCGTCTTTCGCTCGACGGTTTTGTCGTCGGTTCTTCTGCGGCGTGTTTTCCGAACCGAACGTAACGTAAGAAATTTACGCGCCTTTCTATGAACGCTTACGAATAAATAGCCTTTGACGTTCAATTAAAAGACGCCAGCGAAGGATCGAACACAAATTACAGAACAGATTTTCCTCCGTCAACGCTAATAATCGCGCCTGTAACCTATGAAGTTTGTTCCGAAAGAAGAAAAGCGACCGTATTTGCAACATCCTCAGGCGACCGTTCCTTCCTAAAGGATGTAAATTTTTCGTAAGCGTTCACGGAAAAGCGTCGCGGACGAATCGGCGCGTAGCCGCCGCGCGATAACCCGCTCGTCTTTAGACGAGCGGACGGCGCTTCGCTTGACGTAGCGCCAAACCAATTTTTGTAAGCGTTCACGAGAAATTCCGCAGTCAAGAAATAACCGCCGCAGTCGCCGCCGTGCCTTGTAGATAATTTACAAACGTTTGCGTGATAAACTCAAGTAGGTTTAATCCGCGTTGTTCGCAGGTCGTTTCGACGCTCCAAAATCGTTCGTGCCAACGCGTCCCCCACTCGCTTTGCGTTCCAAGCGATATTTTACGAGCGATAGTAACTTTACGAATCGTTTGTTCCGCCGGGTTGTTCGTCGGCGGAATCGGTTCTTCGATGAATCGAAAGTAATCAGCCTCGCGTCTGAGCAACCGCTCGACAAGATTTTTGGCGTCCTTGTCGTTCGGAACGCCCCGCTGAAGGGATTGCATTAACAGCAATTTTTGATAGTTCATACGACGGCGCCATTCCGATTCTTCCAGCTCGCCGCGTTGATGAATCATAGAGAACGTTTCCTGAATTTTTCGAACGATTCGCTTACCCAAATTTGCCGTTTTTCGTTCCGTTTTTTCCGCAATAAAACGAAACTCACGAATCAAATGCGCCCAACAAAATTGGGTAAGCGTTCACGGAAAAACGACGCGTAAGAACCGCCGCGTAGCGGCGCGCGACAAGCCGCCCGTCAACGACGGGCGGATCGGCGGTTCGCTTGAGGTTGCGCAAACGATTTTTTGTTTTTTCAGTCGACGCGTCGTCTAAAAGTTCGTATGTTTTTCGCAGAACCTTCAAACGCTAATTCTTCCGATAAACTCGGTTCTCCGTAAACGGGAGTTTTTGGGTTTGTCGGATAATTTCGCTTTGATAACGGACGCGTTTTCGGCGG
>JAZRWW010000311.1:0-2582 GCA_045599865.1 Thermoguttaceae bacterium
GACGGTGGGAATTTTATTCTAGTTGATTCGGAAAAAGAAGACTTTCTTGCTAAAGACCCCTTGGCGAAGAAGTATCTGCGACCTTACGTCGGCGCCGACGAATTTATCAACGGCAAAAAGCGTTACGTTCTTTGGTTGGTCGACTGTCCGCCAAACGAACTGCGCAAAATGCCGTCGGTCTTAAAACGCGTCGAAGCAGTTAGGGAATTTCGTGCTAAGAGCGCTAAGGCGGCTACAAGAAAAAAAGCAGATACGCCAACGTTGTTTGACGAAATTCACCAGCCGCCAACCGATTATTTGTTGATTCCGAAAACCTCTAGCGATAGGCGCCGATATGTTCCGATAGGCTTTATAAAAAAGGACGTAATCGCCAGCGACTTGGTTTTTGTCGTGCCGAACGCGACGCTTTATTCTTTCGGCGTTTTAACCAGCGCGATGCACAACGCTTGGAACGCTCGATTTTGCGGGCGCTTAGGAATGGGGTATCGTTATTCAAAAGAACTCGTTTACAACACGTTCCCTTGGCCGAATCCGACGTCGGATCAACGGGCGAAAATCGAGAAGCTCGCCCAAGACGTCTTAGACGCTCGCGCTCTTTTTCCCGAAGCGACTTACGCCGATTTGTACGATCCGAACGCTATGCCGCCGCAACTTTTGCAGGCGCATCGCACGCTCGATTCGGCGGTCGAACGCGCCTATCGAAAAGAAAAATTCGATTCGGACGAGGAACGCGTCGCGTTTTTGTTGGAACGGTATTTGGAATTGGTCGAACGACGTTAAGAGGCGCGACGCGTTTCAATTAGTTCGTTTCGACGCCCTTTTCTTTTAACAAGCGCCTCCAAAGCGCGACGTATTTTTCATTGACTTTGACGTCGGTAAACTCCGCCAAAACGCGCGCTTGATTGCGTTCGCCCAACGCGCGGCGCAGATTTTCATCGCGAAGCAAGGCGGGAAGTTTGACGTTCCAAGCCTCGGCGTCCCCGCTTGGACAAATCTGTTCCGTCGCGTCGGCGCCCAAAATCTCGGCGACGCCCTCGACGTCGGCGCACAAGGTCGGCTTGCCAAGCGCGGCGGCTTCCAACAACGCGTTTGGCATGCCTTCCCAACGAGAAGGCAACAAAAAAATTTCTGATTCCGCGAGAATTTTGGAAGCGTCCGCGCGCCAGCCCGGAAAAAAGACGAATCGTTCCAAGTCTAATTCGCGCGCTCGCCGTTCAAGCCTCCCGCGTTCTTCGCCTTCGCCGACGATCCAAAGTTCCCACTCGCGCGCGACGTCTTCCGTCAGCCAACAAGGCGCGGTTTCGAGCAAGAAATCAAAGCCCTTTTGAACGGTCAAACGCCCTATTCCCACGAGTCGTTTGCGTTTTCCGAAGCCGTCGGGAATCGGCGTCGCGGGCTCGGTCGTCGCGACGGAAATTAACGCGTCGACGGCGCTTGTTCGCCCGATCGCGACGGCGCCGTCGCGCGTTCGCACGCCGTTCGGAATCGAAACGACGCGCGCGCCGGAAATCCCGCCGACCGTTCGCGTGAAATTTGCAACGGATTCTCCGACGCAAACCCACGCGTCGACAAGGGCGCCGGTTAGGCGATCGAGTCGCAGGCGCAAACGCGAATCGCGCTCGGCGACGCGAACTCCGGAACAAACGATCGGAACGCCCGACGCGCGCGCGGCAAAGCGTCCCAATAAATTTGCGTGAAACATAAAAGACTGGAGAATATGCGGCGCCTGTTTTTTCAAAAGTAGACAAAAGCGCCAAAAAGCCTTGGGCAAATCGACGGCGTTTTTGATCCCAAGTTCGACGACCTCTAGCCCTTCGTCGCGAAAAAGAGGCGCAAGCGAGTTTTTCAAATCTCGTTCCTTGCCGCTCAATACGTAAACGATCGGTTCAAACTGGGCGCGATCCAAACCGGAAATCAACTGGAAAAAAGCCTTTTCGGCTCCCCCAAAAGACAATTCCGTAATAACAAAAGCAATGCGAATCATTTTCTTTTCGAGCGCGTCGTTTTTAGCTCCGGCTTTCTTCGATTCAAAACGCCGTCAAAATCAGTCTTCGTTCCCTAGTCTTATCGTTCTTGCAAAACGATTTTGACAAATTCGTCGTAATCGTCAACCGTCGCCAGCGATTTACGAACGGCGGCAAGCGCCTTCAACGTTAGTCCCTCCAACGACGCTTCCACATCGGAAACAGGAACGTTAAATTTATAAGACGCAGTTTCGGCAAGAATATTACAAATCGTCGTTTGCATTTCGGCGTCTTTTCGTTGCATTTCGCGTTGCATGTCGGCGTCTTTGCGTTGCATTTCGGCGTCTTTTTGCCGAATTTCGGCGTCCTTTTTTCGTATTTCGGCGTCTTTCCGTTCTATTTCGGCTTTTTGCTGTTTCAAAATCGTTCGGTGAGTCGTATAGAAACGTTGACTACTTTCGATATAATCCCGTTGCACGGGAGTCGTTAACACTTGATACATTTGATTTCTCAACTCCTTTAAATCGGGCGTCCTTCTCTCCATTTGAAACAGTTCTTCCGCAGAAGTCGAGTCGGGAAAGCGAAACGCCTTCAACCAGTCGATTAGTTGCGGATCGC
>JAZRWW010000312.1:0-23156 GCA_045599865.1 Thermoguttaceae bacterium
CAGGCGGATGGGTTGCGAATGTCCGCGCTTTTGGAATCTACATACGGGATCGGATTAGACTCGTCGAAGGCTTCCTCTTTTGGTCGTTTGGGCGCCGTAGCCCCGTCCCCATCCGCCCGCAATGCGGGCGGCTTTCGCGCGTTTTTCGCTTACGCGAAAAACGAATCCTTACGCAACCCTTTCCGTGAACGGTTACTAAAAGCTAATACGTTGAAGGCGTTCTTACGTTCGTCCGATCGTTGGAAGTGCAATTTCATACGCCGTCGTCTCAGGCGCTGGTTATCGACGCCAAGCCGTCGCGTTTCATATCCGCGCATCGTTGATGCGCGGCTTTCCGTGAACGGTAACGAAACGACAAAGGCGCGACGCGATTAGACTTCGGAAGTTACGGCGTTTTTTTCTTCCCTTCTTTTTTTGAGGTCGTACAGAACTAACTGATATACGTTCTTTCCTATGTACGGAAAATTAGATTTGGCGAATTCTTGAATAAAATCGTAGACAAATTCTTCCGTAGTATGACCATCCGTCGTGTCAAATTTTCCCTCCCTAATTTGGAGCCACTTGTTGCATATCTCTCTAGCCGCCTCTTCGATAAGTCGACTGCGCTCGCCGTCTTTGGAAAGCAGACGCGTTCGTTCGCTTTGGCGCAATTTGATTCCTACGACTTGTTGAGGATCGTCAATATCGCCTAAATACGAGGCTTCGTCTTTTTTAGTAGAGCTAATACTCGACATACTGTGATCTAAAGTCGACTCTTTTTGTTGAAGTTTATTTTCTTGCCTACTTAAAGCCTCTTCCTTTTGTTGAATTTCGGTTTCTCGTTTGTTTAACGCGTCCTCCTTTTGTTGAAGTTTGGCTTCCTTCTCATTCAACGTGTTCTTTTTCTCGTTGAGTTTTTTTTCATTATCTAACAATATCTTGTATTTCTGGTTTAATTCATTTTCTCTCCTAGACAAATCCATAGCTTGTTCGTCAAGTCTTGCTTCTCTGTTTTTCAGAGCGTTTTCTCGATTTTGCAAGGTGATTTCACTTTTTTTTAACGCTTCGTCTTCAGAGTTTTTCGTCGGCTTGGGGGGCGCGGAATCGTCTATGACGGAACAGCCCATTTCTTTGAGCATAGTAGCAAATTGTATAGGGGTTAAGTCTTCTAGTTTTATCGACTTGTCGATTGATCGCAAACCGTTTTTATGATTAGAATAATACGCTCCCCGTATGCCGTTTAGAGCTTCTCTACTTAATTGCTTTATCTTACTTATAGTGAACGTCTGTTTTAATAATGGAGCCATTTTTTTATCGTTTTATATCGTAATTGCAAACTTTGGGCTTAATGAGTCATTGTTTAGATGTAAGCGTTCTCGGAAAAACGACGCGGAAGAACCGCCGCGTAGCCGCGCGGGACAAGCCGCCCGTCAACGACGGGGGGGTCGGCGTTTCGCTTGACGTTGCGCAAACGATTCCATTGAACTTGAAGCAAGCGCCGCTCGGGGATTCGTTTTTCGCGGAAGCGAAAAACGAGCGAAAGGCGCCTGCATTGCAGGCGGATGGGCGGAAATTTACGAGACTCTCGACAAACGAGTTCTTTGGGCGCCTAATCGGTCCCGTATGTAGATTCCAGAAGGGCGGTCATTCGACCCCATCCGCCCGCAATGCGGGCGGCTTTCGCGCGTCGGCTTACGCCGTCGATCCTTGCGCGACGTTTATTCCGAATCAACGCGCCCTCAAACATAGAAAGTTACGCGTCGTTGACGCGTAACTTTCCGTTGATTGCGCTCGTTACTCTACGCTAAGACAACTACGACTAATTAGAGCGTCTTCACCGCGTCGAGCGTTTGCTTGATCTTTTCGCGCATCGATTCGAGATGAGCGCGCGCGTATTTGTCTTCTCCCCTCGAATACGCGTTGTTGAAAGTCGGGGCGGCTTCGGCGTTCAAAACGCCGTCGATATCCGCTTGCAACTTGCGTAATTGCAAACGAGAAAGAGCGGAGACATCCGCGACTCCGGCGGCGGTCGAAGTACTCGTCGCGAAGGAGATTAAACGATCCAAGTAGTCGCGTTGCAAGTTGCGACGTTGCGCGCTAACGACGATCGTCGTTCCTTCTTTCTTTTCTTTCAAGGCGCTCGAAGCGTCGGTAATTTCCTTGAAAATCGCCCCGGAGAGCGTGTCGAGCATTTCGGCGCTGGTGAATACGTCTTCTCCGGCGGGCACGCGCAATTCGGCGTCGGCAAGGTGACTTAGCGTCAAATTCGACAGAAGTTGACTTAGAATCGAACGTTGCCAACTCAAAATCGACGCGAGAACGTCGGCGTCGTAACGATCCGGCACAGAAGAACCCCAATGACGCCAACGATTCGGCGCCAAGTAATTGAACAGATCGTTCGGAATCTTGTAGCTGTCGACGCTAAACATACTTTCGGCAAGGAACGCCATCGCGTCGCGCTGTTCTTGCGCGGGCACGACTTCAAACGGCTTGCGCGCGTTTTCGTCGCCTTTGAAATCGCGGTTGACTTTCATACCGCCGATATAGTTGGCGGCGAAGACCATGCCGTTGCCCTTCCACGAGTTCAACATATTGAAACGCGTTTGCAAACGACGATAGCTGTCTCCGTCTTTGACGATTTGATCGTTCAAACCGGGCATAAGCTGATCGACAAGTCGCGCGCGTACTTTCGCGTATTCGAGCGGACTGGAACCCAAGTCGAAAATGTTGACGTAAGGATTGATCGTAGAGCCGTAGCAATCTTCGTCGGTCGAGTAGTTGTATTCGGGCTTCGACTGTTTCGCGGCGATCGCTTTCAGATCGGCTAGTTCCGTTTCCGTCGTTTTTCCGGGGAAGACGCGATAGCCGTACTCAATGACCCATTCGTCGTAGGCGCCAAGTCGATAGGAGAAATAATCGCCCTGCTTGCTCCCTTTCGGCATAATATTGACCGGCGAATATTCCATAATCGAACCGACAAAACCGTAGTCTTGCCATTTGGAAGCGTCGTTGATTTCGTCGAGCGAATGAAGCGCGCTCTGTTTGAAACTGTGGCGCAGTCCAAGCGTGTGTCCGACTTCGTGCGTGACGAGTTGACGCAAGCCTTGTTCAAAGAGCTTTTTCTTTTCTTCTTCAAGACGCTTCTTGTTCGCTTCTTTAGCTTGCGCGGCGTCTTTGTTTTTCTTCTCTTCTTCGGCTTTTGCCTTTGCTTCGGCGTCGGCTTTCGCTTTTGCTTCCGCTTCTTCCAGTTTCTTTACTTCTTCCGCTTCACGCGCTTTGTCGAACGCGGCGCGCCATTCGTCAAATTTTTTCGCCGTTTCGTTTGCGACGCGCAAAGCGACGTCGGCGGCGTCTTTCGCTTCTTGGGCTTTTTTATTAAGTTCGTCGATTTTGGCGTCGCCCGACTTCGCGGCTTCTTCCGCGACTCGTTTGGCTTCGTCGGCGACTTGTTGCGCGTTCGCGGCGGCGTCGGCGGCCTTTTGCGCGGTTTCGCGCAACGCCTGCTCTTCGGCTTGACGCGCTTCTTCCTTCGCTTTTGCGGAGGCTTCCGCTTCTGCGGCTTGCTTCGCTTCTTCCTCGGCTTTCGCTTTTGCGGCGGCTTCGTCTTCCGCTTTCTTCGCTTCGTCGACTTGCGGCGCCGCTTCTTGCGCCTGTTGTTCGCCGTCGAGCGCGAGCGCGCCGACCGACATTATGTCAAAGAATGTTTCGGCAAGACCGAACTGTTGCGAATAATACAGTTCCGTATCCGATTCGAACGGACGATTATAGAAGTCGCTTTCGGGCTTTTGTTCCAACGCTTTCAACGCGGATTCGCGGTCGACGGAGCCGAATTTGTCGACAAGCTGGTCGGAAGTGTAGAGTTCAAACTGACGCGCCCAACTGGTTAGGAAGCCGACCGTAAGAACGACGTCGGCGTCGAGAATTTCGCCCGTCGACGGATTGATGCGGCTGGGACCGATCGAAAAACCGGTCTGCGTGACGCTCCAACGAATCGTGTTGTAGTTAATGTCTTCGGGATCCCAATCGTCGTTGTCTTCTTGTTGACGCACTTCGACGGCGTTGTAGAACCCGGCTTTTTCAAACGCTCTGTTCCATTCGAGAATACCGTCGCGCACCGTTTTACGATATTGATAGGGGGTCGCTTTATCGAGCCAGAAAACGATCGGTTTTTTCGGAAGGGATTTTTCCGCGTTCGGTTCCAACTTTTGGAGGTTCCAACGGTTGATGTAACGCACGAAGTTGTCGTCCGTCGAAAGTTTGCTGACGTCGCAGTAGGCGGTCATAAAATAGCCGACGCGTTCGTCCGCAAGACGAGGCTGGTAGCCCGAATCCTTGAGACGGCTAATCGAATAGTGAATATTGACGCCGACGCCGCGCGTGTCGACGATCGTGTCCGTGTCGCCGACGCGCCCCGCATAAGTCGCCGCGACTTCAAGTTCGAGATTGTCTTTAAACGCCTTGACTTTTTCCCAACTGGAACGATCGCGCGCGAAACTGAATCCGCTGAGCGCGCGCGACGAGATCATCGCCAGCGTGTCGCTCATAAAAAGACTGGTGACGTCGATGACGTCGCCCCCTTGAGGACCGCGCGCGATAATCGGAAAGCTGAAAACGATACTGTCGGTAAAGGCGACTCTCAACGCTTCGGCGTCGGGACCTTTGTTGGCTCGATAACGATTATTGCGTCGAACCAGCTGAATACGATCGTCGACCTTGCGGAATTGCCAGATCATATCGTTGCCGTAATCGAGCGACTGACCGCCGTAAAGATCGGACGTGCCGATCCCGCGCGCTACGGACATTACCATAATGTAATCGACGTTCAGTTGACCGCTGGAAATTTCCCAGTAGAGATTGTCTTTTTTACGATAAGTCGGCACTGGACCGCCAATTTGCTCCGCCTCGGGCGCAACTTGGGCAAACGCCGGGAAGATCGTCGCCGAAACGGTCGCCTGATCGCTTACGGTCGTCGTTTCCGCGACTGCCGGTTCTCCTTGATCCGGGACGGGCATATCGGCGTCTTGCGCCCAGCCCAATCCGCAGAAGCCGCTTGCTACTAACATAGCGGAAGTTAAAAATCGTCGTAACATTGAATTCAACGCCTTTCGTTTCTTATGATATTCAACTGAATTCGTTTTGGTTCAATTTATTAGGAAACGTCGGAGTCCGCGACGACCTTCGACCGCCGAGAATCCGCTTTTGATTGCAAGTTAAAACTCCCAACTTGACTATCCTGATTATCTTAATATTCTAACGTCAATAGTGACGAATAACAATAAGAAATTTACAAAAAACAGAAAAAATAAGAAAGAACGGCGGATTGTATAAAATGCAATGAAGACGTCTTTAGTAGAGAAAAAACAGACGACGAGAAGTTTTGACCTTCCCGTCGATTAAAATCTAATCGCGCAACTTGATCGAACCGTTGAGAACGCCCTTTAAAATGTCGCGATTATTCGGCAGACAATCGGGATCGTCTAATAAATCGGGCAACGTTCTCCATTCGTAAGAAGAAACTTCGTCTTCTTGCGGTACGATCCGAAGTTCGTCAGGGGCGTTGATTGTCGATTCGGCAAGGAACCAGTAAAGAGGCGCGCCGTTTGGCGTTTGACTTTGAGCAAACAACCTTTTGACGACGATTTCCAGACCGACTTCCTCTAAGAATTCGCGTCGAACCGCCTCGTCGGGCGTCTCGCCGTCTTCGACTCCGCCGCCGGGAAAGCACAAAGCGCCCGGAGCCGCGACGCTTAGCGAACGCCGAATAATCAACGTCTCAAAGGAAGAAAAATCGATCGCGTCGGGATTCGACCAATTAAGCGGCGGTCGAGGAACAATCGCCGCCGCTCCGCTTCTTTTTTTCATTTTCAAGCCGTTTCTTTATTCTGTTCAAGCTCCGCGACGTCGTCCTCGCCTTTTACGAACTTTGCGCGAAGTCGCGTCGTGATCCAAAGCCCAAGCGTAACGCCGACGACGTTTTGCGCCATATCCATCCATTCAAAATAACGACCCGTGTAGGGTTGAGCCGCTTCAGCGACGACTCCCCAAATCAAAAGCAAAGGATACCAGCGTAAACTAGACCAACGACTTCGCGCCAACGCGACGAGCCCGCCTAATACGCCAAAGGCTCCAATATGGAGAATGTTGAGAATATAGACAAGAGGACGCGGAACCGGCGGACGAGGATACAGAAGCATATACGCCATATACAGGAAATAGAGTCGCGCTATCCACACGACGACTTTTCGAAAACTTTCATATTTTGACGAGTTCATCTTTCATTCGCTTATATAGGACTCGAAACGTTTTATTGAGCATATCCAGTTTTTAAATTCTATATTCTTTTGTTTTTTTTACAAGAGGAACCTCTAACGTTGCGTCCGACGTTTCGAAAATATACGAGACGACGAAAATAGTGATTATAAGAATTTTAGCTTTTTTATAAAATCGACCTAGCGCTTTTTAGAGAAAAACCTTATCCTCATT
Organism: Thermoguttaceae bacterium; assembly: GCA_045599865.1. Lineage (GTDB taxonomy): Bacteria > Planctomycetota > Planctomycetia > Pirellulales > Thermoguttaceae > RUG369. The sequence goes on from JAZRWW010000312.1 coordinate 6,463, forward strand.
CCATCCTCGAGGCTGGAAGTTTCGAGGGGCGTTTGTTTATTTCGAACGTCGTAACGCGTTTGGGGACAAGGAGCGTTCAATGTCCGGCAGTTTCTTTAATTGTTTTATTTCAGCCGTAGTCGGCGCGGCGTCCGCCGTCGGAACCGTTTGGTATCTTTCCGATAATTCGGAGACGAACGGACTAGAGACGAATTCCGACGCGATTTCCGCGCGACGTTTGGAGGTCGATTCGCTCGTCGTTCGCGACTCCCTCTTGCTGGTGGATAAAACGAGTTCCGAGCCGACGTTGGAATTGCGCGAAGGTTCTCTTTTCGCTCAAAAGGGCGTCTACGCCGAGCAGATTGGCGCTTTTCGTCTTCTTGGGCAAAAGATACAGACGACGCCCGACGATCCGCTTGACGCAAATAGTCCCGTTTTTGGCGAGTTGGCGATCAACGAAGACGGCGGCGCTTACGTCGCGTTGCTGAGTCCTCGGGAGAGTCATTCGGTAACCGTTGGATTCGACAAAAACGAAAAAGGTTGTATTCTTTCTCAAAACAACGAAGATATGTCGCTAGTCGCTCAGGCGATATTTTTGCGTCCCGACGCTTCCGACGCGTCTGAAGCCCCGTCGTCGAGTTCGGCGGATTCTGAAGCGACGGCTCAATCTAATCCGTCGGCGTCTAGCGCGGCGGTCGCGCAAAGTTCCGAGGGAACGATTCGAAAATAGAAGGTCGAACGTTGAAGACGATATCGACGAACGTTTGTTGGTTCAAGGAGCGGCGTTTTGTCTCGCGCAAATTGTTTTCGATTTTACGCGTTTGACGCGTATTCGCCACGTCGTTGGGCGCGAGGAACGTTCTTCTTTTTTTTCGTCGTAATTTCTTTATGTTTATTTTGGGGCGCCGTCTGCGTCGCGCAAGACGAGACGTTGGAACGATCCCAAAAAAATCGCGCTTTTTCTTTTCGCGAGTCGGCGTCGGAGGGCGTCGCAAACGTCGAGGGGGACGTCGACGGCTTGGAAGGGCGGTTCTTTTTTCTCGAGCTTCTGAAAACGACGCCTGCGGCGAGCGTCTTGCAAGCGGAACCGACGTTTGGGACTTCAGTAGACCGTCGTTACGTTCCGTCGTTAGTCTCCGATTTGGCGATTTATCGTGCGGCGAGCGTTTCCGATTTTACCATTAAACCTTATCGCGGCAGACTTTTTGGTCGTATTAACGGCGCTTGGGGCTCGCAAGAAGGGCAAGGGGACGACGCCGACGCCGGCGGTTTTGAAGTTAAATCTTGGGGCGGAGGAATCGGACAAGATTGGACGCTGACCTCCAATTTAATTTGGGGATACGGACTCCAAGCGAACAAGATCAATATAACGCCCGAAAGAAAAACGAGTTACGAGGCTGATTACGACGTTTTGGCGGGTTATTTGCAACTTGGCGTCTTCGCCCAGTTATGGCGTTTTGACGTCGCAATAGGCGCTTCGAAGAATTGGCAAACGCAACGTTTGCTTTCGACTTCGGAGAAACGCAAAATAACGTCGAGTCAACGCAATTATGAAGCCGAGTTCGGCGCGCGCTTTGACAGAGGTTACACGCGAATCGAGCCGCGCGTCAATTTTCGCGTGATTAGCCTAAGCGAACCGCGAAGCGCCGAGTCGTTTTTGAATTCCTACTTTTTTATGCCGAACGAATTTTCGGACGCTTCCTATCGATTGCGAATTGGAAGCCGATTTAGTTGGGAATACGAAACGTTTCTGGCGACGTTTAAACCCTATTTGTCGGCGGATTGGGGACACGAATTCGGAAACAAGGCGATTTACACGATCGGAGATTCCTCGCGTTATCCCGTCGCGTATCGCTTCGGCAAACATAAAATGGCGCGCGACCGACTTGATTTGGGCGGGGGGCTCGACGTCGCTTTGCACCATTGTTGCGACGTTTACGCGCGTTACGACGTCGAATTTGCCAAAGAATACGTCGACTATCTTGGCGACGCGGGCGTCAATATTAAATTCTGATCGACCGATTAAAAAAATACGGCGCGATTCCAACGCGAACTTTGTTCGGAATATTGCGCGACGATTACAAAAAATCAAAACGTCGCGTCGTTCCGAAAAGGGCGTCTTTAGCCGAGCGCGCAAAAATAACGTCGTTCCTCTTTCCAACCTAACCGCCGCGTTATATGCGGAGGCTTTCCGTGAACGCTTGCAGAAAAAGCGCGGTCGCGCCCTTTTAATCGTCTTCAAACCCGTTATAATAAATAGTCGGGAAAAAAAACCGACATATAGGGATTGGCGTTTTGATCGCAGGAACAACAAATTGAGCGACATTTTTAAAAGAATATTTGCGTCCTTTCGACGACCCGAGTCGACTTCCAGAGTTGAAGTTCGTCCCGTGCGTTCGCAAGAATTGACGGCGGCTTCCGAGGCGATTTCCGAGGCGATTTCCGAAACGACTCGAGAAGGCGCCGATGCGTCGGAACTCGACCTTTACGACTACGAACTGCCCGAGCGTTTAATCGCGCAGTCGCCTCTTCCCGACCGCGCCAACGCGCGAATGATGGTCGTCGATAGAACGACCCAAACGATTCGACACTTGCGCGTTCGCGATATTTTGCAATTTTTACGCCCGGAAGACGCGCTGGTCTTGAACGACTCCAAGGTCTTGCCCGCGAGGCTCATTGGACGGCGCGCCGAGACCGGCGGACGTTGGGAAGGGCTCTTTCTGCAAAACGACGCGCGCGGATTCTGGGAAATTATGTCGAAGACGCGCGGAAAATTGCGACCGGGCGAAAAGATCGAATTGGCGAATCCCAACGGCGGCGGCATAGCGCGCTATCTCGAAGTGAAAGCTCATACCGAAGCGAAGACGTTGATCGTCAAGCCGCTTCTCGAAGAAGGGGAAGATTCGTTCGCTTTTCTTGATCGCGTCGGCTGGGTTCCTATTCCGCCCTATATTCGTTCGGGCCGCATGGTTCCGTCTGATCGCGAAAACTACCAAACCGTTTACGCTTGCCATCCGGGCGCGGTCGCCGCGCCGACCGCCGGTTTGCATTTCACGAAAGAATTGCTCAACGAAATTAAAGAGTACGGCGTCGCCGTTTGCCCGGTTACGTTGCACGTCGGCGCGGGCACGTTTAAGCCGATTTCCGTCGCTAAACTTTCGGAACATCAAATGCACTCCGAGTGGGCGACGATTTCTCAAGAGGTCGTTCAGACGCTCGAAGAACGCAAAGCGCGAGGAGGACGCGTCGTCGCGATCGGAACGACGTCCGTGCGAACGCTCGAATCGGCAAGCAACGTATTGTCCGACGGTTCGATCGATTCGACCGGCGCCAACGCGTGCAAATTGCGGGCGTTTTCCGGGTCGACCAATCTTTTTATTCGTCCCCCTTACCGTTTTAAGACGGTCGACGCAATGTTGACGAATTTTCATCTTCCGAAGTCGACGCTTGTTATTTTGGTTCGAACGTTTGGCGGAGACGAACTTCTTAAACGCGCCTACGAGGAAGCGATCGCCGAAGACTATAGATTCTATAGTTACGGGGACGCGATGTTGATTTTGTAACGTTAATTTTATAGTCTTGCTTTTATCCGTTTGAGACGCGAGACGTTTCGCGTCTGTTCGACGACAAAATACGAAGCTGCGCAAAATGTCCACTGAAAAAAATAAAGCGTTGAAAGTCGAAAAGAAACAAACTCAAGACGACGTTAAGGAAGAAGCGAATCAACAGGGCGGTTCCCTATTTGGAACGCTGATTCGCGGAGTCTTGATCGTCGGCTTGTTGGTCTTTATGCTGAAGCCGTATCTGTTCGACGAGGCGAAGGAAGACGACGGCGTTTCTCATATCTTCGTCGTGCAGGGCAAGACGATGGGAACGGACTGGAGCGCGCGCATCTGCGCCAGTCCTCGACAAATCGTCGCGATCAACGAGAAACTGAACGACGCCGCGACGCCAAAAAACGAAGATTTTGAAAAAGAATCCAAAGTCGTCGTCGACGCGGAGGAAGACGCGCAATTTTCTTCGTGCGAAGGATTGCTCGCGCGCGTGATTCAACGCGAATTGGACAAAGTGGACGCGCTCGCGTCGACTTATCGCGCCGATTCGGAAGTCTCGAAATTTAATCGTTCCAAATCGACGGAATGGTTTTCTACTTCGCCCGAAACGGCGGAAATCGTAAAGCGCGCGTTGGATATTTCCGAAAAAACGAACGGCGCCTTTGACGTCACCGTCGCGCCCCTTGTCAATATGTATCGTTTTGGACCGAACAAATCCCCGTTGACTTCTTTTCCAACCGACGAGGAAATCGCCAAAGCGAAAGCGAACGTCGGGTATAAAAAGTTGAGCGTCAGATCGGAACCGACCCCTGGAATTTGCAAGTCGAATCCCGAATTGACGATCGATTTGTCCGGCGTCGCAAAAGGATATTCCGCCGACCTTGTCGGTAAAACGCTGGAAGAATACGGGCTGACCAATTATATGGTTGAAGTCGGCGGCGAAATTCGTTGCGCGGGCGCGAAAATCGACGCGACGACGAACGAACGTCTGCCTTGGGTTCTCGGAATTCAGACGCCGGAAATTTCGATGAGCGATTCCGGCGCCGAATACGCCGCGCCCGATATTTACCGCGTGTTGAATCTCAATCTTCCCGAAACGAGCGGCGCTTTGGCTACGAGCGGAGATTACCATAATTTCCTGCAGGTCGGCGATTTGAGATTTTCTCATATTGTCGATCCTCGCACGGGCAAGCCGACGGAAATTGTTGAAAACGCCGAATCAAGCGACGTCGGCGAGCGGCTCGGTTCCGTTTCCGTCGTTTCAACCTCGACGAGCGCTCTTTCCTGCGCCGACGTCGACGCGTTGGCGACCGCTTTCTTCGTCCTTGGCGAGAAGGAGGGAATCGAACTTGCGAATAAACTAAACGTCGCCGTTTTGTACCTTTTCCGTTCCGACGATTCCGCGACGCAGTTGCGCGAGGCCGCTTCGAACGCCTTTAGCGCGCTCGATTGTCGCCTTGCCGACGCCGCAAACGTCGCGCCTAAGGAAGAAACGATCGAGAAGCCGGAAAAATAGCGTCTTTTTCCTGTAAGAAGACGGCGCGATTCGTTCGCTCGCGCCGTCTCGCCGTTTTGTTACTTGAGCAACGAGTCGAGATATGACGACGCCTTCTAATTACTTTGCGCATAAGGTCGTTCGAGCGTCCGCCGGTTCGGGAAAGACGTTTCAGTTAAGCGAACGGTATCTCAAACTTCTTCTTTCGGGCGCGACCGTCGATTCGATTTTGGCGACGACTTTCACGCGCAAAGCGGCGGGTGAAATTCAGGATCGTATTCTGTCGCGTCTTGGTCAAGGCGCGCTTTCCGACGAAGGCGCCGCGAAACTCTCGAGCGAGCTGTTCAACGGCGACGAATCGGCGTTGACGCGCGAACGTTTGCAAGATTTGACGATCGACGTCGTTCGTTCTCTGCATCGTCTTCGAGTCTGCACGCTCGATTCCTTCTTTATGCAAATTTCGGGCGGATTCGCTTTTGAAATCGGCTTGCCCCCGAATTGGCGAATCGTCGAGGAAACGGAATATAAAAGCCTTCTGCACAACGCGATTCTCGCCTCTTTTGGGCAGTCGAAGACTGAAAACGCCGTTCAATTAGCCGGCATGCTCTTTAAAGGCGATTTGAAACGTTCGATTAAAAGTCAAATTTCTGCGCTGGTCGCCGACGCGCTTGACGTCTATTACGAGTCCGAGTTTGAAGATTGGACGAGACTTGACGCGCTTGCGACAAAAACGCCTCTTGAATTGAAAGAGTTGTTTGAACGTTCGTTCAACGTTTTGCAATGCGCCGAGATTCCGACGACGAAGGCGGGGACGCCCCGTAAGAATTACGCGAACGCAAAAACAAGAACGATCGCCGAGATTCAAGCGAAAAAATGGGGCGATTTTCTAAAGGAAACTTTGGTTCAAAACGCGCTAAACGGCGCGAACTTTGACCGCGTTCCCATACCGGACGCCTTTCAAACGTCGATCGAAGGCTTGGCGGAATACGTTAAACGGCAAGCGTACGCGGACGCGGCGAGGCAGACGCGCGCGACTTGGATCGCGCTTGACGCCGTTTCTAATTATTTTCAGCGTTTCAAATTAGAGAAGGGCGCTTATCGTTTCGACGACTTGAGCCGACGTCTTGTCGAGTTGGAATTCGCGAATAAATTACGACAGATCGTTTATCGGCTCGACGCGCAAACTTCCCATATTCTACTCGACGAATTTCAAGACGCCTCCTTTACGCAATGGGCGATTATCAAGCCTTTTGCGGAATCGATCGTCAAACGTTCGCCGACGCCCGACGAAAAACCGGCGACTTCTTTTTACTGCGTCGGAGACGTCAAACAAGCGATTTACGGCTGGCGCGGGGGCGTCGCCGGTATTTTTGACGCGATTCAGCGCGATTTGCCGAACGTCGACGACGACTCTTTAGAGTACAACTGGCGAAGCTGTCCGACGATTATCAACGTCGTCAATTTGCTCTTTGGGAAACTGCGCGAGAATCCCGCCTTGCAGACGAAAGACGACGATGTAAACGACGGCGCAAACGACGGCGCAAACGCCTTGCGCGACGCCGTTTTTACTTGGACTAGTCGTTTCAACGAACATAAAGTAGCCGCGAAGAATCTGGCGAAATTGGGTTATTGGGCGTTGGAAGTCGCGCCGCGCGTCGACGAAGCGACGGGCAAGGCGCCAAGTCCCGCGCTTCCCCCGATCGACGTCTTTAGCGGCGAAACTGAAAACGTCGACGACGAGGAAAGCGCGACGTGGGAACAAGTCGACGACGAAGATTTTGAACGAGGCGAATCGGAAACGTCCGACGAAGAAGAAAACGACGAAGACAATTCTTGCGAAGGAAGCTACGGCAAATTAACCGCGCAAGCGACCGTCAATTACGCCGTCGAGCGGATCGTTCAACTCCGAAGGCGTTATCCGGGCGCGTCGATCGGCGTGTTGACTCGAACGAACAAACGAATCGCGCAAATCATTGCGAAATTGAAAAAGAAGGGAATCGAGGCGAGCGAAGAAGGGGGCGTGCCTTTGACCGACTCGCCAGCCGTCGTCGCCGTTCTGTCGGTTTTGAAACTTGCGTCGCACCCCGGCGATTCCGTCGCGGAGTTTCACGTCGCGAACGTCGCGCCTCTTGCGCGTCGGTTCAATATGAAGCCTCGAGGAAGCAAAAACGAATCTTACGGACGTTACGCGTCGTCTTATATACGTCGCGTCGTCGAGACCCGAGGGCTGGGACGGTTCGTCGCCGAGTTGCGCGATCTTTTGAAGCCGATTTGCGAGTCGTCGCGCGACGTCGAACGACTTGACAAATTGACGGAATTTGCGTTCAGCTATCAACTTAGCGCGTTAAAAGTCGACTTAGACGAATTTATTCAGGCGACGCGCGAAAAAAAGATCGAATCCCCTTCTTCTTCCAGTTTGCGCGTGATGAGTTTGCACAAGTCGAAAGGCTTGCAATTTGACGTCGTAGTTTTGCCCGAGTTGGACGCGCGCGTCGATAGAGTCCGATCAGGCTTTTACGTCGGACGCGAGACGCCGACTTCCCCGATTAATTGCGTTCTCAAGTCTCTGCCGAAAGCCGAACGCGCAGGGTTGCCCGCCGAATTTAAAAAGGTCTTTTCCGACGCGTTGCAAGCGCAACTTGAAGAAGCCCTTTGCTTGTTGTACGTCGGTTTGACTCGACCCGTGAGGATGCTTGTCGCGATCGTTCAGCCGAATAGAAAAGATTCCCATCGGTTCCCGACGTTTGGGAATATTCTTCGCGGCGCGCCGGGCGCTTGCGCGCCTCTGCCCGATACTTCGCCTTATTATCGTCGCGCGCAGATTCTGTTTGAAAACGGCGATCCCGATTGGGCGCAAAAGGATCCGACGGCGCAAAAAGCGCTTTGCACGTCGCGCGTCGAGACGAAAAACGACGAATCCGCTTTTCAGCGTCCGTTGTTTTCGACGACCCCGATTTCCGCGCGCGACGTTGCTGACGCGACGAAATTTTCAACGACGCCCGATCGGCGTCTGTTGTTGCGACGCAAAACTCCGACCGACGAACGCGAAAAGAGAATTTGGAAGCGCGACGTCAACTTTCGACAAGGCACGGCTTTGCACGCTTGTTTTGAATCGATCGAATGGCTTGACGTCGACGGCGTTCCAAGCGACGAGCGACTTGAAAACGTTCTCTATCCCATATTGTTGGAACGTTCGGAAGTGAGGCGCGCGCTTGAACGTTTTCACGAAGCGATCAAATCGCCCTTTGTGCGAATGTTGTTGAGTCGAGCGACTTACGAACGACCGACGACTGAAAACTCGCCCCAATTTGGCGTCCTCCTTTCCGCCGCGACTTGTCGAGGCGCGCGTTCGCCCGTTTGGAAGGTCTTTCGCGAACGTCCGTTTTCCCTGTTGAAAGACAAAGACGTTCTTGTGCGAGGGACTATCGATCGCCTAGTCGTCCTATACGACGGAGATCGCGCGGTCGGCGCCGACGTCCTAGATTACAAAACGGATCGTTTCACAAATTGGGCGGAGTTTAGCGTCAATCCGACGAAGTTTGAGGAATCGCCGAAGCGATCGCCGATACCAAGGGAAACTCTTGAAGAGTATCGGGAACAGTTGGCGTTTTACGGCGAAGTCGTCGGAAAACAATTTGCTTTGTCTCAAGATCAAATATCGTTGCGTTTGGCTTTTGTCGACGCGGGCGAGGGTTACGCGCTTGACGCGCGCCAAGCCTAGTAGGCGCGGTCGAGCGACGCGAGCGTATTGAGGAGCGGAAAGGGTGAGGCGTAGGCTTGACAGTTCGTCGAACGCTAATAAAGACGGCGTAAGCGACGCGAAGAAGCGGTTTGGCTTGATCGACGGTCTCGCGTTCGGCTTGCCCTTTGTCGTCGTTGTTCTTGTCGCGTCTTGGTTTGGACGTCCGACGGAGAAGAACGAGACGCCTTTCGACGCCGCGCTCGAAGTCTTGGAAAGTTCGACGACGGATTTGCGACAAGACGCGTCGATCGTCGACGAAGCGGTCGAGTCGGACGAAGCGGTCGAGTCGGACGGGGTAGTCGCGGTCGACGAAGAAATTTCCGACGTCGCCGGGGATTTGAACGACGGAACTTCTATCGAAGACGTCGAAGCGTCGACGGCGTTAGACGAACGATCTTCGTCGAACCCTCTTACTTTCGACGACGAAGCGGAGGACAAACTGAGCGTCGAAGAAGCGTCGCGTCTTTTGGCGCAACTGGAATTTCAACTGACGAGCGTGAAAAAAAGCGACGAGACCGACGTCGAAACGCTTCTTTCGACGCTCGCGACGCTTCGAGACGAAGCAAGCGCGGCGCTCGAGAACGTTCCGAAAGAAAGGGCGTCGCGCGCGCGTCGGACGTTCGACGATATTCAGGCGTTTTATCGACAACTTGACGCAAATCGAGCGTTCTTTCGTCGCTTGAAAGAACTGGACGACGCTTCGCTTGATTCCGACGCGACGCGCGCTTTTTTCGATTCGGTCGCGCAAGAATTTTTTACGAACGACGCGGAAAACGTCGGCGCGCTCAACGAATATCGACGAGACTTCGCAAGAGTCGCAAGTTCTCTTGGAGCGTTGCAAGGGATCGAACGTTGGAACGCGTTCGTCGAGGAACGAGGAAAGCCGTTGGAACGTTTTTACGTTTCGAAGCGGGACGCGGACGCCGCGTTAGATTTTATGCGGGATTACGGGGCTTCCGACGGCGCGCCTCGCGAGATCGTCGCGATAGCCGAACGCGAGCGAGAATTGGAGTTCGCCGCTCAAAACGAAGTTGCGACTCGACGTAAAATCTTATTGAGAATCGAGTCGGAACTTGCAAAGAAATATTGGACGTATCGTAGCGACGACGATTCTTTTTATTATTTGCCGACTCCCCCGCGCGTCGGCGCCAACGATTACTTCGCAAACGCGCAAGGGGAATTAAAGAGCGTCGATATTCCGCAAGACGCCCCGGAGATTTCGACGAACGAATCGCCGCAGAAGGCTTTTCTGCGCGATTTATACGCGCGCGCGAGTAAAATCCAAGACGAAACGCGCGCGACGAACGTCGCTCTATGGTATCGCGAATGGTGCGACGTTCTGACGGAGATTCAACGAACGGATCGACTCGATCCGATTCTTCAATACGCGTTTTTTCGAGACGTCGCCAAGATTTTGGCGTCGAGCGACTACTATTTCGCGCGGCGTTTGGAACCGTTGACGCGCATGCTGAACGCGCCGCGACTTGCCGACTTGTCGAAAATCGACGTCTTTCGAGCTGAAGAAGACGAAACGCGCGCTCTTCGCGCGACGGCGCGCGCGCGTTTGGCGTTTCTGCCAAAAGATCATTTGAAGGTCGACAAGACGACGGATCAACTCGATTCAAACGCGCCTTCGATCGCGTGGAGTTATCGCCGCGTCGGCTGGCTGGATCGGAACTTTGCCGACGAGTGGCGTTGTCGTCGCGCGGAAAACGCGCCGGAGCTTGTCGGCGAATTGTGGGTTCTTATCGCCTCCGCGCCGACAGATCGGGAAGACGGATCCGCGTCAAGTTCAAAAGCCCGGTGGGTTAAAGTTGGATACGTCGACGGACGGCAAGCGACGGTTAATTTAATCGCGTCGGACGTTCCTCGCGGCGCGATCGTTTTCTGCCGCGTTCGAACGGACGAAGGGACGACCGTCGCGAAGCGCTCGAGCGTCGAACGAATTTTTAGACGTTAGAAGCGAAACCGAGGTTAGAGTCGAACGCCCGGTATTAGTTCTTCGACGTATTTGTCGTTGGCGCGTTCGTAATTGATTTGCGGCTGAACGTACCTGAATTTAGAATTGTCGATCGCGTCGTCGTTGCGAACGATTTCGGAATATTCGACGGTGAAGAAATCGCGTCGTTCTTTGCGCCCGTTGATTTCATAAGAGGAATAGTAGCGAATCTTGAGAGGAAAATATTGGTCGACGCTCAGATAGATTTCGACGTTTGTCGGCAAATATTCCAACTGACAAGCGTCAAAGACTTCGACGTCGAGACGTTTCTTGGCTCCTTCCCAGAAATCTTCCTTAATTGTTCCCGAGATTTTTATTGCTTGGACGCCCGGCGTCAGCTCGAGTTTTTCCGTCGTCGGCTCGAACCGATACGAGACGTTCAGTCGTTTCAACGCGCCCGCCAAACCGCCTAGACCGGGCATGCCGTTCATTCCGCAAACGCGTTCCACGCCCGACGAAGCGAGCGTCGCATATTCTGCGGAGTCCAGCGTTCCGATCGTGTTTTCTAGTTCTTCAATATCGATATGTTCTAAAGATTTGTCGCCTTCGATCGACGAATACCGCCACCATGAAAAAGCGTCGGAATCGCAGACGATTTCTAATGCGTTTTCCGTGTTTTCGCGATCGTCGCGCGCGTCTTTGACGTCGGAACAAAAACACGTCGCGCGCAAAAGAAAGCGCGTCGATTCAAGCGGTCGACGCAACGTCGTTTCCGATCGCGAGCGCTCCGACGACTCTTCGTAAACGCCGCGACCTAGGTATTGTTCTCCAAAGAAAGCGCCTTCGAAAGAGACTTTGGCGGAAAGAGAACGCAGGCGTTCCAAGTAAACGATCGAGGACGCCAACGCGTTCTCGGCTTCGGAATTGCGCGAGACCAAAATCGCGTTTTCATTTTTGGCGCCGTCGACGACGCTTTCAATTAGGCGCGCGGAATACGAATCGGCGCAGAATCCGAAAATTAGCGACGCGCTTGTCCATAAAAGGAACTTGCGCGCCGTTTTGATCGTTTTGAACTTATTAGTCGCCATTGGTCGACGTCTCCCCCGCTTTTCGTTAAAAGAGATATGGATTTTAACCAATTTTGACTTTTATGACAAGACCTCGATTTTACAAGCCGAGCGCGTAATTACGTTCGTATTATCTAAATAGACGGTTTTATTCAAACGACGCGCGCGTTTGATAGGATCGCTTTATTTGCTTAAAACGGCGTCGTAAGGTTTTTCGCGTTTACTTTTATAACGCGAGTCGTCGTTATTTTCGTCGAATCTCTTCTAAAAAATACGACAAAAGACTTTAGAAGAGTATTATTTGATGAATTTTCCACTTTAGGAGGTCGAAAGTAAAGACGTTAAGCCGCTTGTAGCTCGCTTGACGCGTTATTTGCTTTGAACTGTGCTTTGCGACGATAATGACTGATTTAACGTTAAAATTCGTCAGGCGCGTTTTATCGACGCGACGACGGCGTTATTCGGTAGAAAAGCGCGGTTTTTGATTGAAATTTTAAGACAAGCAAACTATAATAAGGGTGAGAACGGAGCCTTGTAAAAGCAGAAGACGAGTCTTCCCGCAAGGTTTGCTTCGTCGAACGATAGCGCGCAAAAGCGCGTTCTATCCCAGAAATAATTTACCGTAGATTTTGTCGAACTCGTGGATTTGGCGTCTGTTCGTCGCGCTCGGTTTTGCCGACGTCGCGCGACGTCGGAGCGTTCCGAGCGCGTGTCTCAAGAACGCCGCGGCAACCGCTTAATCTTCGATCGACGCCTCAAAAGGGAGAGATAAACAGATGCGTAACAAAGCGCTTTTACTGGCTCTTGTCGTCGTCGTCGCTTGCGGCGCCGGTCCGTTCCGCGGCGGTTTTGGTCGAGGAGTCGCTTCTTCCGCCGTTCAGCCCGTCGCTCAGTCCGCCGTCCAGTCGTCCGCCATCGGCGCCGCCGCGTTTTCCGCTCAACAGGGCGCGCGCGCCAACGAAGTCGCGCAGATTGTTTTCAAGGGTTCGGACGGAATGCAAATTCAGTGGGACGTCGCGGTTCTCGGCGACTTTGCTTCCACGCCTTTGGTTTGCCCCGGAACGCAAAATTTCCAAACGGCGAAGAGTTATCGTTTGAAGTTGTCGAACATCCCTAATCGTCCTGAATTGACGCTCTATCCGACGCTGACGATCAACGCCGTTACGCCTCGTACGCGCGCTTATCTTGATCATAACGCGATTCCCGTCAAATTCTCCGAAGCCGATTTTGATCAAATCCAAAACGGCAATTTCGTGACGAAGGTTGTCTTCCTGCCTTCGCAAAAGTACCAAAATCTCGCGTTGGCGGGCGGCGTCGACACGATCGTCAACACGCAACTCCCCGCCGGAGCCGATCCGATCGTCGAAGCGCAAAATCGCGGCGCCATTTTAGCCGTCGTTCAAATTGGAAATAAAGACCTCTCCTTAGACGATTCGTTCGCCGGAGCCGCCGTCGCCGTTTCCGAAGCGCAACAGATTCCGATTTCCGGCGTCAACGCGCCCGCGTTTGGAACGCCCGCTTCCGAGAGCGCCAACGCCGTCGCCGAAATTCCGACGGTAGCTACTCCTCGTCCTCAACCGACTCTTCAACGTTTGTCTCCCAATCCTTCGACGGGCGTTCCTTCCGTCCTTGATACGACTTGGAACGATTCGAAGTTCTAAGCGCCTTAGGTTGGGCGTTGCGCGACGCGTAGTCGGTCGGCTCTTATTGGCGTCGCGCCGAGCGTAACGAATACGGCGTCGCATTTCGCGGCGCCGTTTTGTTTTTTACGAGGCGCGAGAATCGAACCGCGTTTTCTTACTCAGTTACTTTTTCGAGAGATAGAGTTATGTTTAGCAAGCGTTGCTATCGACGCGCGACGTCCGCGTTTTTCGTCCTCGCTTTTCTGGTCGGTTCTTCCGCGCTTTTCGCTCAAACAAAGACGAAGCCTTATCCCGCGTCGCCCGGACTTGCTCCCGTGAATCGACCGTCCCTTCCGACCGGCGAATTGGCTTCTTTTGCGCGACTGCAAGGCGTTAAAGGCGTTATGCAGCCCGTTATGTGGATTTTGCCTAAAGGCGTCGGCGTCGAAGTCGCGCTTGAAGGGAGTTTTGAGTCCGACGCCAATAACAAAGGGCTTTTTGCCGTCGAAGTCGGACGCGTCTATCGTTTCAAGATTACCGGCGTTCCCGGTCGCGAGAAAGAAGCGCTTTATCCGACCCTCGAGCTTATTGGGCGATTGAATCCGCCGAAAGGCAAGGAATGGGATTTTCCGATCGAAGTTGAGGTTCCGTCGATCGATTTGGAAAACGCGTTGAACGGTTCCTTTGTCACGCGAGTGGTTTTCGTGGAAAATTCGGAGAATCCTGCGGACGTCGATTCCGACGCGAATCGAGAGAACTTGACGTTCGACGTGCCGGGCGGAGTCGATCCCGTTGTCGCCGCTTCCACGCGCGGGCGACCTTTGGCGATTTTGAGACTTGGAACCCGCGCTCCGAACGGCGCTCCGACTGCGGAAGACCCGTTCTTTTTCGGATTGCCGCGAGTTGATTTTCGACCCGTCGTCGTTGGAGACGAGGCGCTTGAAGAAGTCGGCGAATCCAAAGAATCCGACGATTCAGAAGCCCCCGACGATTCTGACTGGGGCGTTTCCGTCTCGGGCGACGAAGAGTAGTCTTTGTAAAGGCGTTGTAAAGGTTGAGCTAAAAGCGCCTGACGAAAGGATAATTCGTTGCAAGATAAAGCGATCCAAAGCGCGGCGCCTTCTAATCGAGACGCGTTCGATTTGAACGACGCGTCTCTTTCTTCTTTTGCGCCTGACGACGGCGCGACTTGGGCGCCCGAAAACGCGAGCGATTTTCTGTTTGTTTTGGGCAGTCGTTCTCCTAGGCGGCGTCAACTTTTGAACGATTCTAATTATCGATTCTACGTTTTGCCTTCCGACGACGGCGTGGAAGAGGGCGAGGCGCCCGGCGACGAACCTCGCGAATTTGTCGACCGTTTGGCGTTTGTGAAAGCACGCGACGTCGTAAGAAAGATTCGAACGAGCGAGGCGGTTCGGCGCGCCGTTTTACGCGACTTTGCGACGACAAACGGCGACGAGTCGTTTGTCGTGATTTCCTGCGATTCGATCGCCGTTTGCGACGGCGAGATTTTAGGCAAGCCGATCGATGTTGTCGACGCCGAGCGAATGCTCCGCAAATTAAGCGGTTCCAAGCATTGCGTTCATACGGGCTTGTGCGTTTGGAAACTTGACGACGATCCTAAACTTGATCGAATTATTCGACGCGTCGAGACTTCCGTTCTATTGATGGAGCCGCTTTCCAAAGAACGACTTGACGGCTACCTTGCAAGCGGACTTTGGGAAGGCAAGGCGGGCGCGTTTGGTTATCAGGACGGAAACGACTGGCTTCAACTTATTTCGGGAAGCGAGTCGAACGTCGTCGGCTTGCCTCTTGAAGCGTTGCGCGAAGTCGTCCAAGGGTTGCGTTCGACGACCTAACCGTAGCCGCTCGTTTGCGATTTTTTCTTGATTGAAAAACGTTGTAAGCGTTCGCGGAAAGCGCTTTCCGCGAACGCTTATTTTTTATTATTCTTCAACGTCCAGATGAAAGAGACCTTATATGAATAAATTAATCTGCTTGTTGGTTCTGGGACGTCTTCTTTTCGCTACGTCGACGAACGTTTTTCCAATGACGCCGCAAGATTCTGAGAAAGGGAACGACGACAAGGTCGCCGTTGCGACGGAATCCGGCGTTTCTTCCGTCGAATCTAACGATTCGTCTTCTTGGTCGGGCGTTATCGAAGCCGGCGCGCGCAGAACCTTGACCTACAACGGGGTGGAATTTGCCTTTCACTATTGTCCTCCCGGCTCTTTTATGGAGAAACAAGGGGCGGGCCTGCCCGAAAGAGAAGTTATGATCGTCAAGGGCTTTTGGATTTGCGAGACGGAGACGACGCAGGAACAGTGGGAAGCCGTTGGAATTGACAAGAATATGCACATGGAAACGGCTTATTTTGAGGAAGGTCCGAAAATTCCCGTTGTGGAGATTCAGATGGGAATGTGCCAAAAGTTTGTTCAGAAACTTAATGAGTCTGACGTAACGCCAAAAGGCTGGAGTTGGGCTTTGCCGACGGAAGAACAATGGGAATACGCGTGTCGCGCCGGAACGACGGGCGATACTTACGGCGTTCCTCTTGACGAATGCGCTTGGCACGAAGACAATAGTCGCGAAAGAATCCAAGAGGTTGGAAAGAAGAAACCCAACGCTTGGGGACTCTACGATATGCTTGGAAACGTTCTCGAATTGACTTGCTCCCAATGTACCCGCGGACCAAGCGTCGGATACGCCGTACGCGGCGGCGCTTGCCAGAATTCCATAGTATATTGCCATCCGGGAATTCGTATGTTCAACGGGGGCGGGCATTGGGTCAACCCGTTGGGATTTCGCGCCGTTCTTATTCCTAGCCAGGGCGAGTAACTTTTCTTGTTTTTTGGGTAAGCGTTCATAGAAAATAACGAGTTGTTGACGCCTAAATTTTTGACAAAACAACGCGCGCGTCGCAAAACGTCGCGCGCGTGTCGCGTCGCTTTGCGACGCGCGCGAAAGCCGCCTGCGTTGCAGGCGGATGGTATGGATAAGCGTTGGCGTTTTTTTTGTTGTAAGCATTCACGGAAAGTATTCCCAAAAGATCGGCGGTTGGACAGGAAGAAAACGACGCGTGAGGATTCGTTTTTCGCGAAAGCGAAAAACGCGCGAAAGCCGCCTGCATTGCAGGCGGATGGGGTCGACGCGAGACGTTTTTTATTACGACAGTAACGACCTTTGCCGCTTGAATCGAGCGTTTTTACTTGAAAACCTTGGGACGCTTAATGAACTTGTTTTGTCGAGAGTCTAGTAAAGTTCCGCCCATCCGCCCGCAATGCGGGCGGCTTTCG
>JAZRWW010000313.1:0-23740 GCA_045599865.1 Thermoguttaceae bacterium
GCGTTCGTCATCGTCTCCTGAGTCGTGAAGGTCTTGGAAGCGATAATGAAGAGGGTCGTTTCCGGATCGAGCTTTTTGAGCGTCTCGACGATGTGCGTGCCGTCGACGTTGGAGACGAAATGCGGCGTAATGTTCGTTTGATACGGAGTCAACGCTTCGCAGACCATGCAGGGTCCAAGGTCGGAACCGCCGATGCCGACGTTTACGACGTCCGTGATCGCTTTGCCCGTATAGCCTTTCCATTCGCCGCTTCGAACGCGTTCGCTGAAATCTTTCATTTTTTCCAAGACGCGGTTTACGTCGGGCATAACGTCTTTTCCATCTACGTAAACCGGCGCGTTGCAACGATTGCGCAACGCGGTATGCAAGACGGCGCGACGTTCGGTAACGTTGATCTTTTCACCGCTGAACATCATTTCCGCTTTTTCTTTGATTTGCGCTTGTTCCGCCAGCGCGATTAAGAGATCGAGCGTTTTTTCAGTGATGCGATTTTTGGAGAAATCATACAACAGACCGCCGAATTCAAGCGAGAATTTCTTGAACCGTTCTGGATCGTTGGCGAACATTTCGCGCATCGACAAATTTGCCGTTTCTTTTTGATGCGCTTCAAGATCTTTCCAAGCCTTGGATTGCGTTAATTGAGACGCCACTTTATGCTCCTCTTGTTCCGTGTTGTTTTCGTCGCCGATCGTTCACGCTTCGAAGACGCGCGCCGAAAACGCCAAGTTTCTCACCTATTATAACCTCGACGCGCTAAAATTTCAAGAAGGGCGTCGAATCGCGTCGACGTTTTCAGAAGACGGTTTATTTGACGTCGACGCGCCAAAAGAAGGCGTCTTTTTCGCTTTTGCCGTCTCCTAATTGGACGAATCCGGCGCTTTCTAAGACGCGTTGGGAAGGGATGTTGTCTTTGAGCGTCTCGGCGACGATTCCACGTAAATCGTTTCGTTGACGCCCCCAAGAGACGAGACCTCTCACGCCTTCGGTCATATACCCGCGATTTTGAAATTCGCGTTCTGTTCCGTATCCAATTTCGGCGTCGCCGTCGATCGGCTCGCCTTTAAAACAGGCGTTTCCAACGACGACGTTTTCTCGTTTGTCGATAAACGCCCAAATCGCCGCCCAAACGCTTGAGTTTTTATCATACTGCAAACCTTGATCGATTAACCAGTTCAAAGCGCGTTTCGTTCCTTCGTCCGGCTCGTCTGGCGCTTTTGCCAAACGTAACGCGCGCGCAAAGGCGTCGACGTCGGTTAAATAGAGTTCGGATTCTTCGCGCGTTAAAGGCGCTATTATCAGACGTTCCGTTTCTATACGGTTTGCGCGCCCTTGAAAAATTGACGCGCCCAAATCATCAATACGATTCATTTTGCTTTATCGATCAATAAACAAAAACCCCGACGCGCTTTGCGGCAGGGCTTTCGAGTAAATTACTACTAAATTACTACGAGGGAGAAATACGCTACATCATCATTCCTGCGGCGCCTGTTCCCATTCCCATTCCCATACCTCCGGCGGAATTGTCGTAACGTCCCAACTCTCTCGCGTCTTCTTTGACTTCACGAATTTGAAGCAGTCCGTTCGGTTCGAGGAACAACACCTTGCCGGGCGAGCGCAACGTAACGCCGGAAATCTTGGCTCCGCCTAAGGCGTCGACGACGCATACGTTAGAAATATGGTCGACAGACTTGTTCTTTGGCTTGCCGCCTTTTTTGGAACCTGCACCGGATCCCATACCCATAGCGTCGTACATCGAAGAGGAGGATCGACCTCCGGCGACCGACACGGCGTCGTGCTTCTGGCTGTAGAAGTTGGCGACTTGACCGCGTTTAATGTTTTGCCCCTGAATGATCGATTCGGACGCGTCTTCTTCGTCAAAGTAGACGGAAGAAAGCGTAATACGAGGTTCGGCTCCCGGTCTTGACGACGCTTCGACGTTTTCCGCCAGAACTCGAGAAATCGCTCCTAACGCAACGGGATTGGACGGCGCGCTGAATTCGGATTCAATGAGCGTTTTCTCCAAAACCGAAGGATCTTCGACGAAACGTTCTTCAACTCCGAGGTTTGGATTACCCAAGAGCAATTTGACGCGATAAACGTACGTTTTGTCCGGTTCGACTTCAAAGTCAAAGTATCTGAAAAGGTAGTAATCGACGGAGACCGCTTGTTGAATCTTCATACGAGATTCATTAATAGCTTCTTGATTGACAAGCCATGAATTTCCTCCGACCGCGCCGCCGGACATACCGCCCGACATACCCGTTCCACCGCCGGTTTCCATTCCGCCGCCCATCATACCGGCGCCGGACATACCCATTCCTCCGCCCATAGATGCGTCGGCAAACGGGTCGCGTTTGAAAAGATCGGATTCGTCGAACTTTTTCATTGCCTCTTGCAGTTCGTTCCATTCTTTGACGTCAGACGCTTGAACGTCGATTTGTTCGGTAGAACTTAGAGGAATATTGGGCAAGTTGGCGACTTCTTCGCCGAAAGGTTTATTCGCCATTGGAGGGCAATTCATCGCCATCGGCGGGTAAGAAGGCCACGTGGGCGCCATATAGTTATAGCCGACTTGGTCGGAACCAACTCCAGACCAACGTTGGTTTTCTTTTTGAATCGCGCTAATGACGTCCACTTTTTGCCAATCGATTTTACCCGTCGGATCGACTACGCCGCGTTCCAACGCGTAATAGACATAGCGAGGTTGGTCGCGCCGATCGTCGGTATACTGAGCGTTGCCAAACAGTTCGTTATAGGCAAGTTGTTGCTTGCGAATCGGAATCGAACCCGTAAGGGTAATCCAGTGGCGTCCCTTTAATTCGCCGGACGCGCCTCCCATACCGCCCGTCATACCGCCGCCCATGCCGCCTGCGCCGACTCCTCCGGCGCCCATGCCGCCGCCCATTCCTCCTCCGGCGTTAGAGGCGCCGTTCGCGGAAATCGCGTTGTACATAATAGCGCCAACGCAAGCGACGGCGCGTAAATTTTCAAGCGGGAGCGGAACGACGTTCGGACGTTTGATCTTATCTGGAAACAACGATTGTTCCCAACGTGTCGCAGTTTCATAAGAATTGACTTTAACGTTGCTCTTAATAAGCTCGGCATAAGAATCAAAAGGATAGACAACGACGCCTTCGTCGTATTCTTTTGGCGTAACCTTGCTGTCTTTAATCGTCGTCTCGGCTGAACTCGACGAACTATTAATCTGTTCCGGGGTCAACGTAAATTTATCCAATCCGCTACCGGAAGCGACGAGTCCCGCAAAAACTAACAGCGCGACGGCAACGCCGATCTTTTCCCCGTGTAAAAGAAAGAAATTATAGTCTTCCGTTCCCGTCGAGGCTTTTTTCTTCGGCTTCGCTTTTGCTTTAGCTTTCGCGGCTTTTTCTTCCTTTGCCGTTGCTTTCTTCGCGGCTTTGGCTTCTTTATCTTCTTTAGCTTTCGCGCGCATGGCGTCCTCTATTGCTCTTATTTGCTTCTTAAACTATTTCGAACAGTCGATAGCGAACGTTTCGATTATTCGAAACGTTCGCGGAACGTCTCGGCGCGTCAAGCCGCGTCGTTTGCCGCAGGCGCGGCGTTTTGATTGTCTGCCGCAGGCTCGGCGTTTTGATCGTCTGCCGTAGGCTCGGCGCTTTGATCGGTCGTCGTCGGCGCGGCGCTTTGATCGGTCGTCGTCGGCTCGGCGTTTTGATCGTCTGTCGCAGGCGCGTTTTCCGAATCAACGGCGCCGTCGCTCGTCGCGCCGACCTCGGAAAGAATGGCTTGCGACTCGGCGTCCGCTTCTTCCGCAGAGGAACCTGTTGCAAAGTTCTCTTTGTTCGGTTCGTTAAAGATGTTGATGACGCCGTAAATTTCAACGCGAATGGCGTCGACTCCGTACTCGGATTGACCCAATTCGGAGCGTCCAATTTCGACTCCGCCGCCCATTCCCATCGAGTCGGCTCCCATAGCTCCGCGCGCGTTGCCGTTTTCGCCGGAACCAGAACCGCCCATACCGCCGCCCATCGTTGAACCGCCCATCATACCGCCGCCCATCATCGCGCCGCCCATACCGCCGCCCATACCGCCGGCTTCGGACGACATATTTTCCAAAGGAATCGGCATCACGAAAGGCACGTTGTTGTCAGGACAAATACGAATATGTTTGACGTCGATCGGCATTGAACAGTTGGCGCAACTAACAAGCAAGTCTGGAATACGGCGCTGGTCGATAACGACCTTCAAGCAGACCGGCATGTTGTTAAATTCGGCAAAAGGCGGTTTGTCGTCCGACTTCAAAGGCTTGTTGTCTTCCCCGATATATCGACCAAAGAGAATCTTCGTACCCGCTTGCGCTTCCGCAGAACCCGTCAAAGCAAGTCCCCCTTCGCCGCCCATCATACCGCCGCCCATACTGCCGGAACCCGATCCCGACCCCGAACCCATCGAAGACGTCATCGAGGAATCGGAGCCCATTGCGTTTGCAGTAGCCGACTTACCCGTCAAATCGCCGATCGTTTGCGTCAACGTCGTAAATTCGATCGCCGCGTTTTGCCCGATAAGCATCTGTTCGACGCATTTCACGGGCGCTTTTGCGAGGTTGTCTACGTAGTCCCTATTAGTCTCGGCAACAACGCGAATCAAGGCTTCGAAAACCCACAAAGTTTCTTGCGCGTACCAAACTTCAATAGAAGTCGGGTTGGCTTGGGAATCCCAAGTTGGCAACGCGTAAATTTCGGGGTCGATCCAATCGACGTTTCCAACGACGCGTCGACGCTCCTTATAGGGAGGAAGACTGCAGTGCTTCCTGATCGACCAACTCGGATCTTCAATGTTGGTGGAACCGCCCATACCCATCGAATCCCCGCCCATACCGCCGGACATTCCGCCGCGCGAACCGCCCATACCGCCGGACATAGCTCCGCCGCGCGAGCCGCCGCCCAGACCCCCGGTCATTCCGCTACCGGTTGCTCCGCCGCCCATACGACCTCCGCCGACGCCGCCGGTCATTCCGCCTTCGAAAAGAAATTCAAGAGCGGTGCCGGGAACTTGGCATACAGCGGGATCGTAACCGTCGCCCGGAATGGAAGAAATTCCCATTCCCATACCTCCGCCCATTCCGCCGCTCATACCTTCGGCGCTAGAACCGCCCATCGAACCGCGCGCGCCGCCGGAACCGCCCATTGAACCGCCCATTGAGCCGCCCATTGAACCGCCCATTGAACCGCCCATCGCGCCCGCGCCGCCTTCGGTTCCGTTGATGGCCTGCATAATTCCCTGCATATCGTTCAATTCCATACCGAACATAATCATCGATTTGGGATCCATAATCCAGGGATCGACTTCTCTGTAGTACGGCTCGGGCTCTTTCGCTATCAATTTGTCTCGTAAAGCGCTGTCGTCAAAATTCGTAACCAACGAATTATTGGGATTGGTCAGATCGATTTCGTATTGATATACGCTTTCAACTGCAGATTTTTCATCCTCAGGATCCGTATAGATCGCAAGATACAGATGCTGAACGCCTTTGTCGTCCTGATAGACGTACACCGGCCAGAATTGTTCTGGCTTACCCGTGATTCCAAGTTGGCTCATTTCCTTCTTCTTGAGCAACTTGTATTCGCGAACTTGAACGCGACGACGATTCATCTCCTTCAGCAAATCGGGAAGGTGATTTGCAATGAAGAGTCCGTAGTCTTCGAGCATATGCGGGTTGCCGACGCCGATCGGATCGCGAAACTTCAACTTGTTCTCAACCAAGTCAAGAAATTCGTTCGACAACTGACGAGGCCAACGGTTTCGCAACTTTTGATCGCCGTACATCAGTTCCCAAGCGCCGTACACGCTGTTTGCCAACACGGCAGTTTCCGCTTTGATCGCTTTGATAGTATTGTCGTTTGGATGTTTCTTATTGCCGGCGATCGTGTCGACTTCGCCTTTGGCCGCCGTAATGGCGCTCGTCTTTTCAACGTAAGCCTTCTTGATCTTTCCTTTCGCGAGAAAGAAAAAGACGAACGTAAGTATAAGAATCAACGGTAGGACGATCCAAAAATAATATCTTTTCAGATCTTCCGGCTTAAAACTGCCTTTAGCTTTTGCCATTCTTTTCACCTTTATATCCCAACGACGACGCGCGCGCGGCGCTTGCTACGAGTCGACTAGGGAACCGCTCGGAACTTTGCGGAAAACGGTAGGAAAAAATCCGAACTAAATCGAACTGTTTCAAACGGTCTCGACGCTTCAATTCCGAAACGACGAGGATTGTTCTATCGGAAGTCGAACAAAGGGAAACGCTCTTACGAACGTTTTATAAGGTTGCGCGCGACGTTTCGACGCGCGCTTTATCATCCATTTTAGCCATACGTTAAATTCAAGCGTGCGACGACGCGGCTCAAGACGCGACTGAATCTGCCGCACGCGAGACGCTTACGGAACAACGGGCTCCGCAGACTCCGTCGCGTTTGCGTCGTTTGGCGCCGCATTCGCGTTGGCGTCTTCGGTCGAGGCGGTCGCTTCCGTCGCGTTTGCGTTTTCAGCCGGGGCGGTCGTTTCCGTCGCGTTTGCGTCGTTTGTCGTCGCATTCGCGTTGGCGTCTTCGGTCGAGGCGGACGCTTCCGTCGCGTTTGCGTTTTCAGCCGGTACGGTCGTTTCCGTTGCGTTGACGTCGTTGACCGTCGCATTCGCGTTTGCGTCTTCAGCCGGGGCGGTCGTTTCCGCTACATTGGCGTCTTCGCTCAACGCAGTCTCGTTTGCGTCGTCGTCCGTTGTCGCGGGTTCAGTCGTATTCGCGGTCCCGTCGGCGCCAGCCTCTGAAGATTCGGCGCCAGCTTCTGAAGATTCGGACGCTTTCGCGGCTTCCTCTTCGGCGGCTTTACGTCGCGCATCGCGATCGCTTGGAGGCGTTTCCATCCACACGAATTGAATAGTAAAATCGTAACGAGCTAAATTCAAAACTTGGTCGTCGCTAAGTTGGTTGGCGATTTGGTTGTTCATAGAACTCATACCGCCGCCCATACCGCCTCTTGAGGCGCCGCCTGACATTCCGCCCGACATTCCGCCCGCCATACCCGACCCCATGCCGGACGTCATTCCCGCGCCCATGCCTCCGCCGGTTCCGCCGACGCCGCCCGCGCCCATCATTCCTCCATTTTGACGATTAACGCCGCCTGCCTTTCCCGGTTGCGTTTTGATCATCGACTTTAAGAGTTCTTTACGAGCATCGGCAGCCGCTTCCGGGTCGAGGAGTCTAAAACGTTCGTCGATAACTTTCGGATCGACCATAACGGGGAAGTAAATTCCCATTTCTTTGAGCGTGAGATGGTCGACGCCCGTTTCGCCCGCGCGTTGTCGCTCTAGACTGATAGGCAAATCGATTTCGCCGTGCTTGAGATTATAGAGAATAGTACGACGAATATATTCGGCGCCTCTGGAAGGATCGTTGACGTCGTCCGGGTTGTGGTAATGGTAGCCGGTTAACTGAACTATTCGACCGGCGCCGGAAGGACCGGGAATCTCGGCAAGTCGCTTGTCGTCGCCTTCGGTAAATTCGTCGAACGCCGCCAAATCGGAACCGCCCTTCGATGAAGAGGAAGACGAACTAGACGAGGACGAACTAGACGAGGACTTGGAACTCGAACTTGAGGACTTCGAAGAAGAACTTGAGGAACTCGATTTTGACGAACTCGAACTACTCGAGCCGGAGCCGCCCTTAGTTTCAGCGGCGGGAACAAAGGGGAACATTTGCTCCAACGTGTATTTGGGGACATATTCGCCCGCCCCGGACGCGCTGGAAGAAGTAGAAGAACTTCCCGACGTGGAAGAAGACTTTTTGTCCGTCGAAGACGCGTCGGAAGCGTCGTTTGTAGCGGAATCAGAATCAGACGCGGCGTCAGAAGCGGCGTCGCTCTCAGCCGTCGCCGGAGTCGACTTTGTCCCATCGGGCGCGTTTGCGGTCGCGTCTGCAGGCGCTTCGAGCGGATTTCCTTCGGCGTCCGTTGCGAACGCTTGAGCTTCAAGGTCGTCGATATAGTACCAACGTCGAACCAATTCAAACCATTCGCTTAGGTCATCGACGTCTTGCACTTCAATATTGTTGATATAAATTCGGTTCTGTTTTTTGATCTCGCGAACCTTCATTGGGGACACGCCGTCCTCAAGAATCGCTTTATTGGGCGCTTCAGCAGGAATGACCGAATTAATCGCCTTGAGCAATTCCATCCACGTGAGACGTCCTTCGACTCCGCTTGTCAAATTCGAACCGATATCGTCGAATTTCTTAAATTCGGTAACTGCGGCAGTCGCTTTTGCAATAAGGTCTTTCGATTTAGACGCGACGGATTCCGCTTGTTTTTGCGCGGAATCCAAGGCGGGATTTTGCACGACGTTATAAGTGGACGTTGTCGAAAGGTATTGAACGGTCAGTCCAAGTCCCAAAATCGAAGCGGCGGCAAGCGCCCACGGCTTCTTCTGTTCTATGAGACGTTGCTGAACTATGTCGCGCGGAACTAAGTTGATACTCAACGGCGCTTCGCCTAAGAGCTGGAGCGCAAGCCCGTAGGCGACGCCAAACGCGGACGCGTTGTCTTTGAATAGATTGTTGGAAAGCGTCTCTTCGCCGCGCAATTTGGCGAAGGAAGTTGGAACGACGACGTCTAATCCTAAACTCTTCGACAAGAATTGGCGCAGACCGGGCAATTTCATCGCGTTGCCAAGCGCGTAAATGCGACGAATCTTCGCCTTTTTATTGAGACTGCAATAATATTTGATGGAGCGGTCGATTTCCGTCAACATATCGTTGAAGACGGGCTTCATTGCCAAAATAACGGCTTTGGGATCTTGAGCCGTACCGGCGTTGCGCTTGATATGTTCCGCGTTAGAGAACGTTAATTTGAGCGACTTGGTCAACGCCTTCGTGAAGAGATTACCGCCGACGGGAATGTTGCGCAACCATACGGCGACGCCGTTTGTTACGACGATTTCCGTAGCGTCCGTTCCTACGTTTAGAATAACGTCGAAATCGTTTAACTCGTTAATATCGCGTTCAAGTAGGGCGTCGTAGTCGTACATATCGTGAACGAACGAATTGTACAACGCGACTTGGGCGCCCTGAACGCAGTCGACGTCGACGTTCGACGCGGCGTAACGTTCCAAGGTTCGCTTGGCCGTTTCGCGTTTCATCGCGTACATAAAGATGAAGAGGTCGAGCGCGATTCCGCCCTCGATCGTTCCTCCGACTTGACGATAGTCCCAGATCACGTCTTGCAAGTCGAAGGGAAGCCATTGTTTGACTTCATATTTGATTAATTCGGGCACTTTTTTCGGATCGATCGGCGGCAACGGCTGGTAACGCCATAAGGCGTTTTGCCCGGAAACAGAAATCGCGACCTTTTCGCCCTTGATATTGTTGCGCGACAGAAACAACTTGAGCGTTTCCGCAAAAATTTCGTCGGCGTCGGCGCCCGGCTGCGACAAAATTTTACTATGCTCAATATAGTCAAAGTTTAGAACTTCTAAACTTCCCGGATCGGCGCCTTTTCGACAACGTATCGCCTTCAACGACGTATTGCCTACGTCGACGCCCCATACGGTTTCATTTTTAGCCATAATCGATTTGTCCCGTGCTTAACTTTCGTTGCGCCGACAAAGGTCCGCGAACCATATCGCATTCCGGCGAGTTTCCTAGGCAAACGCGCCGACCGCCCCGACGTCTCCGTTTCCAAAACGTTTTCAACGCGACCGACGCTAAAGCGCGCCTTTTGCGACTCCCTAGCGCGCTTTGACGTCAAACGCCTATAGCGCTTCCCCTCTATTGTAACATCATAAAGGGCTTTCGGTCAAGTTTTTTTTATATTTCTTAAGAATATTTTTTTTAATCTGTCAAAAAAGATAGAGCGTTGGAAAGGTTTATTCTAATTATTACCGAAACGCGCAAGTTAAAGGGCGTCGAAAGGCATTAAGCTCTTGTCGATCGCGCCGTTGTTTTTCTCTTTTTAGAATCTGCTCGCGTTCAAACGTGAGAACGTTTTTAATGAAAATGTTAAAATTTTCCGATTTTTCTAAATATTCTGAAAATTTTGCCGATAGTAGGATATAGAGCGGCGCGCGAAGAGCGTCAGAGAATCATTTGGAAGCGTAAGAATCAAAAGAGAAACGGAGCGTTTGCAATGACGCGTAGAATCGTAATGGCAGTAGTAATGGCGTTTGCCGTTGGTTTCGTCGGTTGTCGCGCTTGTTTGGCGCCATACGATTGTTGTCAGCCGACCTTTTTGCCCGAGCGCGGCGATCAGTGCATGGGCGAATTGTATCGTTGCGGGTCAATTCTTGGCGGTATGGATCGTTCTTCCAACGCGAACGGCTATTGCGAGTCCTGCGGCGGCGGAAGCGTCGAATACTACTCGGCAAGCGAGTTTGGCGGCTCTGCCGTCTCTTCCAACGTAATGGAATCGACTCAACTTGCTTCGTCGCAAACGGCGACGCAAATTCCCACCGAGATCAATTCCGATTCTCGTTACGTCGCTCGTCAAGCGTCTTTCGATGCGACCGCCGAATCTTCGAACGTTTTAGGGTTTGCGTTAAACGACGATTCTAGCGAGGCGTACTAATTGTTGTCGCGCGCCAATATGAACGATTCTTTGACGTTTGCAAACCGTTCGTCGTCCGTCGCAAGGGACGGCGTTAGCGCTTCTTGTTGGGGCGACTCGCAACGGACGTCCTTTTCGCGCGACGTCGCGCTCGAACGTTGGACGGTCAGGGACGGCGACCGCGACAAGTTTTTTATGCGACGCGCGCTCGTCGAGGCGGAACTTGCCGCCGAAGAGGGCGAAGTTCCGATCGGGGCGGTTCTTGTTTGCCAGAATTACATAATCGCGCGCGATCACAATCGTCGCGAGCGTCTTTGCGATCCGACCGCGCATGCGGAAACGCTTGTTTTACGCCAAGCCTCCCTCTTTTATCCTTCTTGGCGTATCGAGGATTCGGAACTTTTTGTTACTCTTGAACCTTGTATGATGTGCGCCGGCGCTCTTGTTCAATCTCGCGTAAACAGAACGGTTTTCGGCGCTCGCGACCCTAAGGGAGGCGCGGTCGTATCGCTCTACGCGGCTCTTAGCGATCCGCGACTCAACTGGCGTTGCGAAGTCGTCGAAGGCGTTTTACGCGAGGATTGCGCGGAATTGTTGCGCGCGTTCTTCCGCGCTAAAAGGACGAAAAAAAGACGAGACGAACGTCTATAGGTCGTCGTTTTCTTTGACGACGAGACGACGAATCGCAGTCGCTTTTCCCGAAACGGCGTCGACGTCGACTAGCGTGCCGCAAAGTCGAGCGTCTTTTGAGGCGACTTCGAAGGTTGTTCGCTTGCACGTCTTCATATTTTCAAAAACGACGTCTAATCTTCGTCCAATGACGCTTTCAAACGAGCCCGTCATTCCGACGTCGCATTGAAACGCCGTGCCGTTCGGAAAGATTTCTTCGTCGGCCGTGGGAACGTGCGTATGCGTTCCCAAGACGGCGGAAAACTTACCGTCGAGATACCGACCTATCGTTTGCGTTTCGCTTGTCGCTTCGGCGTGGAAATCTAAGAGACGAATTTGAACGTCGGCTATTTTTTCTAGAACTTTGTCGAGCGCAACGAGCGGATTGTCGCCCATTTCGCGCATAAAGACGCGTCCGATCGCCGCGACGACGGCGACGCGTAGCGCGGGGCGTCCTTCTTTTGCCGGCGCTTCTATGACGGTCCAGCCTTTTCCGGGCGCGTCCGGCGGCAAATTAATCGGTCGCACTAGACGCGTTTCGTTCGAATTTAACACAGGGTACAGCGACTTTTGATCGTACGCGTGGTCGCCAAGCGTGACGCAGTCGACTCCGGCGCGAATAATCGCGTTGAAAATTTCCGGGGTCAATCCTGCGCCGCCGGCGGCGTTTTCCGCGTTGACGACGACGAAATCGACGTCGAATTTGTCTTTAATAGCGGCGATTCGTTGGACGAGGATATCGCGTCCAGCCTTGCCCGTTACGTCGCCAATCATCAACATACGGAAGGAAACGCGTTTTTTTTTTGCGTCGCTTATTTTTTCTACGGGAGCTTTTTTTTCCATTTTAAAGTCCTTATAGTTTATAATGCGCGCATATTATACCGTCTTTTGTTTTTGAACGTAGGGGCGACGAAACGTTGCTCAGTCTTTTTCTTTGACTTTGAGAAACGATTGAAAATCACTGAAATATTAAGATAGACAAAATAGAAGTTTTTAGAAATGTTTTTTTCCTTGATTTTTTGGTCAAGTTTTCTTCCGACAATCCGATACAGTAGTTAGACGCGGAGCCGACGAGACGTTGCGACTTAATGGGTCGCGTATGCGGTCGGCTGTTGAGGCTTTGCTTCTTTTTTGTCAATTTTTTTATTTTGGATAAATTGGGGAACTTAGAAGTTAGGCGTTTTTTTGCGTCGTAGTTATTATACCCCCCTGTTGAATCTAAGACGCCGCCGTTTGAATTTACGTCGAACGGCGACGATATTATAGAGGCGCGTTTATGGATCAAGAAGTCAATGTTTTGGCGCTTGTTAAAGGTAAGGAACGATACGTATTTCTCTACAACGGGCAAAATCGTCGGGAGATTCTTGATTCTTTTGGTCGTTACGCGTCCGATCCCGAGTTGAGTTTTAGTTGGCACGACGCCGCCGTTTTGACGCAGAAGGTGCGTCGCGAACAGAAACGCGCCGAACTTGCGGAAGTCGAGGGAGTCGAGCGTCCTCGGCAAAGACGCGGCGTTCGTAAGTTGGAGCGCGCCTTGGGAATGGCGTCTTTGCGCGACAACATATCTCAATATTACGGCGGAGAAGTCGAGGATTGACGGACTTTTTTCGTCTTTTTATTTCCCGGTAGAAAGCGAGCTTTTTGCCGGGTTTTTTTATGTTGCTTTCGACGTGTTTTTTGACGTCGGCTTCCAAATTTATATTTCGACCGATGAACAACGACAAAATATGGCGCGAATTATTCGAGCGGTTTTTACGTTATCTTAGAGTCGAACGAAATTATTCCGAACATACGATCAAGAGTTACGGCGAAGACCTTGAAGCGTGGTTGGAATACGAGTCGCTGGTTCATAACGGACAAAGCGCGCTTCCTTGGACGACGACGGCGCCGGAGTTGCGCGGTTACGTTCTCGCAATGAACGAAGCGTCGTATTCGAAGGCGACTATCTCGCGTCGCCTTGCTTCGTTGCGCGGTTTTTTTAAATTTGGCGAGCGAGAGGGGTGGGCGCAAGACAACCCGGCGCGCGCTTTGCGGAATCCGCGAGGACGTCGACCGTTGCCTCTCGTACTCTCGACCGAAGACGTCGACAAATTATTGAACGCGCCGAATCCTTGCGACCCTCTTGGGCTCCGTGATCGCGCAATTCTCGAGATTCTCTATTCGGGCGGGTTGCGCGTAAGCGAGTGCGTCGGACTTCTCTTTTCCGATTTGTTGCTTGACGAAGAACTGCTTAAAATTAGAGGGAAGGGCAAGCGGGAACGTTTTGCGTTTATTGGCGCTTACGCGCGCGCCGCCCTGTTAAAATATTTGCTTTTTGCGCGCGAATACCTGCGCGAATCTTCTTTGGTCGTCAGAAGACGCGACAGAGCGCGTTTTGCGGAAATAGCGGCTCCGCGTCGAGAAACGCGTCGTTTTGTCGCGACGTTCTTTCCCAACGTTCGCGACGTTCTTGAGAATTCTAGCGAATCGAGCGACGATTCGGCGCTGGAGAAAATCGGAATTTTTCGAGGAGAAACCAGTTTTGCGCCAGCCTCGCCCGAAGAGTTGAACGATCCGAACGCGCGACGTCGATGGGAAGAATTTTTGGAAGAGCCCGTCTTTCTCAACAAAAACGGCGGCGCGCTCAACGTTCGGAGCGTCGGGCGCAAACTTGACGGTTATTTGCGTCAAACGAACCTCGACTCGCGCGTTTCTCCCCATACGTTGCGCCATTCTTTTGCGACGCATTTGCTCGACTCCGGCGCCGACGTTCGTTCTATTCAGGAGCTTCTCGGTCATAAAAACGTCGTCACGACCCAAATATACGCGCACGTTTCGACGTCGACTTTGCGCGCCGTTTACGAAAAAGCGCATCCTCGCGCGCGACTTGCCGTCGTCGAACGTCTGAACTGATTTGTGCGATTACAACGAACAAAGGAGCGTAGCGCCAATGCGCGATTTTGACGATTTTTACAGAGCCAACCTCTCTTGTACGACCGACGAACGGGGCGTCGAGACGATAACGCTAGCTCGACCCGAGAAATTGAACGCCCTTTCTTTTGAAACGTTGAAAGCGTTGTCGCTCGAATTGCGACGCGTTGAACAAAGCGATACGATTCGCGTCGTCGTCTTGACCGGCGAAGGCGCAAATTTTTGCGCGGGTCTTGATTTGCGCGAAGCGTCCGACGGCGCCCCGATTTCTTACGAGGAATTGGCTTTTCTCGATTTAGACGCGTTGGGCGTTTCTCTTTTACCCGGCGAGCGAATCGAACGGGGGCGAATAATGCCGCGTATCGTTCAGGAAATAATGAAGCGTATTCAGCTTTTGCCCCAAATCGTCGTCGGACGCGCGCGCGGAATCGCTTGCGGAGGCGGCGCCGGGCTTTTGACCGCTTGCGATTACGTTTCCGCATCAAGAACGTTTCGACTCTGGTTTTCCGAAGTTTCCTTTGGTTTTTATCCGACGTTGCTTTTCCCGTTTCTTAGCCGTAGGTGTCCAATTTCCAAATTGCGCGAGGTCGTCTTGACGTGCAAACGCGTCGACGCCGAATTTGCGAGGACTGCTCTTGGAATCGTCGACGCGATCGACGACGTGGAAGAAACGTCCGACGAATCGGCAAAAATTCGGAATGTTTCGGAACTTTTTCTCAAGGATCGCGATTTCGAATCGCTTCGAGAAACGAAACGACTTTTCGCATCGAAACTGGTTCCGCCCGACGAAGAAATTATCGAAGGGTGGAAAGAACATTGGCGCTCTTGGAACAGACCGTCTTGCCGTGAAAAAATTTTGCGACTTTTTGACAAGAATTGAAAGACGATGCAATCTCGACATGCAATCTCGACGTTAAACAATACCAAAAGTTTACTGAGCTTCGAGGCTTGTTAAGGCGTTTGGAATCGTTATAATGAGATTATGCGATATGACCGTTTCACGCGTCGGAACTCATTTGCGCTAGAAGGGGATATAAACGGTAATGGTAAAGGAGTTTCCTTTTGCATACGTCGATTGGATTGGATATTTCCTTTTAGGGTAAAAGCGGGTAAAGCATAGGATATAGACAAAACAGAATAAAACGCTAAGACATACGCAGATTGAAACGAACGGTCTGTCGATCGTAATGAACGACGGGAACTTATCGGAAAAAACAGATCGTTTAGATAACGCGATTAACGCGTTTAAAGTTTCTGAAAAACGCCGAGGAGTCGGCGTTTTTTTCAAAAAAGGACGAGCGGCGCGCCGAAAATATCGTATACTTACGACTACCGATTTTCGGAGTCAAATTGCCGCGCGTCGTCCTTTTCGTCGCGCGCTTTGCATAGGAGAAAGAGAATAATGACCTCGACTATTTCCACCTTTGACAATACGACAAAACGCGTGTCGACCTCCGCTCAAACGAGTTTATGCGGCGCGACCCGACAAGCCGAGCCAGATTTCGATCAATATGATCCTAACGAATCGGCTCATAACGCCTGCGCTCGTCTGCAACGCGAAGATTTCCGCGCGTTGGAGCGCGTTTTGGCGGCTCGTTGATTTTGGCGTCTTGTTGATTTTTCTTTAATAGACTTGAGCGTCGCGCGCCCTTTCTCCGTAGCGAGCAAGGACGGCGCGGCAAATTGCGACGACGTCTCGTTGCGTTCCTTGCGGCGCTTGATCAAGGAACGCGAAAATATACGCTTCGACGTTTTCTTGCAACGACTTGTGGGACTGTTTTTGCTTTTGTCGCGTTCCGACGCCAGTGGAGAGCCATTCTTCGTTGACGTCGTATTTTTCGCAAATCATTAGAACGCGACCATACGGCACCTTTGCCGTTCCCTTTTCCCAAGCGGAAACGACTCCGCCTTTTACGTCTATCTTTTCTCCAAACGCCGCTTGCGTCAGTTTTAAACCGTTGCGCAAAGTTCTGATACGCTCGCCGATTTCCATTTTATGTCCTTCCGTTTTATTGTTTGATTATTTCCCCTTACGGTCTTGTTACAAGGGTGAAACACGTTCTTGTAACAAGGCGAAATATTCGTCTTGTTACAAGGGGAAATAGTCTTCTTTATATAATATCTAACTTTTTAGAATATTCAAGGTAATTTTGCAATTATTTAAAAACAAAAAGACGGATACTGAACTTTTGAGTCTAAGAATGTCGCAAAAAGGTAGATTATCGAAAATAAATAGATTAGAAAACAACCGAGGAGGCGAAATATAAGACGTTCTCCTCGGTTTTACTTATTGGCGGCGCGCTTCTTTGTCATTAATTATTTCGCATTCTTGATCGTTTTGTCGAATTTGGCGACGAACTCGACGATAGGCGTTGGGTCTTTGAGCGAATGCGGATGGTGATCGTTGCCCGGTTTGAGAATCAATTCGATTTGACCTCCGACTGATTCGTAGAGCTTTTTGAAGGGCGCCCAGTTTTCGTCGCCGGGTACGACCGTATCGGAATCGCCGCAAACGAGCAAAATTCCGACTCCGGCGTCGGCGAGTTTCCGACAGCCTTCTTTGTTGTCGATCGGATTGCCCTTGTAGGCGAGCGCTTCTTCTTCCGTCATTTCGTAACTTGCAAGGACGTCTTTCCAATCTCCGTCGCTACGCGCGCCTTTTCCGAAAGCGCCGGGCCAACTTTTAAAATCAAGGACGGGGTTGTCGATATAAATGGACGCGACTTCGTCTGGATATTCGAACGCCCATTTGGTCGTGTAGAGGCCTCCGCGGCTCATACCTTCCAAATTGGTCGTTTTGGAGAGTTGGAACTCCGCGCGAAGATACGTATAGAAACGTTGCCAGAGCGCGACCGATTTTGGCGAGCCCATAAGCGGCGCGGAGTCGACGTAAGCGAGCGTATAGCCTTTGTTCAACATCGCGACGTCAAATTGAGGTTCGTGCCCGAAGAAACGCGCGCGCCAAATCCAAGGCTTGCCCGGCGCTTGTTCTTTGGGAAAGACCAACTTTGCCGCGCGACCTTCAAATTGGAAGTCGTGAAGTTCGAACCCGAACCATTCGCCGACTTGACCCGGATAGGTCGACGGGGAAGAAGTTTGACCGTCGTCCGCAAAGGTTTGGCTCGCGAAGAACGAAAGGGCAAAAATCAAGACAAACGGAAGATGTTTTTTCATAACGAAGGTTCCTTGTTAAGTCGCGCGCGAACGACGCGACGCGTTTGCGACGACGACAAATAAAAAACGCCGATTAATGATCGACGACGATCTTACAATTTTTTCAAGCGAAAAAGGACGAATCGAGTACGACGACTATTGAAACAAGTTTTTCAATGTTTTTGTTCAAATTCTTCGATAGAATTGAAACGTTGTAACAAACGAAGAATATCGAAGAGCGCGTCCATTGATCGCGCCGCCTGAATTTTGTCGAACACATTTTGACAAGACGCGGTTTCATATCGTTTTGAAACGAGATCGGTTAAAAACGCTTTAAATTGTCGCACGTTTCTATTGCGTTCTTCTTCGAGTAAATCGGCTCTTAAACGCTGTTGGTTGCGTTCTTCTGCGACTATACTATACTTTTCCTCGGCTCTTTTTTGATAGTTCGCCGCATACGCTTTGAGTTGCGTTGGAAACGCTTCTTCAAGGAACGAAACGTCCATAGGTTTACCCTCTCTTTTTTCGATTCCATCGATCCAGTCGACACAACGTCAAAGCGTATTTAAGGTCTAAATAAATGACAAGACCTAACGTCGGCATTTATTGTCAAGCGCTCGTTCAATTCCCTCGAGGGAATTGAAGCGTTATAATAAACTCTGAATATCAAAGAGCGCGTCTAGCGATTTGGCAGACTGAATTTTAGTAGTCAGCGTTTGACGAGACTGGACTTCGCATTTTTTTGAAACTTGTTCCAACAAGTACTCTTTAAATTTTTGGATGGTTCTGTCTCGTTCTTCAACGACCTTGTCTCGTTCTTCTTCTGCTTTTTCAGCTCTTTCTCGCGCTTGGTTGCACTTTTCTACGACCAAATCATATTTTTCGTTCGCTTTTTTTTGGTAATCCGCCACGTATACTTTGAGTTGCGTTGGAAACGCTTCTTCAAGGAACGAAACGTCCATAGGTTTACCCTCTCTTTTTTCGATGTTGTTGATTAATTGCCCCAACGTCGTCGTTTGCGGTCGAAAATTTTTCAAAGCCGTGAGATAATTAAAACAAGCGACGATCCCGCGCCGAATTCGCGCGTCTAATTGCATAGCGCACAAATCGCCGAAAATTTGCGAGAGTTCGTCAAGTTCCTGTTCCTGCGAGACAGACTTGTTTTTTGCAAGCCGTTCCAGATACAGAAAACCTTGCAACAACGGTTCGCAACGACGAATTTCTTCGAACGGCAAATCGCGAACGCGAACGCAACGATACCAAAAATTGGGAACCGTGTTTTCACAACCGGGCGCGCAAAAGGTAACGTCGTTCAGATATTTGGGGGACGATTCGCGCCAGTCTTGCGAAAAGACCAAGGCGTAAGGAACGGGCAAGCGTCCTTCTTCGTCGGCGTATTCCTCTTTATGATCCTTCATATAATCGAGCCAAGCCCAAACGTACCCCAAGAGCTGGATCGAAATATAGAATCCTTCGTCCGATTTGTGTTCGACAATTAGCGCGAAGACGGCGCGTCGTCCTTTTCGCGCCTTCTTGTCGACGAATTTTACGGTAAAAAACAAATCCCCGACGCATTCCTTTCCTTCGGCGTCGAGCATTCGCGTTCTTTTGATTTCGAGCGTCGACAAGTCAAGTTGAGCGAGGAGACCGGGATCGAGCGTATATTTGAAAAGAAGTTGCGCCGTCAATTTGTCAATCAGCATAATCGTGAAGAATTTGTCGTGCGTCATCGTCTCGCCGAAAGTTTCGTCGAGACGTTCCCACGCGTCTTCTTCCAAATTGAAATCGCAAATTTCGAACAACGAACGTTTTTCAAAGGACGTTTGAAGCATAACGACGTTCCTTGAGTCGACGTTTTTCAATAAAAATCGCTCGAACGCGCGCGAGACGAGCGTTCGAGCGACTACGCTTTTAAGTACGAAGTCGAACGCGCGTCGTTATTTCGCGGGGACTTCCTTGATAAGACCGAAGTCGATATACTGACCGCCTTGCGTCTGACGGCAGTGAATCGCGACGACGTTCTTACCGGCGACGAGCGCGGATTTTAGCGCTTCGACGTCAAGATCGGCGAAGTAGTAACGCTGATAGCCGGTAAATTTTCCAACTTGAACGCCGTTGACGTAAACTTCGGCGTCTTCGTCGTGGTAAATATAACCGAGCATATTTTCAGGATTGGCGATATCTTCCGCAGACAATTCAACGGCGCGACGAATCCAAATATCGTTCGAATCCCACTTGGTGCGTACGACGGCGCCGGGCGTGCCTTCCGTGCCGAATCCGCCCTCGCCTTCTTTCCAAGCGGAGTCGTCGAAGTCGGCGGCGTTCCAATTATCGGCGGGCGCTTCGAAGGAATACTTCCAGACTTTGGCCTCGTTTTTCGAACAGCCGATAATGATCTTTTGTTCCGGGGCGGGCTCGCGGAGCGACGTATTCGACTTGAACATTTTGTCGACGGGGTACTTAATGACTTCGCGGTCGTAAGACATAAAGCCGTTGACTTCAATTTCAACGTCGGTCGTCTGCGTGTAGACGGCGGCGGAAAGACCGGCTTTGATCAACGGGCGCATCGCGCGATTTAAGCCGTTGTAACGTTTGAAGAGCGCGTCTTGATCGTCGAAGGAGACGTAGCCCCAGTTGCCGTTTTCTTTCCAAGAGTGTCCCTTGACGGGCAGACCGAGACCGCCGTATTCGCCGAGAACCGTCGCGCGGTTTTCTTCAGCCGGGAACATGCCGGGACCGGGATAATTGTGCATATCGTGGACGTCGCCGCAAGCGCGATCAGACCAACCGCTCGTGCAGTTGACGAGACGCGTGGAGTCGAGCGATCGGCAAAGATCGACGATACGAGGCGTGTCAAATTGCCCCCAACCTTCGTTGAAGGGAATCCACATCATAATGCAGGGGAAGAAATCGAGCGCGTCAAACATTTGACGAAGTTCGACTTCGTAATAGGAGACGGATTCCGGCGAGCGCTCGGCGTCGGGGTCTTTGCCGCCGATGTAATGCGCGGTGTCGCCGCTCGGCATGTCTTGCCAAACCATCATGCCCATTTTATCGCAGTCGTAATAATAACGCGCGGGCTCGACTTTGATGTGTTTGCGAAGCATATTGAAGCCGAAAGATTTGAGGACTTCAAGGTCGTAGACCATGCCCGCTTCGGTCGGAGGCGTGTAAAGACCGTCCGGCCACCAGCCTTGATCAAGCGGACCGTGTTGGAACACGAACGTGTTGTTCAACATCATTCGCGTGATTCCTTTTTCGTCCTTGCCAAGCGAGGTCTTGCGCATCGCATAATAGGTTCCGACTTCGTCGACCGTTTCGCCGCCTTTGACGAGCGCGACTTTCAGATCGTAAAGTTTCGGGGAATCCGGCCACCAGAGTTCTTTGTCGGACGCGTCGAACGTAAGCGTCGCTTTTCCAGAGACGACTTTCGCCTTTTGATCGCCGATTACGACTTGCGCGCCGTCGGCGTTCCAAGTTTCGACGAACACGGTCACGGTTCCGTCGTCAATGTCGGAGACGGGGCGAACCTTCGTAATGTAAGACGGTGCGACGGGTTCCATCCAGACGGTTTGCCAAATGCCGGTGACGGGCGTGTACCAAATTCCGTGAGGATTATTGAGTTGCTTGCCGATCGCTTGGGTTCCGTCGTTCGTCGGATCCCAGACCTTAACGACGAGTTCTTGCGCGCCGTCCGCTTTGAGCCAACGCGTCATATTGACGGAGAACGGGCAATATCCGCCTTGATGCGAGAAGATTTTGGCGCCGTTCAAATAAACGTCGGCGCGCCAATCGACCGCTCCAAAGTGAAGCAGAACGTCTTGACCGTTCCAATCGGCGGGAATTTCGAACGTCGTCTTATACCAAAGATTATTGTCCTTGCCGACGCTTTTACCGACGCCGGAGAGCGCGGATTCGGCGCAGTACGGCACGAGAATCTTGCCTTGCGCTTCTTCAAATTTCGCGTCGACGGGCAGAATCGCATAGTCCCAAAGACCGTTCAGATTGACCCACGCGTCGCGCGTCATTTGCGGACGAGGATATTCAGGCCACGGCTTCGCGGGATCGACGTCCTTCGCGAATTTCGAGAGAAGAATCCCTTCGACCGGCTTCCAGTCTTGGGCGTAAAGCGCCGTAGTCGTCGCGGCGACGCCTAGCAGGATCGTCGCGGCTTTCAGTAAGAACGATTTTGTCATTGACAGCCTTTCCTTTAAAAGGGGGAAAACAAACGAATCGTTATTCGTTTTAATTTGCGTAGTATACATTTTTTTTGACGATTTACAAGACGTCGATCCGTTCAAACGCGCGCTACCAGCCGCACGCGACGCGGACGTTTTGCATCGTTTCAAGGACGTCGTTCCAAGTCTGCGGATTTTTCATCGCGGCGTTTGGGAACATACAGCCGTCCCAGCAGATATGATTGAAGCGTCGCGTCGGCGTTCCGTCTTCCATAAGCCAGAATTTGGCGTATTTTACGACGTCTAACTTGCCGTTCGGGTCTTTCGGTAGGCAATGGCGTCCCGTTTTGTCGTGCGCGCCGGAGCCGAAGACGGTGCCGTCGTTTTGCGCGACGTGGAAATCGACGACCCAAGGACGCAGACGATCCGTCATTTTCTTGTACGCTTCGTCGTAAACTTCCGTTTGTCCCCACTGGAAATCGTCGGGAAGAAGCCTGTCTTCGGGCGCGTTGGCGCCAAGTAGGAATAGATTCGTGTGCGACATATCGGCTTGGAATCCGAGAACTTGCGGCAAATCGACTTCTTCCATAAGTTGCGCGCAACGCTTCCAACTGTGCATGCCGCCCCAGCAGACTTCGCCCTCAAGCGCGAGCATTTCGTCGTATTTCATTGCGATTTCGCAGGCTTTTTTGAACGTCGCGACGATTTGCTTCGTATTTTCGCAAGGGTCTTTCGCCCAAGCGTCGACGGAACAAGAAGAATCGATGCGAACGCAGCCGTTCGGTCGAACGCCCGCCTTGCGCAGACGCGCCCCGACGTCGCAACCTTTTTCGACTTCTTCCAAGAAGGTCGCGCGTTGCGATTCGTCGCCCATCGCGGAGCCCGCCCAAACATTCGCAACGAGCGAACCGACTTCAAAGCCGTAGTCGGAACAATACTTGACGATCTTATCGATTTCGGCGTCGCGATCCGCGTAATCGAAGTGCGGCGGCGCGAGGAAAAGATCGAACCCGTCGAATTTTACGCCGTCGACGTCGGCGCCTTTGGTGAGATCGAGCATCTCGACAAGGCTAATGCAAGGTTCGCCGTCGCCGGAACCTTTGCCGACGACTCCCGGCCAAGTCGCGTTGTGCAACTTCGGAAAGGCGTGTGATTTTGCCGCGCGTTTGGACATAAGTTAGTCTCCATACGAAAAAACGAGGACGATACTGACGCAAGGACGTAGTCGCGAAAAGCGCGCGTTCTGGAGAACGCCGCCCCTCGCGCGAAAACTTGAATATATCATATTCGAGGGACGGTTGCAACTAATTTCAGAATAAATATTTTTTTATTTATTGATTTTGCGTCAAAACGCGAATCGTTTAGAGAATTTGTAAGCGTTCACGGAAAGTATTCCCAAAAGATTGGCGGTTGGACAGGAAGAAAACGACGCGTGAGGATTCGTTTTTCGCGAAAGCGAAAAACGCGCGAAAGCCGCCTGCATTGCAGGCGGATGGGTTCGACGCGAGACGACGGAAGGGTTCGACGCGAGACGTTTTTATTACGACGGTAACGACCTTTGCCGCTTGAATCGAGCGTTTTTACTTGGAAACCTTGCGACGCTTAATGAACTTGTTTTTGTCGAGAGTCTAGTAAAGTTCCGCCCATCCGCCCGCAATGCGGGCGGCTTTCGCGCGACGGCTACGCCGTCGGTTCTCGCGCGGCGTTTATTCCAAACCGAACGCGCGTGAAAAATTTGTACGGCGTTCTGTGAACGCTTAGATCGCGCGCCGTCGAGCGCCGAAACAGTCCGCGTATCGTTGATACGCGGCTTTCCGTGAACGCTTGCCAATATTGCGGCGTCGCCTTGTTCCAACTGCCGAATTTCATTCGGCGGCTCACCGTGAACGCTTACAAATTAATTCCGTCGGTCTGACGTCGTTCACGGAATTTTCCGATCAATGTTCGCGCGCGATTCCTACGCGACGTTTATTTTGAAATTAATGCGTCGTTTGGAAACTTTGCGCGACTTGTCGTGAACGATTAAAAAATAATTTCCAACAAACGATCTTTTTTTTCCAAAGGGCGCTAGAAATTCGATTCGGTTTGTCGTATACTTAAGACAAGTCGTTCGCATACGCCGACGAGGCGCGATTTTCCGCGAATCGTCGTTAATTTTTTAACCCAATGGAGCGCGTAGAATTGGAACTAAACGTAATCGATTTTTCAGACGATATGATTTTTCGCGCCTTTTTGGGCGCGGAACGATTTGCCGATTCGCTTAGGGGG